>NZ_SMKC01000311.1 GCF_004348315.1 Streptomyces sp. 8K308 | reverse complement strand
GGCCGAGGGGGTCGGGCGTGGCGTAGCGGGCCGTCTCGGGATCGTAGTAGCGGTGGTGGTTGTAAAACAGGCCCGTTTCCGGGTCGTGGTACTGGCCCGGGAAGCGGAGTGGGGTGTAGGCGGGGCTCGTGGTGTCCCAGCTGGTCAGCCCCCACAGGGTGCGGTGGGGGCGCCAGGTCACGGTGCCGTCTTCGTCGACGAGTTCGGTCGGTGTGCCGATCAGGTCGGTGACGATGCCGAAGAAGCGCGTGTCGACGTCTTCCTGGGTGGCGTGGTCGGTGAGCCGTTCGCTCTGGACGATGGGGTGTGGGCCCTGATGCTCCCAGGTGAGGGTGACCGCGTGGGGGTTGTCCGCCGAGGTGGTGGTCTGCTGGGTCAGGACCAGGCCGTCCCAGGTGAAGCGCACCTCCTCCGCGACCGTCGCGCCGTCGTCGGCCAGGCGTTGCTTCGATGTTCGGCGGCCGAAGGGGTCGTAGCGGTAGCGCCAGACCGTGCCGTCGGGGGTGGTCACGTGGGTGAGTCGGTCTTCGGCGTCCCAGGCGTACCGCCAGGTGTCCGGCTTGCGGGAGAGCCTGGTCTTGTGGCGGGCGATCACGCGACCGGCGTCGTCGTAGGAGTAGCGCAGGCGCCCGTGCTGGAGCAGCCGGGATCCGGCGCGGACGGTTTCGGCGTCTCGGTCGCCGGGGCGGCTCGACCGGGTCTGCTGGCCGGTGGCGTCGTAGGCATACGACTCGGTCCAGTCGCGCGCGCGGACCTCGGTGACCCGGCCGGCGTTGTCGACGTCGAACTCGCTCGGGCCGCGCAGCCGGTCGTCGACGCCCAGCAGGCTGCCGTCGTCGCGGTAGGAGTAGGCGCGGGCCTGCACCGTGTGGGCGTTGGCCGCGGTGACCACCTGCGTGATCAGGTGCCCGGCCGCGTCCCACGTCTGGGACTGGGAGAGCGATTCCCCCAGGAGCCGGGATATCTCGCGCCCGACCGGGTCGTAGTCGAAGGCGAGGGTTCGGCCCGAGGTGTGGAGGGACGTGCGGCGCCCGGCCGCGTCGTAGCCGTAGGTGGTCGCCGCGCCGTCGGGTGTGGTGCGGGTGGTGCGGCGTCCGGCGGCGTCGTAGGCGTTGAGGAGGGTGTGGCCGTTCACCGTCTCGGCGAGCAGACGTCCCTCGGGGTCCCAGACGCGTTCCAGTACGCAGTCAGGGCTGGTCGCCCGCAGGACGCGGCCCAGGGCGTCGCGCTCGTAGAAGGTGGTCGCGCCGTTCACCGTCTTCGCGGTCACCCGGCCGGCGTGGTCGCGTGCGTAGGCCACGGTTTCGCCGGCGGCGTTGGTGCGCGCGACGACCTGGCCGGGGGCGTCCCGTTCGTAGTCGACGCGGCGGCCGTCGAAGTCGGTCTCCGCCACCAGGCGGCCGGCCGCGTCGTAGGTGTAGCTCCACCGCGACCCGTCCGGGGCGGTCACGGCGCGCAGTCGCAGCGAGGCGTCGTGCTCGAACTCGTACCGGGCGCCGTTCGGGTCGGTGCGCGCCGCGAGCAGGTCGAAGTGGGTGTAGGCGTAGGTGGTGACGCGGCCGTTGGCGTCCCGGTGCTCCGTGCAGTTGCCCTCGCCGTCGTACGTCCACGCGCGCTCGGCACCGTCCGGGCCGAGGACGCGGGAGATCAGGCCCTCGATCGTCCACCACAGCCGGGTCTCGGCCCCGGCCGGGTCGACCACCCTGACGACGCGGCCGAACGCGTCGCGCTCGCGCACGATCTCGTTGCCCAACGGGTCCACCACCGAGACCGGCAGACCGGTGGTGGCGCAGCGCACCAGGGTCACCGCCCCCAGGGGATCGGTGACGCGCGCCAGGTGTCCGGCGTCGTCGAGGTCGAAGCGGGTGGTGGCGTCGGTGGCGTCCGTGACGGACACGCAGTTGCCGCGTTCGTCGTACGCGCGCCGCACGGAGGTGCCGTCGGGGCGGACGATGGTCGTGAGCAGGCCGGGCCCGGCGTAGGCGCAGCGGGTGACCGCTCCGTCGGGGTGCGTCACGGTGAGCGGCTGGCCGAACTCGTCGTACGTGGTGCGGGTCGTGTGCCCGAGCGGGTCCGTCCACGCCGTGGTCCGGTGGTGCGCGTCGTACTCGGAGCGTGTGACGTGCCCCAGGGGGTCGATCTCGGCGACCACGTCGCAGGAGTCGTTGACGACGAACCGGCTCACCGCGCCCTCGGCGGTGGTCAGGGTGGTGATCCGGGCATCGGGCCAGTGGAGCGGGTCGCTGCCGTCGTAGTCGAGCGTGACGGCCAGGTGCCCGGCGTCACCGCCCTCGGCCACGCACCGGTCGTGTTCGTCGTAGGAGTAGGTATAGCTCCGGTCGTTGGAGTCGGTCCAGGACGTGACGCGCTGCCGGGCGTCGTAGGTGAACCGGAGGGCGGCACCTGAGGAGTTGACCACCTCGGTGAGGTTGCCGGCGGTGTAGCCGTACCGCCTGATCGTGACGTCGGAGCCGTCCTCGGCGGCGCCGGCGAGCGCGAGCTCGGTGATCCGGCCGTATTCGGTGGTGACGGTGAGGTGGTAGCCGCCGGAGTGGCGGATGGCGGTCGGGACGCCGTAGGCGTCGTGGTCGAAGTCGATGTGGTCGCCGTTGCGGTCCGACAGTCGCTTCAACGGCGCGAGGCCCTGCCGGTCGGGTGCCGAGAACCAGCGGCGCGTCCCCTGGACCGGGTCGGTGACCGTGTAGCCGCCGTCCGCCAGCCGTGCCAGCGGCCAACGCGGCCCCGTCTCCGGGTACGTCGGTTCCTGGTCCGGGTGCGGGTAGGCGAGGAGCATCCCGTCCTCGGTGACGAGGATGACGCCCTCGTCGTCGATCTCCAGGCGCTGGTCGGCCGTCGAGGCCCAGGACGGGCCGAACCAGTGGCCGGCCGCGTAGCCCGACTCCATGCGCCGCGTGAAGACCAGGGGCAGCGTGCCGGGCAGCACCACGTCGGTCTGCGGCAGGTACACGTGCCCGGTCGCCAGGTCCACAGGGTCGGTGCCTCGGCTGCGCACCATGGTGCGCAGCCGGTTGTACGCGCCCTGCGCGGCATTGCTCATCGTGCGCCGCGCGCTGCCGGCCAGGCGCCGCAGCCCACCGGCCATGCCGCGCAGGCCGCCGCGCGCCAGGGCCGCCACTCCGCCGGCGAGGCCGCCGAGGGTGGTGAGGCCTTTCATGCCGGGGATGCAGTCGAGGGCGGCGAAGGCGACGTCCCAGAGGGAGGCTCGGCCGTTGGCGTAGTCGTAGAGGGTGTCGGCGAGGACGACGAGGGCGGCGGCGAGGACGACCCAGGCGAGGGGTCCGCCGATGATCATGACGACGATGCCGAGGACGGCGACGACGACCTTGCAGATCTCGACGATGGTGTCCCAGTTCTCGGACACCCAGTTGATCGCGTCCTCCCACCAACGCCGGTTCTGAATACCGGCGTCCGACGCCTCGTCGATGTCCCGGGCGCAGGCGCGGGCGGCGTCCTCCCGCATCTCCTTTGCCTGTTGGGCGAGTTCGCGGGCGGCGGAGAGGGCTTCCTCGGCGGCGTCGACCCGGCCCTGAGCAGAGGACGCCGCATCGTTGGCGGCGTTACGGTCCCGGGTAGCGGCCCGGACCTCGGCCTCCGACGGCGGCTCGACCTCGTCGCGCTCGCCCTCACGTTGCAGCCGTTCGGCCTCCTCGCCTGCCCTGCTCACCCAATCCTGCGCATCGGACAACGCCGCCTGTGCCGAGCTGAGATCCGCCTGGGCGGACATCGCCCGGTCCAGGGCGCGATCCGCCATGCCCTGGGCGGTCTCCAACTTCGGCCAGTACGTCTGGAGGGCCTGGGCGGCCATGTCGTAGGAGGTCTGGAGCTTCTCCAGGTTGCCCGGCACCCCGTCGAACTCGCTGCGGAACGCCTCGGCCGACAAACCCGCCCAGTCGAGAACGGCCCGGTCCTCTGCCATCCCCCGGATACGACTCAACGCCTCGCCCACGTCGTCCGCGAACGTCTGAAGCTCGTCAGCGAGCTCCCGAACTTCCCCCGGACTCCCCGGCGTTGGGTCGGAGTCCATGTCCACCGGACTCCAGTCAGACGGCCGTGCCACGTCTCACCCACCCCCGTAGTGATCAAGCATCGTAATGCCTCGAACGGTACGGTAAACACGAGGTCGCCCAGGTTCAACGCCAGCCATCAGCGCCGTGTGGGGATGCATGACTCACACATGCGAACGTCGCTGGGGCCCGAGCCCTCGACTTTCGCTTCCTCGACTCGCCATGAGATCGCACGCGCCCACTGGCTGAAGGCAAGCCGGAGGAACAAGTCGCACTGATGAGGGTCGACTTGGGCGATAATAGCCGATTGTCTCGTGCATCGAACGGGCCCTGCCAGCGCCGGGACGACGACCTCGACCAACTCACCCCCGGGCCCGCGCGGCACGATCCCCGCCGGTGCGGGGACGACGCCCCCCACCACCTCTACACCGTCACCCGCCGTGGACGATCCCTGCCGGTGCGGGGGCGACCTCGCCAACATCGCGGTGTTCCCCGTGAACGTCGGACGATCCCTGCCGGTGCGGGGGCGACGCATAGACCGGGCAGCTCCCCACACCCCCAGGGGGACGATCCCCGCCGGTGCGGGGGCGACGCGGTCGGCCCGGCTGCGGTGGACTCCGCCGGGGGACGATCCCCGCCGGTGCGGGGGCGACACGTCCTGGCCGTAGCCCACGAGGCCGATCGTGGGACGATCCCCGCTGGTGCGGGGGCGACCACGACCAGTGCGCCAAGTGCGCCTCGTGCGGGGGACGATCCCCGCCGGTGCGGGGGCGACACGTCCTGGCCGTAGCCCACGAGGCCGATCGTGGGACGATCCCCGCTGGTGCGGGGGCGACCACGACCAGTGCGCCAAGTGCGCCTCGTGCGGGGGACGATCCCCGCCGGTGCGGGGGCGACCCGGTGGGCAAGCTGTTGAGGGCGGCGTAGGTGGGACGATCCCCGCCGGTGCGGGGGCGACGCTCACCCCTTGCCGTTGCAGGCGCCGCAGATCGGACGATCCCCGCCGGTGCGGGGGCGACGAGCTGCCGTCCACCCGCGTCACGGTGACGTCGGGACGATCCCCGCCGGTGCGGGGGCGACCAGCCGCAGCCACCGAAGCCTATGAGGAGCGTCGGACGATCCCCGCCGGTGCGGGGGCGACTCCAGCGCAGTCACTCGCTGCTCGATGGTGGGCGGACGATCCCCGCCGGTGCGGGGGCGACCCACCAGGTGCCCTGGGCGATGCCGCGCCAGGCGGACGATCCCCGCCGGTGCGGGGGCGACCCGGTCATCGAGGTGTGGCGGTCCACGGCGCTGGGACGATCCCCGCCGGTGCGGGGGCGACGCAACTCGCGGGTTGGCCATCCACCCCAGGGCGGGACGATCCCCGCCGGTGCGGGGGCGACGCCCAGCAGTACGCCACGAGCCCCGACTCCGGAGGACGATCCCCGCCGGTGCGGGGGCGACATCACGCTCGGGGTCGCGCTGTTCTCCATCGGCGGACGATCCCCGCCGGTGCGGGGGCGACGACTGGCTGCCGCGCATCAGGCCGATGCCGAACGGACGATCCCCGCCGGTGCGGGGGCGACGGAATCCCAGAAGTTAGACAACCCAGCCATCGTGGACGATCCCCGCCGGTGCGGGGGCGACCGGGGGATCAGCGAGCGGGCCGCCTGGAAGGCGGGACGATCCCCGCCGGTGCGGGGGCGACACCGCCCAATCGACGGCGGTGATGTCGCCGATGGGACGATCCCCGCCGGTGCGGGGGCGACACTTGTTGACCTGCGGTGATGCGAGACGGAGGGGCTCATTTTATTCAGTCGGATGTCGGCGCAGGCGCCCCAAGGTCTAGCTGTGGCGCCGAGCCAGCCCGGTCGAACGATGTTGGCTTCGAGCGTAGCTTCCGGAGAGATGCTACGTCGCCTCGGCGCTGCCACCCTGCGGTCTACCGGGGAGCGGGGAGAGTGACTATCTGAGTGGCAACGGGCGCACGGATCGCCGCAGACGGCGGTGGATGCCGGAGGACGATTCGTGCAGGTTGGCGGGCTCGTGCGGCCTACCCTGCGGAGTGCTGGATTGCTTGTCGCCATGGGCAGGGATGTTCACGACTAATGGCGTCGCTCCTGTGTTCTGGCATCTTCGGTGTTGTGCCTGCCCCGCGTGAGAAAGATCCCGGTATGACAATCTCTGCCGTGCTCCTCGACGTGGACGGAGTCCTGCTGGACTCGGCAGTAGCTCACCGGAGAGTCTGGAACGCTTGGTCGCTGGCGCGAGGTCTGGACCCTGAGAAGGTGTGGCAGCTCACCTTCGGGCGGCGCCCCGAGGACACCGTTAGAGACGCGGCTGTGCATCTGGACCCGGTCGTCGAGCGGCAGGTACTGGACGAGCTGCTGGCCCGGGAACGTGACAGCGTCCTGCCGGTCGAGGGCGCTGCTGATCTGCTGAAGGCGTTGTCCGACAGTCCGTGGGCGATCGTGACCTCTGGCGACCGGGCCTTCGTCGAATCGCGTTTCGCAGCGGCGGGACTTCCCCTCCCCGCTGTGCGGGTCTATGGCAGCGATGTGGAAGACGCGAAGCCCGCGCCGGACTGCTTCGCCCTGGCCGCGTCCCGCCTCGGCGTCGCCGCCTCGGCGTGTCTGGTGGTGGAGGATGCCCCGGCGGGCATATGTGCGGCGGTGGCGGCCGGCTGCACGGTGATCGGCTTGACGACAACCCACCGGGAGGAAGAACTCCGGCAGGCACACATGTGTGCCGCATCCTTGGCGGAGGTGCAAAACCTGCTGACCACACTCGGGCTTCTCGCAACGCCCTGAGCCTCGGGGGCAGTCCCCGGTGGCTCAGCATCGGGCCGTGCCAAACGGGACGGTCTGTCGAAGCCTGCGAGAAGAGGCAGCCGGCCTTGGCGGGTTCCTCGGCCCCTGCTCGGATGCTGGCCAGGCGGTAGGAGCCGGTGCCGGTTTTCGATGAGGTGCCGTTGAAGGTGAGGCGGTCGACGATGGCCGCGCAGAGGCGGAGGTCGGTGAAGGTCTTGGTCCAGTCGGAGAAGGATTCGTTGGAGGCGATGGCGACGCTGTTCTTCTCCTCGCGTTCGCTCAGGACCTGAAAGAGGAGTTCAGCGCCGCGGCGGTCGAGTTCCATATAGTCGAGTTCGTCGATGCAGAGCAGGTCGACGCGGCCGTAGCAGGCGATGGTCTTGTTCCGCTGCTTCTCATCTGCGGCCATAACCAACTCATTGACCAGCTTTGTGGCCAGGGCGTAGCGGGCGGCGGGAACAACCCCGCAATCGCGGGGAGCAGATCGTGACCTGCGGCTTTATCTGGTAAGTGGCGTGCTTTTACTTACTTCTTCACATTCGTGTTCCTGCTTTTGTGGTCGATAGTGAGCGGCCGGTTCTCTGCGGCGCTGCCCGCTCCGGGCGCATCCTGCAAATCTATCCAGACTAGTCAGCGGGATGGATAGGGCCCGGGGCATGGGCGCCCGGGGTTCCCAGATGGACGGTACCTAGGCAGAAGAGGTTGATCTGCCGGAACGGCTCGCCGCAGGGCCGCGGGGGTTGCGCCTGGGAGCGGCTGCTCGGCTGAACCCTTGTGCCGACACGGTGAGGAGACCGCCCTTGAGGTCGGTAACTGAACCCAACCCTGGTCTGGTTCGTATCAACTGGCCTCGTGACTGCCGCGCCTGCTACGCAGGGAGTTGAGGACGAGGCGGCCGTAGGGGGTGGTGAGGAGGGCGCCGGTGGCGGCGAGGGCGGTCAGGGCGGCGGTGAGGAGGTGCCAGGGAGTTTGGTAGCCGAGGACTTGGATGACGGTGAGGGCGGTGGTGAGGGGGAGGCCGAGGATGGTGATGATGCCGAGGGCGCCGCTGATCTGTTGGTTTTCGCGGGTTTGGATGAGGCGGTTGTGGTCGGCGGCTTCGGCGAGGATTTCGGTGAAGCGTTCGGGGAGTCGGTACTGGTTCTGGTAGGCGGTGAGGAGGTCGTTGGCGGTGCCGTGGGTGGTGAGGTGTTGGCGCCAGTAGGTGCTGCGGAAGTGGGCGAGGCGGCGTTCGAGGGTGGCCAGGCGGGCCGCTTCGCCGGGGCCGGTGAAGACGTCGGTGAGGTCTTCGGTGAGTTGGTCGATGTGGTCGCGCTGGATCATGCCGAAGAGGAGGGCGTCGAGGTAGACGCTGCGGGTGTGGAGTTCGGCGTAGCCGTAGAAGGGGTCGGTGGGGCCTTGGTCGGCGCGGTGGCCGATGAAGGCCGCACCGTGGCGTAGGACGAGGCCGCTCCAGTCGGCGGAGATGTGGACGGTGTCCGCGGTGAGGCCGGGGA
>NZ_SMKC01000310.1 GCF_004348315.1 Streptomyces sp. 8K308 | reverse complement strand
GCGGAGGGGCCGCTGAACAGGGCGGCGATGGATATCAGGCCGGTGAGGGCGGCTATCAGGCCCAGGCGTCGACGCGCGTAGAACGAGCCGGCGCGGATCGAGCTGCGTATGTGGGGCAACGCGAACTCCCTGATCGTGGGGGCGGGTTCGGCTCCGCGGAGCCGGGTGGGGGTGATGCCTGGGACATGCTTTCGGTTGAACGTTTCTGCGCGGCGTGCTTCAGGTAACGACTCGGCAAAGGCGTGTGCACGTCATGCTCGTCGGTTCGCCTGGGGCGGTGGGCGCGCGGCCATACTGGGGCGTATGAGCAGAACCAGGGAACACGCCTACGCGGTCACGGTGCGCTGGACCGGCAACACGGGTGAGGGCACGGCGGGATACCGGGCGTACGCGCGCGACACCGAGATCACGGCGGCCGGCAAGCCGACGATGATCGTGGCCAGCGCCGACAAGACCTTCGTGGGCGACCCCGAGCGGTGGAACCCCGAGGAGCTGCTGGTCGCCTCGCTCTCCCAGTGCCACATGCTGAGCTACCTCGCGCTCTGCGCCCTCAAGGGCGTGGTGGTGACGGGCTACGAGGACGCGGCGCGCGGCACGATGGTGGAGAGCGCGGGCACGGCAGGACACTTCACCGAGGTGGTGCTCGCCCCGGTGGTCACGGTGGCCGACGAGACCATGGCCCCGAGCGCCACCGAGCTCCACGAGGACGCGCACCGCGCCTGCTTCATCGCCAACTCGGTCAACTTCCCGGTCCACCACGCCCCCGAGATCCGGGTGGCGCGGCAGGGCTGAGCCACCCTGGGGACTCGTTCGTGTCGCCGAGTCCATCGGCGCGAAGGTGGAGCTGGACGTCGACTCCCTGCTCAACCGGTGAACAGCTGACTGGCCTTGCGGACGAGTTCGACGAGGCCGTAGGTCAGGGGGAGGCCGACCCACAGCCAGGTGATGACGAGCAGGGCGCGGCGGTTCACCGGGCGGCCTCCTTCGGCTCCTGGGCGGCTTCGGGTCCCGGCTGCGGCTCGTAGTGCCTGGCGGCCACCGGCCGGACGAGTTCGTTGGCCACGAAGCCGATCACCAGCAGGGCGATCATGACGACGAAGGACAGGGCGTAGAGGTCGGGCCCGGTCCTGCCGGCCGACTCCTGGCTGTCCGCGATGGCGTTGACGATCAGCGGGCCGAGTACGCCGGCCACCGACCAGGCGGTGAGCAGCCGGCCGTGGATGGCGCCGACCTGGTAGGTGCCGAACAGGTCGCGCAGGTAGGCCGGGATGGTCGCGAAGCCGCCGCCGTAGAAGGAGAGCAGCAGCAGCGCCGCGACGATGAAGAGCGGCTTGGCGGCGTCGCCGGCCAGCGCCAGGGTGAGGTAGAGCAGCGCGCCAGCGCCCAGGTAGAGGCGGTAGATGTTCTTCCGGCCGACCAGGTCGGAGGTGGAGGACCAGACGATCCGGCCCGACATGTTGGCGAGCGAGAGCAGGGCCACGAAGCCGGCAGCGGCGGCGGCTGAGACGGGCGCGTCGGTGTCGGCGAAGAAGTCCTGGATCATCGGCGCGGCCTTCTCCAGGATGCCGATGCCGGCGGTCACGTTGCAGCACAGCACCACCCACAGGCACCAGAACTGAGGCGTGCGGATGGCGGTGCTCGCCGAGACGCGGATCGCGGCGGTGCCGGCGCTGAGCCTGGCCATGGCGGCCGCGGAGGGGGACGGGTCGGCGGGGACCCGGACCAGCCAGACACCGAGCGACATGAACACGGCGTAGACGGCGCCGTGCACGGCGAAGGCGGTGGCGATGCCGTCGGTGTCGGTGCCGAAGGCGTCCAGCATCTCGCTCGACCAGGGCGAGGCGATCAGCGCGCCGCCGCCGAAGCCCATGATGGCGATGCCGGTGGCCATGCCGGGGCGGTCGGGGAACCACTTGATCAGCGTCGAGACCGGCGAGATGTAGCCGATACCGAGGCCGATGCCGCCGACGCAGCCGTAGCCGAGGACCACCAGCCAGAACTGCTCGGTCAGCACCCCGAGGGCGGAGATCAGGAAGCCGGAGGAGAAGCAGACGGCGGAGACGAACATCGCCCAGCGGGGGCCGTTGCGCTCCACGAGGGTGCCGCCGAAGGCGGCGGACAGGCCGAGCATCACGATGCCGAACTGGAAGGGCAGCGCGCTCTGCGTGCCGCTCAGGCCGAGGGCCTCCTCCAGCGGCGGTTTGAAGACGCTCCAGGCGTACGCCTGCCCGATGGCCAGGTGCACGGAGAGGGCGGCCGGCGGCACCAGCCACCGGTTCCAACCGGCCGGCGCGACGATCCGGGAGCGATCCAGCCAGCCTCCGGCCATGGACCATTCCCCCTTTTGGGTGGGTGAGCGGGCGGGGGCCACGAACGTAGTTGAACCTTCGAACAGCCGGGGTGGGGTGTGCGGTGGAGGTTGCCGGGAGGAAGTGTGGAAACGGCCCGCCTCGCCAACGGCGGCGGGCCGACACGACGGGCGGGCCTGCCGGCGCGGGGCGCCTTCGCCGGAGCGGCGTCGGCGGAGCGTGCGCTCCGGGCCCGGGCCGCCGGGGGCGGCGTGCGGGGCGGCGGCCCCGTGCGCCTCATGGGCCCCGTCTGTACGGCGAGCCCGGTCGGCTGGCGCGCCGGCGTGCGGCGCCGACGTGCCGCCCTCCATGGCAGGTGCGGTACGCCTGGCACACGGCTCACCGCCCGGCGACCGGTGCGGTTGGTCGTGGCCGACGGCGTGGGGGCCGGGTGCCGTGCTGACGCGTGGGCCGTGGCGGTGCGGTTGGTCGTGGCCGAAGGCTGGGGGGTCGGCTGCGGCGCCGATGAGGAGGGCTGTGGCGGGGCGGTGCGGCCGTGGTCCAAGGCGGGCCCGGTCGGCTGCCGTGCTGACGCGTGGGCCGTGGCGGTGCCGCCTGGCGGGGGAAGCGTGGCGTGCCGTGGTCCCAGGCGTGCGGGGGCGCTGCGGCGTTGATGGGTGGGCCGTGGCGGTGCGGTTGGTCGTGGCCGAAGGGCCGGGGTCGGCTGCGGCGCCGACGAGGAGGGCCGTGGCGGTGCCCGGCGGGCGCCTGCGTCGGTCGGCCGTGCCGCCGGCCGCGTAGGCCGGTGGCCGGCCGGCCTACGCGGCCGGCCCGGCTTGGCCGGGCGCCAGTGCTGCCGTGATGGGCGCGTACTCTTGAGGTTTGTCCGGCGGTGCCCTGGGGGCTCGTCGGGTGAGCCCGGCCGGAGGATCCGTGTCGGGGCCTTCGTGGTGCCCGCGTGCGCGTGGCGCGCCGGCGGCGCGAGGGCGCTCAAGCCACTCATGCCAAGCTGCGGCTTGGTCGCGGACGGAAGCGTGCCTGATGTCTCTTGCCGGTCTGCTCGACGCCGTACGTCATGACCCCGCCCTGGACGAGGCCGTCTCCGCCGCCGCCGACGGGCGGCGGCGGCATGTCGACCTGGTCGGTCCGCCCGCGGCGCGGCCGCTGGCCGTCGCTGCGCTGGCCGGCGCCGGGCGTCCCGTGCTGGCCGTGACGGCGACCGGCCGGGAGGCCGAGGACCTGGCCGCCGCGCTCCGCTCGCTGCTGCCGGTGGCCGACGCCGTCGTGGAGTTCCCGGCCTGGGAGACCCTGCCGCACGAGCGGCTCTCGCCGCGCGCCGACACCGTCGGCCGGCGGCTCGCCGTGCTGCGCAGGCTCGCGCACCCGCGCGCCGACGACCCGGGCGCCGGGCCCGTATCCGTGGTGGTGGCCCCGATCCGCGCCGTGCTGCAGCCGCAGGTGAAGGGACTCGGCGACCTGGAGCCGGTCAGCCTGCGGGCCGGCGCCACCGCCGACCTCGGCCGGGTCACCGAGGCGCTGGCGGCCGCCGCCTACTCCCGGGTGGAACTGGTCGAGAAGCGCGGCGAGTTCGCGGTGCGCGGCGGCATCCTCGACGTGTTTCCGCCCACCGAGGAGCACCCGCTGCGGGTGGAGTTCTGGGGCGACGACATCGAGGAGATCCGCTACTTCAAGGTGGCCGACCAGCGGTCCCTCGAGGTCGCCGAGCACGGCCTGTGGGCGCCCCCGTGCCGTGAGCTGCTGCTCACCGACGAGGTGCGGGCGCGCGCCGCCGAGCTGGCCCGCGCGCACCCCGAGCTCGACGAGCTGCTCGGCAAGATCGCCGAGGGCATCGCCGTGGACGGCATGGAGTCGCTGGCGCCCGTCCTCGTCGACGACATGGAGCTGCTGGTCGACGTGCTGCCGGCCGGCGCCATGACGGTGGTCTGCGATCCGGAGCGGGTGCGGACCAGGGCCGCCGACCTGGTCGCCACCAGCCAGGAGTTCCTGCAGGCGTCCTGGGCCGCCGCCGCCATGTCCGACACCGGCGAGGCGCCCATCGACGTCGGCGCCGCCTCGCTGCGTGGCCTCGCCGAGGTGCGGGAGCGCGCCGCCGAGCTCGGCATGCCCTGGTGGTCGGTCTCGCCGTTCTCGCAGGCCTCAGGTGACGAGGCCGTCGACGAGGTCGACGACGTGTTGCGGCTCGGCCTGCGGGCCGCCGAGAGCTACCGGGGTGACACGGCGCGTGCCCTCGCCGACACCAAGGGCTGGCTGGCCGACGGCTGGCGGGTGGTCTACCTCACCGAGGGGCAGGGCCCGGCCAGCCGCACCGTCGAGGTGCTCGGCGGCGAGGGCATCGCGGCCCGCCTGGTGCCGGCGCTGACCGGCGAGCCGGTGCCGTCCGTGGTCCAGGTCTCCTGCGGGGCGATCGAGCACGGCTTCCTGGCGCCCGAGCTGCGCCTGGCCGTGCTCACCGAGACCGACCTGACCGGGCAGAAGACGGCCGGCCGCGACGGCACCCGGATGCCGGCCCGGCGCCGCAAGACGCTTGACCCGCTGACGCTGACCGCCGGCGACTACATCGTGCACGAGCAGCACGGCGTGGGCCGCTACGTCGAGATGGTGCAGCGCACCGTGCAGGGCGCGACCCGCGAGTACCTGCTGGTCGAGTACGCGCCGGCCAAGCGCGGCCAGCCGGGCGACCGGCTGTTCGTGCCGACCGACCAGCTCGACCTCGTCACCAAGTACGTCGGCGGCGAGGCGCCGTCCCTGCACCGGCTCGGCGGCGCGGACTGGACCAAGACCAAGGCGCGGGCCCGCAAGGCGGTCAAGGAGATCGCCGCCGACCTGATCAAGCTCTACTCGGCGCGGATGGCGGCACCCGGACACGCCTTCGGCACCGACACGCCGTGGCAGCGCGAGCTGGAGGACGCGTTCCCCTACGCCGAGACCCCGGACCAGCTGACCACCATCGGCGAGGTCAAGGACGACATGGAGAAGTCGGTTCCGATGGACCGGCTGATCTGCGGCGACGTCGGCTACGGCAAGACCGAGATCGCGGTGCGCGCCGCGTTCAAGGCCGTGCAGGACGGCAAGCAGGTGGCGGTGCTCGTGCCGACCACGCTGCTGGTGCAGCAGCACTTCGGCACGTTCTCGGAGCGCTATGCGCAGTTTCCGGTCAACGTGCGCCCGCTCTCCCGCTTCCAGACCGACGCGGAGTCCAGGGCGGCGCTCGAGGGGCTGCGCGACGGCACGGTCGACGTCGTCATCGGCACCCACCGGCTGTTCTCGTCCGAGGTGAAGTTCAAGGACCTCGGCCTGGTGATCGTCGACGAGGAGCAGCGGTTCGGCGTCGAGCACAAGGAGCAGCTGAAGAAGCTGCGGGCCAACGTGGACGTGCTGACGATGTCCGCGACGCCGATCCCGCGGACGCTGGAGATGGCGGTGACGGGCATCCGCGAGATGTCCACCATCACCACGCCGCCCGAGGAGCGGCACCCGGTACTGACGTTCGTCGGCCCCTACGAGGAGAAGCAGATCGGCGCCGCGATCCGGCGCGAACTGCTGCGCGAGGGCCAGGTGTTCTACATCCACAACCGGGTGGAGTCCATCGACCGGGTGGCCAGCAGGCTGCGCGCCATCGTGCCGGAGGCGCGGATCGCCACCGCGCACGGGCAGATGAGCGAGTCCCTGCTGGAGCGGGTCGTGGTGGACTTCTGGGAGAAGAAGTTCGACGTGCTGGTGTCGACGACGATCGTCGAGTCCGGCATCGACATCTCCAACGCCAACACCCTGATCGTGGAGCGCGGCGACACCTTCGGCCTCTCCCAACTCCACCAGCTGCGCGGGCGGGTCGGCCGGGGCAGGGAGCGCGGCTACGCGTACTTCCTCTACCCACCGGAGAAGCCGCTGACCGAGACCGCGCACGAGCGGCTCGCCACCATCGCCCAGCACACCGAGATGGGCGCCGGCATGTATGTGGCGATGAAGGACCTGGAGATCAGGGGCGCGGGCAACCTGCTCGGCGGCGAGCAGTCGGGCCACATCGCGGGCGTGGGTTTCGACCTGTACGTGCGGATGGTGGGCGAGGCGGTGGCCGACTACCGGGCGACGCTGGAGACCGGCGGAGCGGCGGAGCCGGAGGAGTCGCTGCTCGAGGTGAAGATCGAGCTGCCGGTGGACGCGCACGTGCCGCACGACTACGCGCCGGGCGAGCGGCTGCGGCTTCAGGCGTACCGGTCGATCGCCGCGGCCAACACGGAGGAGGACATCCGGGCGGTCAGGGAGGAGTTGACCGACCGGTACGGTCCGTTGCCCGAGGCGACGGAGAACCTGCTGCTGGTGGCGGGCCTCCGGATGCTGGCCCGCTCCTGCGGGGTGACGGACATCACCCTGCAGGGCAGTCGGATCCGGTTCTCGCCGGTCGAGTTGCGGGAGTCGCAGGAGCTGCGCCTCAACCGGGTCTACCCGGGGTCGGTCGTCAAACGGGCCACCGGCCAGGTGCTCGTGCCGCGGCCCACCACGGCGCGGATCGGCGGGAAGCCGCTGGCCGGGCGCGAACTGCTGGCCTGGACCGGGGAGTTCCTCACCACCATCCCCGGCTCCTGAGCGGGGCACGTCGCGGCTCGTGAAGCGGTGAGTGGTGTGGTGAGTGGTGTGTGAGGAAGGCCGAATCGGCCCCCTCGCAAGGGAGTTGAGGTAATACGATCACCTACCGTTCCGTGACGCACCGTCCATCACCGTTCGGAGTTCCATGACCTCCCCAGCCCCGCTGATGCCCGACGGCAGCCCCTGGCCGCCCCGAGCCGGCGCTCCGGCCAGCCACGTCCCCATGTACGGGCCCGAGTTCGAGAACGACCCGGCCGGCTTCTACCGCGACCTGAGAGAGAAGTACGGGCCGGTGGTGCCGGTCGAGGTGGACGAGCGTGGCGGCTTCCGGGGCTGGCTCGTGCTGGGACACCGCGAACAGCTCGAGGTCCTGAACAACCGCTCCGGCGTGTTCTCGCACGACTCGCGCTGGTGGCGCGACCGGGCCGAGGGCCGGGTGCCCGACCACCCGCTCGTGCAGCAGACCGAGCGCCGCCGGAACATGTTCTCCGCCGACGGCGCGGAGCACCGGCGGCTGCGGTCGCCGGTCGACCAGGCGCTCTCCGGGCTGCACCCCGAGCACACGCGCGGCTATGTCGACCACCTCGCTGACCAGTTGATCGACGCGTTCCCGGCCTTCGGGCCCGTCGACGTCGTCAACTGGTACGCGCAGCCACTGCCGATGCTGGTGATGATGGGCCTGCTCGGCCTGCCGGAGGAGCGGGCGACCGCCGTCTCCCAGACCGTGCTCGAGATCGTCCAGGCGGGCCCCGGCGCGAACGCGGCCGCGCGGCGGATGGACGAACAGATGCGGGAGCAGGTCGAGGAGAAGCTCAGGGCGCCGGGCGCCGACCTCACCTCCTGGCTGATCGCGCAGTACGGCACGGGCGTCTTCGACCCCGACGAGGTGGCCGACCAGGTGCGGCTGATGCTCCAGGGCGGCCTGGGGCCCACCTCGGCGTGGATCGCGGCCACGCTGCTGCGGCTCGTCACGGACGACCGGCTGCGCCGCGACGTCGAGTCCGGCATCATCACCGTGGCCGAGGCGGCCAACCGCGTGCTGTGGGACGACCCGCCGGTCCACAACGTCTTCATGAACTGGGCGACCAGCTCGACCGTGTTGGGGCAGTACGAGATCAGCGCCGGCGACCTGGTGATCGTCTCGATGGTCGCGTCCGGCCTCGACCCGGCGGTGCGGCCGGTGGAGGAGGAGGCGCTGCGTGCCAGCCGGGCGCACCTGGCGTGGGGCGCCGGCGCGCACGCCTGCCCGGCGCAGGACCTCGGTGTGCTGATCGTGGACTGCGCGGTGCGGCGGCTGCTGCACCGGATGCCGGCGCTGCGGCTCGCCGTCGACGAGCGCGACCTGGCGTGGGGGCCCGGCTACGTGGTCCGCATGCCGGTCGAACTGCCGCTGATGTCGCCGACGCGCGTCCCGGCCGAGGCCACGGCCGAGCCGCCGGCCTTCATGGCACTGCCGAGCGCCGCGAGCGCCGCCGGGCAGCCGGCCACCCCACCGCCC
>NZ_SMKC01000030.1 GCF_004348315.1 Streptomyces sp. 8K308 | reverse complement strand
GTGGGGGAGGGCGTCAAGCCAGCCGCGCATCACGGCGCGGATCTCCTCGGGGGGCGTGGCGTCCGGCCACATCGCGGCCTTGAAGGACAGTCCCTCGGTGAGCGCGCGGAACTCGGCCACCAGGGTCTCCCGATCGTGGCCGGGGGCGATGACGCCGTCCCCGGCCAGCCGGTCGACGGCGCGCCGGCACAGGGCCACCACCTCCTCGTCGAACGAGGCGACGATCTCGCGGAACGCCGGCACGACCTGGGCCCGCGCCATGAAGGAGTAGAAGACGCGGTTGGTCTCGCGGGTCTCCTCGTCCACCGGGAGCAGCGCCCACAGGTACCGCTCGACGACCTCCCGCGCCGTGCCGCTCTCGTCGATCGCGGCGAGCCGCGCGTTGTCGCGTTCGTCGACCAACTTCAGGGCGTAGAGCTGTAGTTGTTCCTGGCTGGAGAAGTAGTGGCTGATCGCGCCGAGCGAGAGTCCGGCCTCGGCGGCGACGGCGCGGACCGTCGCGCGTTCCAGGCCGTCGCGGAGGACGACGCGCCACAGGGCTCTGGCCACATGACTGCGGCGTTCGGCGGGATCGGCGTGGCGGGGCACGAACGGCATCGTAGTTCGCCGGTGCGATGCGCCGTCGTTACAGATCAGTTGTTCTGTTACCGTAGGTATATGGTCATACCCCAGACGGACGCTCGGGCGCCGCAGCGCGAGGCACGGACCCTGCTGGCCGCGGCCCTGACCAACGGCCCGGCCGAACTGGTCGACTTCCTCCTGCCGTTGTGGGCGGGCATCGCCCTCGGCGCGGGGCCGACCGAGATCGGCGTGCTGGTCGCGCTTGAGGTGGCCGTCTCCGTCGTGGTCCGGCCGCTCGCCGGCGTCCTGACCGACACCAGGGACCGCCGCCGGGTGGCGGCCTTCGGCGCCGCCGCGTACGGAGTGGCCTGCGCGGGCTACGCGTTCGCCGGCTCCCTCGGCCCCGCCTACGGAGCCGCGGTGCTCAGCGGCGTCGGCGGCGCCCTGCTGTGGGTCGCGGTCCGGGCGATCGTCGGCGAACGCCTCGCCGCCGACTCCGGCGTGTACCCGCGGCTGATGGCGGCCCGCGAGAACGGCTCGTGGATCGCCTTCGTCGCCGGCATGTCCCTGATGGGCGTGATCGACTTCACCGGCGTGTTCCTGGGTTGCGCCGTGGCCTGCCTCCTCGCCGCCGGGGCGCTGCTGGCCAGCCCCGACAGGGACGTCCGGCCACCAGCGCCCGGCGGTGGAGGCGACGCGGCGGGGCTCGGCGGTCTCGGCCGCAGGCTCCGCCCCATGCTGCTGGCCGTCGCCTTCACCATGACCGCGGAGGCGGCCGTGGGGATGCTCCTGCTGCTCCATC
Organism: Streptomyces sp. 8K308; assembly: GCF_004348315.1. GTDB lineage: Bacteria > Actinomycetota > Actinomycetes > Streptomycetales > Streptomycetaceae > Streptomyces. The sequence continues at coordinate 36,832 of NZ_SMKC01000030.1, read as the reverse complement.
TCCAGAACGGCTTCGACCTCGACGTGGTGGAGGTCGCCCTGGTGTTCCTGCCCGGCGCGATCGTGAGCGGCCTGCTGCCAGGCCGCCTGCACGCGTTCGTGGTGCGCTTCGGCCGCGCGCGGGTGGTGGCGGTCGCCTCGGTGGCGAGCGCCGGCTTCGCGCTGAGCCTGTCCTGGGCGCCTGGACCCCACGCCATCGCCGCCCTGTGGATCCTCAGCGGAGTGGCCTGGGCGGCCGTGCTGCCGGTGCAGGAGGCCGTCATCGCCGAGGTGGCCGGCGAACACACCGGCCGCGGGATGGGTCTCTACGAGGCGGCCGCGCTCGTCGGCAGCGCGATCGGCGCGCTGGCGGCGGGGGTGCTGTACGACACCAGGTCCTGGACGGTGGCGTGCGTCGTCGCGTCCGGCGTGATCCTCGCGGGCGCGCTGATCACGCCGGGGGCCCTGCGAGCGCTCCGCGTCACGAACTTCCCCCCACCGCCTCCGCCCGCGCCGTCCGAGCCGGTGCCCGCCGTCGTGGCGCCGCCCCAGCCGCCGGCCGAGGTCGCGGTGCCGGCCGAGGCACCGGCGGGCGAGGGCACGCCGCCGCGCCGGCACCTCACCGAACTCGGCGGTCACGCCCTGCTCTTCGCCCTGGCCCAGGGCGCCCTGGCCATCGCCGACCTGTGCTGGATCGCGGACCTGGCGGCCGGCGACGCCATCTGGACGCTGCTGAACGGCTCCGCCCCGCGCGAGCTGTCTGGAGCTGAGGGCCTCCTCTACGGCACGGGCCGCGTGTGGACCTTCGTCCTGCTCGGCGAGGCGGTGGTCCGGGGCATCCGGGTCGTCCGCGCCGCCAGGCGGGGCCGCTGACCCCGAAGGGCGGCGCGGGGCGCGGTCAGGACGTGCGCGGGTCGGGGACGGCCCGCTCGGCGGCGCGGCTCACCGACTCCCAGCCGGCCCAGGTCTCCATGCGCCGCCTGGAGATGTCGAAGGCGAGGTCGTAGACCATGCTGCCGAGCAGGAGCCGCAGCGGCGGGTCGTCGCTGGCGACCAGCTTCATCAACGCCTCGGCGGCCAGCCGGGGTTCGCTGTCGACCGACCCCTCGGCCCACTGCTTCTCCAACTCCGTGCGCAGCGGGTCGTAGCTCGGCTCAGGACTGGTCGCCGTGGTGTTGGCGTAGAGGTCCGTCCAGTAGCCGCCCGGCTGGACGATGGTGACCCTGACGCCGAACCCCGCGGCCTCGGCCGCCAGCGCCTCGCTCATACCCTCGAGCGCGAACTTGCTGGCGCTGTAGAGCCCGGTGCTCGGGAAGCCGCCGAGCGCGCCGATGCTGGAGATCTGCACGATGTGCCCGCCGCCCTGGGCCCGCAGTCGGGGCAGCACGGCCTGGCTCACCCAGAGCGCGCCGAAGAAGTTGACGTCCACCTGGGCGCGCGCCTCCGCCTCGGTGAACTCCTCCACCATCCCGGCGAAGAGCACGCCGGCGTTGTTCACGACGATGTCGAGCCGGCCGAAGTGCGCGACCGCTTGGTCGACGACGTCGAAGACCGCGTCGCGGTCCGTGACGTCGAGCCGCAGCGCGAGCAGGCGGCCCGGGTGGCGAGCGGCGAGTTCGTCGAGCGGCGAGACGTCGCGGGCCGTGCCGACGACCCGGTCGCCCGCGTCGAGCGCGGCCTCCGCGAAGGCGCGGCCGAGGCCGCGGCTGGCCCCGGTGATGAACCAGACCCGGGAGGAGGCGGGGTTCGGGGTTTCCATGGTGATCCCTTCCAGCGAGACGGTCCGTTCCGTCTCGCTGGATGAGAATCATAGGTGGCCGGGTGTCACCTGCCAAGACGGACCGTCTCGTCTCATGTGTTGGTACGCTGACCCCGTGCCCACGAAGAGCGCCCCCAACCCCAGCCGCCGCAGCGAGACCGCCCGGCGCGCCATCCTCACCGCCGCCCTCGACCTCGTCGGAGAGGTGGGATACGCGAAGCTCAGCATCGAGGGCATCGCGGCCGCCGCCGGCGTCGGCAAGCAGACGATCTACCGCTGGTGGCCCTCGAAGGGCGCGCTGCTCTTCGACGCCTTCCTGGCGCTCGCCGGCGAGGGGGCTGACGGCCAGGCCGCCGCCCTGCCCGACACCGGCGACCTCGCGGCCGACCTGAAGCTGGTGCTGCGGGCCACCGTCGACGAGCTCAACGACCCGCGCTACGACCAGCCCATGCGTGCCCTGCACACCGAGATCGTCCACGATCCGGCCCTGGCGGCCGACTACGCGGAGCGACTTGACGGGCCGATGCGGGAGATGAAGAAGGAACGCCTGCGGTCGGCGTGCGCCGCGGGGCAGTTGGCGGCTGACATCGACCTTGACGTGGCCGTCGACCTGCTGTTCGGCCCCGTCCTGAACCGGTGGCTACAGCGCACCGGCCCCCTCACCGCCGACTACGTCGACCAGGTGGTCGACACGGCGCTCCGCGGCCTCACGCCGCGCGAGCCGTGAACGGGCGGCCCCGCCGCCTCCGGTGGGGCCGCAGTGCGCGGTCTCAGGCCGTCGCGCAGGCCGTGCCGTTGAGCGCGAAGGCGGTCGGTCCCGCGGCGTTGCCGGTGTGGGTGGCCTGGAAGCCGATGGAGACGCTGGCCCCGGGCGCGATCGTGGCGTTGTAGGCGGCGTTGGTCGCGGTGACCGTGCCGCTGCTCGGGGCGTAGCTGGCGTTCCAGCCGGAGGTGATGCGCTGACCGCCGGCCAACGTGAAGTCGAGGGACCAGCCGTTGACGGTGGTGGTTCCGGTGTTGGTGACGTTGATGGACGCCGTCAGGCCGGTGTTCCAGCTGTTGGTGCTGACGGCGACGCGGCAGGCGCCGGTGCCCGGGTCAGGGCCGGGCCCAGGATCGCCGCCGCCTTCGCCGAGCGCCGCGGCCAGCGCCGGGTACCAGCGGCTCTCCAACTTCTGGATGCCGGTGGTCTCGTTGGGGTGCACACCGTCGGTGGTGTCCGTGGCCGTGTCGAAGCCCGTCCACTGGTCGACCACGGTGATCGGCGAGCGCTCGGTGCTGTGTGTGCTGGCCCACCCCGGGATGGCGTTGTTGAGGTTGACCGCGCCCTGGGCGCAGTCGGCGCAGCCGCCCGGGTTCATCGGCGGTATCTGCGCGACGATCAGCCTCATGTCCGGGTTCTGGGCGCGCATCTGGCCCAGGAGTGTGGTGTAGGCGTCGAGGATGGTGGTCGGCGGCAGGTGGCTCCACACGTCGTTGGTGCCGAGCATCATCATCACGATGTCCGGCTGGGTGGCGGAGAGCCAGCCGGGAAGCTGGCCGTTGTTCGCGATGCCGGTGGCCAGGAAGCCGCCGTGCCCCTCGTTGTCGACGTCGAAGGAGCCCTGACAGTAGGGGTTCTGGAGGGTGCCGACGAAGTCGACGTCGGTGTGTCCCGTGGCCTGCAGGTGCTGCCACAGCAGCGCGCGCCAGCAGCCGTTGTTGCCGGTGATGGAGTCGCCGAGCAGCATGACACGGGTCGGGGTGGCGGCCGCGGCGGGCTGCGCGGCGAGGCTCGCGCCGGCCGCGAGCAGCAGGGTGAGCAACAGCGTCAGGAGCCGGCCGCGCCGGCGTCGTGGTGAGGCGAACATGAACGCTCCTCGGATCGGAGGTGGGGGCAGGCGGTGGCCCGCCCTCTTGGGAGCGCTCCCAACTCGGACTATCGAGCCGCACGCGACGGCCGTCAATCCCCGTGACCGGCTCCGTCACTCGGTGAGCGCGGCCGTGAACCTCCGCCGGTTGGCCTCCAGCCAGGACCGCAGCCGGTCCCAGCCCGCCCAGCCGCCGCTCCTGGCCAGCGCCGCCAGGTAGGTGGCGTCGCCCCGGTCGACCCGGGCGGCGACGAAGGCGCGCCCGGCGGCCGTCGCCTCCTCGATCACCAGCGGCAGTTCGGCCCGCTCGGCTCCCGAGAGGCCGTAGCTGTCGGCCAGCAGCCGCAACCGGGCCGCGGGGTCGAGCGGTTGGGGATGGGTGCGGCGCGCGGTCTCGGGGTCCCGCATGGGGACCCAGTAGCGGGCGGCCATCGCCACGTCCCAGATCGGGCGGCCAGGGGCGGCCAGGTCGAAGTCGATGAGGGCGACGGCCCGGCCGTCACGGAAGACGACGTTCTCCGGGCAGACGTCGTTGTGGCACAGCAGCGGGCCGCCGGCCGGGTCGGAGAGCTCGCGCGACCAGGCGGCGGCCGGGGCGAGGGGGATCGCCGCGCTGGCTTCGTGCAGGCGCCGCAGCAGCCGACCCACGGACGCCAGGGCCTCGTCCGTCAGCACCCAGGCGGGGAAGGGCGGCAACGCCACGTCGCCCGGGACGAAGCCCAACTCCTCCCGGCCGTCGGCGGTGATCCGCAGGGGCCTGGGAGCCCCGTCGAAGCCCTGCCGGCGCAGCGCGCGCAGGTGGTCGTGGATTGCCTTCGCGTTGGCCGGCGCCGGCCGGCGGACCACGTCGCCGCGGAGCGTCACGGCCCCCGCGTTCGCCATGCCGCCCGCCAACGCCCGTTCTTCCCCGGCTGTCATGGCGCTCACGCTACCGGCGGCAACCGGGCCTCGATGCCGTCCAGGACGAGTTCGAGGCCGAGTTCGAAGGAGCCGTCGAAGTCGGCGTACTCGACCTGGGCGTGGGCCGCCAGCGTCGGGTACCGGTCGGCGCGGCGGCTCAGGTGGTCCTGGACGCGGCGGCGGAGCTCGGCCTCCTGCTCCGGGTCGCGGACGGTGGTGCGCCAGACGTTCTCGGCGGCCGAGTGGCCGTGGGCGTAGGAGGTCAGCGCGTTGACGGCGGCGATCAGGCTCGGCCCGGTGAGGCCGGCGTCGGCGAGGGCGGCGTAGAAGCACTCGGAGTGGGCCAGGGCGATCGGGCCGAGCAGCGGCCGGGTGGCGCGCAGCGCCGGGACCCACGGGTGGCGGCGCATCATCCGCCGGCTCTCGACGAGTTGGGCGGTGAGCACGGCCCGCCACGGCGTACCTGGCGCCGGCAGCGGGATCTCGTCGAAGACCGCGTCCAGGGCCAGGTCGAGCACGTCCTCGCGGCTCGAGACGTGGCCGTAGAGGGACATCGTGCCGGCGTCGAGGCGGGCGGCGAGCCGCCGCATCGAGAAGCCGGTCATCCCCTCCGCGTCCAGCAGTCCGACGGCCGCCGTCACGATCCGCTCCCGCGACAGCCGCGGCCGGCGAACCACCGCGGCGTCCTCGCGGAACCACAGGCTGTCGTCGCTCATCCGTACAGGGTACGGAAGTTCGTACGCCTAGCGTCGGTCGTATGGACGATCGAATGTCGCAGGACGCCTGGGTGCGCGGGTACGCGCTGTTGGCGCTGCGGGTCGCGCGGCGCGTGGGCGGGATGTTGATCTACCGGGGCCCGGCGGCCTGGGAGCGTCGGGTGGCGGCGGAGGAGCCGCCGCCGTCCCGGCGGTTGGTGGACGACGCGGAGTGGCTCTTGGACCGGCTGCCGTTCGCGCCGCCGCGGAGCCGTTACCTGGCGGCCCAGGTACGAGCGTTGCGGGCCGTGGCGCGGACGTCGGACGGCGGGTGTCCGCCGCTGGCCGAGTACGCGCGGGAGACGCTGGGGATCGCCGCCGACCCGGTGCCCGAGGCGGAGTTGGCGGCGGCGCACGCCATGCTCGACGCCGCGCTGCCGCGTGGCTCAGGCCGGTTGGCCGACCGGCTGCGGGCGTGGGAGGCCGCGCACGCCCTGCCCGATCACCGGCGGGGCGAACTGCCGGACCTCATCGGCCTGGCGGTGGCCGAGACGCGGGCCCGCACCCACGTCATCGTCCCGCTGCCCGCGGACGAGTGCGTCGGCGTGCGTCTGGTGCCGGAGGCGCACTTCCTGGCCGCCGGCTCCTACGACGGCGAGCTGCGCTCCACGATCCACGTCAACGAGAGCCTGCCGTTCAACCTCGCCGACCTGCTGTACGTCGTCGCCCACGAGGGGCACCCCGGGCACATCGCCGAGTCGATGCTGAAGGAGCTCCATCTCGTCGAGGGGCGGGGCTGGAAGGACCAGTGGGTGCGGTTCATGCTGTCGCCCGCCTTCGTGGTCAGCGAGGGCATCGGACTGCACGCCCAGGGGGTGGTCTTCCCCGGCGACGAGGCCCAACGCTGGCTCGCCGACCGGGTGTTCCCCGCCTTCGGGATCGCGCCCGACGGAGGCGACCTCGCGGCCGTCCACCACGCGAGGAACCTGCTCTGGGGCGCCTGGGCCAACGCCGCGCTGCTGGCCGCCGACGGCAGGCCGCGGGCCGAGGTCGCCGGCTACCTGGCCCGTTGGGCCCTGCTCGACGAGGCCGGCGTCGCGGCCGCCCTGACCTCTATCGGCGCTCCGGGAATGGGGCTCTACGTGCTCGGCTACCACCACGGGCACCGGCTGGTCGGGGAGTTCCTGGCACGCGGCGACCGGCACGCGGCCGTGCGGCGGCTGCTCACCGAGCAGCTGCTGCCGGCGGATCTCGACGGGCGTGACCTCTGCGGTTCACCGGGCGGACCAGCTGATCCGAACGGAACCGCCTAGTCGACGCGGGGATCAGGGTCGGGGGGAACGAGCCCGCGGGCGCCTCGACCGGCGTCGGCCTGGACACCGCGTGGGGGGAGGCCAGCTCGGCGGTAGATCGCGTCGATGACGCGCATGGAGGCCAGGAAGTGCTCGGGCCCGGTCCGCGGGGGTTCGCCGCCCGTGACGGCGGCCACGAAGGCCCGGAGCTGGCACGTGTAGGTGTCGGGGCGCCCGGCCACCCTCTCGCGGCTCCGCTCGCCGTCGACATCCAGGACGATCCGGTTGAACAGGTGCGGCCCGAGCGGATTGAGCACCGTCAACCGGCCACGGGAGCCCTCGACATGACAGCGGCTGGCCAGCGCCGGCCAGCCCCACATCGAGGTCACGAGCCGGCCGGTCGCGCCGTTCGCGAAGCGCAGCCGGGCGTCGACCCGGCGGTCGACGTCCGGGGTGCGGATCCGCGCCTCCGCCCCGGTCACCTCGACCGGCTCGGCACCAGCCCAGGCGCGCAGCAGCGCCACCGCGTAGACGCCCAGGTCCATCAGGGCGCCGCCGCCGAGCTCGTAGCTCCAGCGGATGTCACCGCGGGAGGGGATCGGGAAGCTGATCCGCGCCTCGACGTGCCGGACCTCGCCGATCGCGCCCTCGGCGACGAGCGTGCCGACCCGGTCCGCGAGCGGGTGGTAGACGGGGTGCATCGCCTCGCAGACCACCCGCCCGGCGCGGGCCGCCTCGTCCGCGAGCCACCGAGCCTCCGCCTCGTTGCCGGCGATCGGTTTCTCGCACAGCACGTGCTTGCCGGCGCGCAGCGCCCGGACGCCCCACTCCGCGTGCAGGGAGTTGGGCAGCGGCACGTAGACGGCGTCGAGGTCGGGGTCGGCGAGCAGCGCGTCGTAGTCCGCGTGGACGCGTGGGATGCCGAGGCGACGGGCGTGTGCGCGGGCCCGGTCACGGTCGCGGGCGGCGAGCGCGGCCACCGTGACCCCCGGCACCCGACGGGCGGGCACCACCAGCGCCCGCCGCACGATCCGAGCGGCGCCCAGGACGCCGATCCGCACTGTCCTCGCGTGGTCCTCCGCCATGCGTCCCCCTACAGCGTGCCGTGGATGACGTGGCCGACGCGCAGCGCGTTGGCCGCGATGGTGAGACTGGGGTTGATGCCGCCGCTCGACGGCAGCATCGAGGTGTCGACCACGTAGAGGTTGTCCACGCCCCAGGCGCGGTTGTCCGGGTCGAGCACGCTGGTGCGCGGGTCGTCGCCGAAGCGGCAGGTGCCGCACTGGTGGCCGAGGGCGCTGTTCATGTCGGCCCCCGACAGGCGGATCGGCGGGAGCCACGAGCCCGGCCGCCGGCCGAGCCGGGCGCGGAGCAACCGGGTGAACTCGCGGTGCCGTCTGCGGTCCGGCGCGCCCACCGTGTAGCGGAGTTCGAGCGTCGGGCCCCGGCCCTCGGTGCTGCCGGGCCCCGGCAGGACCCGGTTGTCGGCGTAGGGCAGGTCCTCCATGATGGCGGCCATCGTGACGAAGCGCTCCTGGACCGATGGCTTCCAGCGGCGGTCGGCGAGCGGGCGCAGCGGGCCGAGCAGCCGCCGGTTCCCCCGGGTGGAGTTCATCAGGAAGGCGTAGGGCGGGACGTGGCCCATCGACTGGAAGGTGCCGTACTTCTCGCCGTCCACCCGGTAGAGGTCGTTGACGCTCAGCTCCTTGACCTGACCGCGGACGGGCTCGCCGGGGCCGGCCCTGAACAGGTAGACGTCCACGAAGTGCCGCATCAGGTTGCGGCCGACCAGGTCGTTGCCGTTGGCCAGGCCGCGCGGCCACTCCCGGGACGCGGAGTTGAGCAGCAGCACCGGCGTCATGAGCGCGCTGGCCGCCACCACGACGACCCGGCCGCGGAACACGTGGGTGCGACCGTCCCGCCTGGCGACGACGCCGGTCACCCGGGTCCTGGTCGCCTCGACGCGGACCGCGGTGGTGCGGTCGAGCAGGCGCGCGCCGTACGCGCGGACGGCGGGCTCGACGCAGATGTTGCCGGCGTGGTTCTTGCAGCCGGAGGCGCACAGGAAGGTCTGGCACGCCTGGCAGTCGTCCAGGTACTCGCAGGCGACGTGCAGCCCGTAGGGGCTCATGCCGCGTTCGACGAGGTGTTCGGCGAGCGCGGCGTTGGCGGCGGTGACCGGGCCCGGTGGGAGCAGCGCGTCGGTGTCGTCGTCGGGGCGGAGCGGGTCCGCGGTGCCCCGGACGCGGTACAGGCGCTCGGCCTTCTGATACCAGGGCACCAGCTCGTCGTACTTGACGGGCCACGCCTCGGGCACGGTGGAGTCGCCGGTGTCCCCGAAGTTCTCCCGCGGGGTGAAGTCCTCGCGGAAGAACCGTTCGGTGACCATCCCGTAGAGGGCGGAGGAGCCGCCGACGCCGGAGCCGACGATGGGCCGGAACGGCTTCGGGCGCGCGCCGGGCGTGGTGTCCTCGAACCACTCGGTGTTGCGCCCGCCGCGGGCCAGGTGTTGGTCCCGCTCGGTGTCCGTCACCCGGGCGAGGTCGAATGCCTCCTCGGGGTAGCCTCCGGTGATCGTCGGGGCCCGGTCGAGGTTCGCGTGGCCCTTCTCGAGGAACAGCACGCGTCTGCCGAGCCGGGCCAGCTCGTGGCCGAGGGTCCCGCCGCCCATGCCGGTGCCGACGACGACGACGTCCCAGGTGACGCTCGCCAGGTCCTCGGCGGTGCTCATCGGGGCCGTCCCTCGTCGCCCGCGGACAGCGGTGCCGCGCCGGCGGCGGTCTCCAGGATCGCCTCGGCGGCGCGCGGCGCCCCGGGGTACCGCGCGTACGCGGCCTTGAGCCGCTGGGCGCGCTCCCGGTACCGGCTGTCCTCGAGCACGCTGGTGACGGCCGAGCGGAGCCGCTCGGGGCGCGGGTTCGACGTGTTCAGCGAGATGCCGGCGCCCGACCAGGCCACCCGCCGGTTGACCTCCATCTTGTCCTCGCTGCGGCCGGCGGTCACCAGGGGGACGCCGTAGGCGAGGGACATCTGCACACCGCCGTAGCCACCGTTGGTGACCATCACGTCGGTCAGCGGGAGCAGTTCGGTGTAGGGCACGAACCGTTCGAGGCGCAGGCCGGCCGGCCGTGGGCGGGGCAACGTGTCGTCGGGGAGGTCGCCGAGGGCGGTGGCCACCACCAGGGCGTCCGTGTCGGCGAGCGCCGAGATCGTCGGAAGCACCAACTGACGTGGGTCGGTCGCCGCCGTGCCCTGGGTGACCAGCACGACCGGCCGCCCGGCGCGGCGCGCCGCCCGCAGCTCGGGCCACCAGTCGGGTGGGCTCCAGTCGTCCACGCCGGCGGGCAGCATGGGACCGATGAACTCGACGGCCGGCGGCAGATCGCTGCGCGGGTACTCGAACTCCGGTATCGCCGCCACCAGGTAGCGGTCGGCGATCCGCACGGTCCAGTCCGTCAGGAAGTCGTCGAGCGCCGGGAAGTCGATGGCGGCCGCCGCCCGGCGCAGCGCCTGCTGCACGTCCCGGAACACGACGTTGGCGACCAGCCACGACAGGGTGCGGTTGCGCAGCCGGCCGAGAGGCGACGACGAGGGGGCCAGGCCCGTGCCGGACGGTGCGGTGTCGACGCTCGACACGGCGAGCGGACCGACGACGTACACCACGCTGCCGATTCCGCGCCGGCTCGCGACCATCGGGCCGGCGAGGAAACAGTGATCGGCGACGATCACGTCGGGGCGGAACTCGTCGATGACGTCCGACAGGTCACGCGCGTACTCCGGCACCGGTTCGACGAAAAGCTCCCGAATGATTCTCTTGAAGCCGCCGATTCCGTTCCGGTCGCCGGTCATGTCCTGCAACACGTCGCCGTCGGCTCCCACGGAGCTGGGAACGAATTTCGCGCCGACGCGGCTCACCAGCGGCTCGAACCTCCGCCCGGTGTACCAGGCGACCTGGTGGCCGGCATTGACGAGTTCGCGTGCGACCGGAAGTCCCGGCCGAACGTGACCGGTTATGGGAATGGTTGCGAACAGAATTCGGGTCATGGCCCCTCGTTCCTCACCAGACGGGGTCGGCTGCGGACCGTACGGAAGACACTAGGCACCGCCTCGGAGTGGCGACAAGCCCCTACGGCCGCTCTCGAATTCGATAGGGGCAATAGGGGTGTCAGGGGCGTGCGCCAATTCCGTGCGCGAGCCGAATTCGCATGCGTCGGGCGGACCGGTCAACGGCCGCGCGAACGCCGGGACCCACGCTGCGAGGCCGAGGAGGCCGTCGCCAGTTCGGCGGTGGAGTACTGGTCGAGATCGGCCGGCAGATCGGTACGCCGATTTACCTTGAGTTTCCGGTAGACCCGGGTCAGATGCTGTTCCACCGTGCTTACGGTGATGTACAGCTTGGCGCTGATCTCCCGGTTGGTCAGACCGAGGGCCGCCAGCACGGCGACCCGGCGCTCGGCCTCGCTCAGCGCACCGACCTTCCACAGCGCGGAGGACATGTGACGGCCTATCGGGTCGGCCAGGGGGAGCGCGTCGGGGTGCAGCGGCTCCGGGTGGGGCGGCTCGTCCCCGTACCACCTGTCGAGCTGTGCCGCCCGGGCGCTGACGGCGCGGGCCTCTGACGCCTCGCCACTGGCCTGGAGCGCCAGGCTGAGCTCGCGCAGCGCGCCGGACAGCTCAAACTGGTCGCCGCCCTCGGCCAGCAGCTTGACCGACTCGCGCAGCAGGTCCACGCGGTCCTCGGGCTCGGACGTCGCGGCGAGGACGCGCAGGAACATCCCCCGGGTACGGGGGCCGATCGGGGCCGAACCGGCGAACTGCTCCTCGACCAGGGCGCGGGCGGCTCGCGGGTTGCCCATGGCGAGGTGCGTCCTGGCGGCGCCGAGCCGCCACGGGACCAGGGTCTGGACGTCCAGGTTCCACTGGCGCATCAGCTCGCCGCACCGCGTGAAGTCCGCCATGGCGGAGTGCACCCGGTTGGTGGCCAGGTAGAACAGCCCTCGTTCGTAGAGGTAGAAGAGCCCGAACTGGGTCTGGAACATCGCCTCGGGCACGGGCAGGTGGAGCGCGGCCGACGCCTCGGCGTACCGGCCGGTCCTGGTCGCGACGGCCACCCGCACGGACAGCGGGATGCCGATCGCCACCCCCCAACCCTGGCCGGTGAACAGGTCCTGGGCCGTCTTCGCCTGGCGCCCGGCGCCGGCGAGGTCGCCGCGGCGCGACAGGATGAGCGCGTAGATCGCGCCGATCATCGCCCGCCACACCGGCGCGTGCTGGCTGATCGCGTCGGCGAGCAGCAGCTGGCACAGCGCCTCGGCGCGCTGGTCGCCGTCGACGTAGAGCAACGCCAACAGGGCGGACAGCTGGAGATCGATGGTCTCGTCGCGCAGCGGGGAGCTGCTGAGCACCTGTTCCGCCGCGGCGATGATGGCCTCCCGCGGGCCGCCGGCGCGAATGCGGTCCAGCATGTCCACCGCCCTCGCCCAGGTCGTGCCTGAGACCATCTGGGGCGAGGCCATGTGGCGCGCGATGCCCTGGCCGGCCGGTGGGCACAGGAACCTGAGCCACTCCACCGTCAGGCCGAGACTGCCGGGTGCCGCCGGATCGCTCGAGGCGGAGTCGGCGATGGCGGTCAACACCTCGCCCAGCTCGTCCAGGTGGCCGTACCACAGCAGGTACTTCGCCAGGTAGAGCACGTCGTCCTGGGACAGGTGGCCGTCCGCGCGCGCCGCCTCAAGCGCCGCCAGGTGCCGGGACGCCACGGACGGCCGGCGTGCCCACTCGACGCGCAGCAGCAGGCTGAGCACCTCGGCCCGTTCGTTCCCGTCGACGCAGCCGCGTGCCGCGAGGTCGAGCCATCCGGGCACGGCGTCGAACCGGTGGCTGAGCAGGTGGTCCTGCGCGGCCTGACGCAGCGCGTCGACCGCCCACCGGCCCCGCACGGTGGCGCCGAGCCGGTCGGCGGCCATGAGCTGCGCGGCGATGTCAGCGGCCCTCGCCTCGCGGCCGTGCAACAGCTCGGCGGCCTTCAGGTGCAGCGCCGCCTGTTCGGCGGGGCTCACGCTCTCGAGGACCGCGGTCCTGACCGCCGAGTGCCGCAACTGGCCACCGGTCGCCAGGCCTGCCGTCTCCAGCACGTCGACCGCCCGCCGGACGTCGCCGGGCTCGATGTCGAGCAACTCGCCGAGCAGCGAGTGGCTCGGCCGGTTCTCCCAGAGGATGCCGAGGCCGCAGGCGACGTCGTAGGGCGTCCGCCCCCACCGGCGCAGGCAGGCGATCAGGGCGCGGGTGAACTGCTGGCCCACCGCGAGCGTGCCGTCCGTCAGCGGGATCGCCTGATGGTGCCGGAGCGCGCGCTGGTCGTCGATCAACGCCCTGACCAGCAGGGGGTTGCCGCCGCTCAGGGCGTGACACTCGGCGGCGAGCGACTCCGCCAGCTTCGGCCCGAGCTCCTCGTCGAGCAGTCGGCCGATCCCCGCGCGGGACAGCGGGGCCAACTGGAGATGGACGGTCTGCAGTGGGCGCACGATCTCCGAGCGGAAGAGGTCGTAGCCGGCGTTGGGCAGCGTCCACTCGGTGAAGACCAGCAGCACCCTGGAGGTCCTGAGGCGGCGTTCGAGGTAGAGCAACGCGCGTAAGGAGGGCTTGTCGGCGAACTGGATGTCGTCGACGGTGATCACCACGGGCCGGTTCGTGGCCAACTGGATGAGTTCCTCGCAGAGTTCGTCGAGAACCCCGGCGCAGTCGCGGTCGATGGTTGGCGAGTCGGCCGCCGAGTTCAGCGACCCCGAGGAAAGGTCGATCATTCGGAAGGGATCGACGCCGTGGAACAGCTGCCGTAGGAGGCCGAATGGAAGTGTCTGTTCCGCATGCGAGCCGGTCGCGGAGAGCAGCACCGCCCCCTCGTCCACGGCGTGTTTGGCGAACGCGCGGGTCAGTTCGGTTTTGCCACAGGCCACGCCGCCGCTGACCACGACGAGTTGCCCCCAACCGTTGAGGCAGGCCGTGTATGCCTCGCGTAAAATGTGTAGATCCTGTTCACGATCGACTGGAATCATGTCCTCCCCCTTGGAGACGTGGTTCACCTGCTGAGTCGTGAGATGTCCGATGCGGTTTTCCGGGGATTTCCGCTCTGTCCGGTCCTGGTGGTCGCGACCTTGGAGGTCGTCGAAGTAGGGGGCGCGCGTTGGTCGAGTGCACGCCTGTTGGAGTCGCGCTTCGGTGCCGTACTCCAGTTTGAATGCCTTCCGGCGATACCGCAACCATTTCTGAATTAAGCGGTTTCCGAAACGATGCGAATTCTCACGTTTGTTTCCGTGTGAGCGAGCGGATTTCACGCGCGAGACATGGCGAGCCCCGCCGCCTCGTTCCGAGGCGGCGGGGCTCGCCAGCAGGGCTGAATCGGGGGGTATTCAGCCCGATGTGACAGGCTCGTCGGCCGTCGCCGACGGAGCCTGACGATGGGCGGCGAGTCGTGGCAGCAGGAAACTCGCCGCGAATGCCACGATCATCATGCCGACGGGAAGCAGTAGAGTCTGCTCGAATGCCTGGCTCGATTCGCCCGCCCACTCCGTCGGTGTGGGTTCGGCCGGCAGTAATCCGAAGAACAGCGCGCCGATGGCGGAAACCCCGATCGCGGCGCCGGTCTGCTGAAGCGCGTTCAACACGCCCGAGGCCGATCCGGCCTCGGTCACCGGCACGTCGGAAAGCGCGAAGTCCATCACGATGGAGATGGAGAAGCCCATGCCGGCCCCGCCGAGTACCAGCGGCAGCGCCAGCGCCACGGCGCCGGCGTCCGGGCCCTGTTGCCTGACCACCAGCAGCATGGCGACCAGGCCGAGCGTGGTGATCACGAGGCCCGCCTGCACGACGCGCCGGCCGAACCGCTGGGCCAGCACGTTGATGGCGAGACCGGCGAACACCGCGGCCGCCAGTCCCCACCAGATTCCGGCCACGCCGGCGCGCATGATGCTGTAGCCGAGGCCGTTCTGCAGGTAGACCGTGAAGGTCAGGAAGAAGCCGAAGACCGCGCCGAAGCCCAGGAGCAGGATCACCATCCCGCCGGTGAACGAGCGGTGCTGGAACAGCGACATCGGCAGCAGGGGAGAGGCGGCGCGGCGCCGTTGGTGGGCCACGAAGACCGCGAGGGCCGGCACCGAGAGCAGCATGCTGACGAACGTCCAGGCCGGCCACCCCTCCTCGTGCCCCACGGCCAGCGGGTAGAGCAGGAGCAGCAGCCCGATCGCCACCAGGACCATGCCGGTGACGTCGAGCCGGTTGGCGGTCGCCGACCGCGACTCCGGCAGCAGGAAGTGCGCCGCCACCAGCGTCGCCACTCCGACCGGCACGTTGACCAGGAAGATCAGTCGCCAGCCGAGCCCGGCGATGTCGCTCTCGGTCAGCAGCGCCCCCACGATGGGGCCGCCCACCGAGCTGACCGCGTACATGGCGCCCGCCGCGGTGATCGGCTTGGCGCGTTCGTGCGGCGCGTACATGACCTGGATGGTCGCGATCACCTGGGGCACCATCAGCGCGGCCGCCAGACCTTGGGCCACCCGGAAGGCGACCAGCTGCCCGCCGGTCTGCGCCACCGTGCACAACAGGGAGGTGACGACGAAGAGCCCCATGCCGATCATGAAGACCCGCTTGCGGCCGTAGAGGTCGCCGAGGCGCCCGCCGGTGATCAGGCCGATGGCGAACGGCAGCGAGTAGCCGGCGATCAGCCACTGGAGGGCGGCGCTGCTGGCGTCGAGGTCCTGCTGGATGGGCGGGAGCGCCACGTTGACGATGCCCGTGTCCAGCAGGTCCATCAGCATGCCGATGAGGAGCACGGTCAGCGCGGCGGTCCGTCTGCGGGGCGAACCCCCGGCGACCTCCGGGCTGAGTTCCTGAACCTGTGTCACTGTCCTCTCCTGCCGCTCTTCCGTGGTTCCGTGGTGCGTGGGCTGTCAGGCATGGCGGATCGGTTCGCCCTCCGCGACGGCGGGCCTCGTGGAAGGCGACTCCGGCGGCGGGTCGGTCCTGTCGTGCGGCCGGCGCGGTCGGCCCGGCCACCAGTTGGCGTGGCCGAGCAGTTGCATCGCGGCGGGCACGACGACCGAGCGGACCACGGTGGCGTCGATCACCACGGAGAGCGTCAGCCCGATGCCGAGGGTCATCAGGAACAGCGAGGTGGCCGTGAGCCCCATCGCGGCGAGCACGACGATCATCAGCAGCGCGGCGCGCGTGATGACCGAACCGGTGCCGCGCAGGCCCACGTTGATGGCGCGGTGGTTGTCGCCGGTGGCCTGGTACTCCTCGCTCACCCGGCTCACCAGGAACATCTCGTAGTCGGTGACCAGGCCGAAGGCGATGGTGACGATGAGGCCCAGGGTCCACACGTCGGTCGTGCCCACCTCGTGGAAGTCGAGCAGTCCCGCGAGCCCGCCCTCCTGGAAGCCCCAGACGATGATGCCGAGCGAGGCCGCGAGCGAGAGGAAGGCCACGATCACGGCCTTGAGCGGCACGAGCACCGACCGGAAGGCGAGGAAGAGCAGGACCAGGGACGAGAGGCCGACGAAGACGAGCGCCCACGGCAGCGAGTCGGTGGTCGCCTCGGTGTTGTCGAGGCTGATCGCCGGGCCGCCGAGACCGCCGACGAGGACCTCGGTGGCGCCGGCCGGCGGGTCGAGTGCCCTGATCTCGCGCACCAGGTCGAGGTTGGCCGCGTCGTCGGCCTCGCCGCGGTGGGAGACGGTCACCCAGGTCAGCTCGGAGTCGGCGCGGTGGACGGCGGTCCTGGTCGCTCCCTCGAGGCCTTCCAGGGTGCGCAGGTAGTCGTCGACGGCGGTCCGCTCGACGGGGCCGGACAGGGCGATGTCCACGCGGGTGCCGGCGGGGCCGTCGGGCGGGAACTCCTCGTTGAGCATCCCGGCCACCACCTGGCCCTCGTTGGTGACGGGCAGGTAGCGGTGGTTGGTCATGCCGGGCTGGAGCGACAGCAGCGGGGCGGCCGCGACCAGGAGCGCCAGCAGCCCGCCGGTCAACCACGGCAGGGGGCGCCGGGTGACGGCGCTCGCCAACCTGGCCCACGCCCGGTCCTCCCGGGTGACGGCGGCGGTCCCGCGGCGCGGCCACGGCAGGCTCAGCGCGTTGATCCGGCGGCCGAGCACCGCGAGCGCCGCCGGGAGCACCAGCAGCGCCGCCACGATGTCGAAGAGCACCACGGTGATGCCGCCGAAGCCGAAGGAGCGGGAGACCGGCTGCGGGAAGAACAGCAGTCCGCAGAGCCCGATGACGACGGTGAGGCCGGAGAACGCGACCGTGCGGCCCGCCGTGTTCATCGTGGCCACCAGGGCCGCGCGCACGTCGTCGTCCCGGCGGTCGAGCTCCTCGCGGAACCGGCTGACCATGAAGAGCCCGTAGTCGATGGCGAGTCCGAGGCCGAGCAGCGTGGAGATCTCCAGGGCGAAGATCGAGACGTCGGTGACGTAGGTGAGCCCGCGGAGCAGGACCATCGAGCCGAGGATTGCCATGATCCCGAGGGCGACCGGGATGGCCGCGGCCACGAGGCCGCGGAAGATGACCAGGAGGAGGAGCAGCAGGATCGGCAGTGAGATCAACTGGGCGGTGGCCAGGTTCTCCGTGGCGAGCCGCTGGAGCTGGTACTCGCTGGTGAACCCGCCGCCGAGGTAGGTCTCCAGGTTGTCGGCGCGCACCTGGTCCTGGATGTCGCCGTAGGACTCCAGGCGCTCGGCGGAGTCCTCGCCGCGCAGGGTGATCGTCGCGAAGGTGGAGTGGCGGTCCTCGGCGACGTACTCGGCGCGCTGTTCCGGGGTGAGCTCCGGGCTCCAGTAGCTGGTCGACGAGACGACCTCGGACTCCGGGAGCCTGGCGAGCGCGGCTGTCACCGCGCGCTCGAAGTCCGGGTCGTCGACGGTCAGTTCCCCGGTGGGGTCGGTGTACACCGCCACGGCGTCGACGTCCCCCGGCTGGTGGCCGAAGTGCTCCTCGAGCAACGCGTTGGCGCGGTTGGCCTCCGCGTCGGGGGCGGTGTAGCCGCCGCTGCCCATGGCGCTGAAGACGCCACTGCCCCAGACACCGGCGAGCACCACGAACAGGGCCGCCGCGATGAGTAAGCCGCGCCTCCGCCCGTAGGCACAGCGCCCCAGCCATGAGAACATAGAGATGCCACCTGATGAGTCGTCATACGTGAACGGAGCGAGGCCGAGGGCGAGTCGAGCCACACGGCATCGGCGGGTAAGCCGAAAGCCGGCCCTCGCCAAGGGGGTTGACAGCGTCAACCTAACAGCGGGGGTGTACAGCGTCAACCCGGCGCTCTCCCGAGGGGTGCGCGGTATAGTCGAAATGTGGCCCCTCGTACTCGCGAACTGCTGATATCCGCCGCGGCCGAGCTCCTCGACGCGGGCGGGCGTGAGTCGGTGACCCTGCGCGAGGTGGGGCATCGCGCGGGCGTGTCGCACAACGCTCCCTACAAGCACTTCGCCAACAAGGAGGCGCTGCTCGCAAGCGTCGCCGCCCGCGAACTCACCCGGCTCGGCGAGGCGTTGGCCGCCCTGTGGCAGCGTGACCTGCCCGCCGAGGCGGTGCTGCGCGCGGCCCTGCGCGAGTACGTGGGCTGGGCGCTGGCCTATCCGGCCCGCTTCCGGCTGGTGTTCGGGGCGTGGGGCCCCGACGTCGAGGCCCTGGCCATCGCCGCCGAGTCGAGCCGCGAGACGCTGCTCGGCATCGTCGAGTCGGCCCAGCGGGCGGGCGCGCTCCCGGCGGGGGACACCGAGCGCGTGACGGCCCTGCTCCAGGCCGTCGTCCACGGCGCGGTCGACCTCGCGCTGATCGGGCACCTCGCGGTCGGCGGCAAGGGCAACGCCGACCCCGAAGGGCTCGTCGACGACCTCCTCGGCTACCTGCGCGCCTCGGCGGCCATCGTCGCCTCCGCCTGAGCCGGGCGCCGATCCAGGACGCGCGAACGGGTGGCCCGTGCCACCCGGGCCACCCGACACTCGATCAGGACCGCGCGCCCCTCACTCGACGAGCGAGATCGCCGACACGGGGCACTGCGCCGCCGCCCGCCTGACCGTCTCCCGGTGCGCCGTCGACGGGCTCTCGGCCAGGAGGACGACGAGGCCGTCCTCCTCGCTCTGGTCGAACACCTCCTCCGAAGTCTGCGCGCACTGCCCGGAACCGACACACCTGTCCTGGTCGACGCTGACCCGCATGGCACTCTCCTCCTCAGCGTTCGTCGCGTACTTGCCTGAGATAGCGGCCGTAGTCGGACGTCACGCCCACGCTCTCGATCGCGGCGTCCAGACCCGACCGGTCGAGGGTGCCCATCCGGTAGGCCACCTCCTCGACGCAGGCGATCTGCGTCCCCTGGCGCTGTTGGACGACCCGCACGTAGTTGGCGGCCTCCATCAGGCTCTCGTGGGTGCCCGCGTCGAGCCACATCGTGCCCCGGCCCAGATTGACCAGCTGTGCCCTGCCCTCCGCGATGAACCGGCGGTTGACGTCGCTGATCTCCAACTCGCCACGCGCCGACGGAGTCAGCCCCGCCGCGTGGTCCAACACCTCGTTGTCGTAGAGGTACAGGCCCGTGACCGCCAGGTTGGAGCGCGGCCGCGCCGGCTTCTCCTCGATGTCGACCAGCCGCCCGTCGTCGTCGAGCACCGCGACGCCGTACCGTTGCGGATCGGCCACCGCGTAGCCGAAGAGCGTCGCGCCCGAGAGCTTCACCACCTGCTCCCGCAGCAGCGGGGCCAGGTCGTGCCCGTGGAAGACGTTGTCGCCGAGCATCAGCGCGACCTGGTCGTCCCCGACGAAGTCACGGCCGATCAACAGCGCCTCCGCGATGCCGCGGGGCCGCTCCTGCTCGGCGTAGGCCAGACGGATGCCGAGCCGGTCGCCGTCCCCCAACAGTGCGCGGTACTGGTCGAGATGACCGGGCATGCTGATCACCAGGATCTCCCGGACGCCGGCCAGCATCAGAACCGACAACGGGTAGTAGACCAGCGGCTTGTCGAACACCGGCAACAACTGCTTGGACAGCACCTGGGTCAGCGGGCGCAGCCGGGTGCCCGAGCCGCCCGCCAGGATGATCCCACGCATCAGAGTCGCACCTCCGCTCGTCGTCCGGGGACCGCCGCGGTGGCCGGCCCCACACACAGCGGCTCCCACCAGCCGGGGTTGTCCCGGTACCAGGCGACGGTGTCCGCGAGCCCGTCCACGAACGTGCGGCGCGGGCGGTAGCCCAACTCGGCCGCTGCCTTGGCCCAGTCGACGGAGTACCGGCGGTCGTGGCCCTTGCGGTCCTCGACCCAGTCGATCATCTCCTCGCCCGCGTCGAGCAGTTCGAGGAGCGTCCTGGTCAGCTCCAGGTTGGACAGCTCGGCGCCGCCACCCAGGTTGTAGACCTCGCCCGGCCGGCCGTGCTCCAGGGCCAGCAGCAGGCCCCGGCAGTGGTCCTCCACGTGCAGCCAGTCCCGGACGTTCCCGCCGTCGCCGTAGAGCGGCACGGGCCGTCCCCGCAGGAGGTTGGTGACGAACAACGGGATGACCTTCTCGGGGAACTGGTAGGGGCCGTAGTTGTTCGAACAACGGGTGACCCGGACGTCCATCCCGTGCGTGCGGGCGTAGGCCAGGCACAACAGGTCGGACGCCGCCTTGCTCGCGGAGTAGGGGGAGTTGGGCGACACCGGATCGGTCTCCGGCCAGGCGCCGGACTCCAGCGAGCCGTACACCTCGTCCGTGGAGACGTGCAGGAAGGTGGCGACGCCGGCCCGTCGCGCCGCGTCCAGCAGGGTCTGCGTGCCGACAACGTTGGTGGTGACGAACCCCGAGGCCGACTCGATCGAACGGTCCACGTGCGACTCGGCGGCCAGGTGGACCACCCGGTCCTGGCCCCGCATCACCTCGGCGACCAACGCGGCGTCACAGATGTCGCCCTGGACGAAGCGGAACCGGGGGTCGTCCGCCACCGGGGCGAGGTTCGCCGGGTTGCCGGCGTAGGTGAGCTTGTCGAGGACCGTCACCCGGGCCACCCCGCCGGGCTCGGCGAGCAGCGTTCGGACCAGGGCCGAGCCGATGAATCCGGCCCCACCGGTCACCAGCAACCGTTCTCCGCTACCGGGCGCCAAGGTGCTCTCCTCGTGCCGTGCCCGCCGCACCGCCGACGGGCGTCGCCGTGGGGAGCGGGGGCAGCGTGACGACCTGCCCGGCGTAGGAGAGCCCCGCGCCGTAGCCGAAGAGGAGCACGTCGCCGCCCTCCGCCAGGCCCGGCCGGCTCCGCATCCGGGAGAGCGCCAGCGGGATGGTGGCCGCGATGGTGTTCCCCGACCCGACGACATCGGTGGCGACCGCCTCTCCCTCGAAGCCGAGGTGCCGCGCCAGCGCGTTGATGATCCGCAGGTTGGCCTGGTGCGGCACGAACGCCGCGAGCTTGTCCGGGGTCACGCCGGCGCGGTCGCACGCCTCGGCGATCGTGTCGCCCAGGCCGGTCGCCCAGCGGTACACGGTCCTGCCCTGCTGCCGCAGCACCCGGTCCTCGGCGCCTATCGCGATCAGGTGGGACTCCTCGCCGACGCTGCCCCACACCACGGGGCCGATGGCCCGGCGCTCGTGCGGCAGCACCACGGCGGCGCCCGCCCCGTCCCCGAACAGGATGGCCGTGTCGCGGTCGTGCCAGTCGAGCCAGGCGGTCGCCTTGTCGGCGCCGACCACCAGGACGCCGCCGCTGGTGCCCGAGCGGACCAGCCCGTCGGCGGTCGCCAGGCCGTAACAGAAGCCGGCACAGGCGGCGTTGACGTCGAACGCGGCGGGGTGACCGAGGCCGGCGTTGGCCGCCACCCGCGCCGCGACGCTCGGCATGCTGGACTCGGCCGTCGAGGTCGCCACGATCACGGTGTCGATCAGCGAGACGGCGCCCGGGAACCTGGGGTCGGCGGCGAGTCCGTCCAGCGCGTGCGCGGCGGCGGCCGTCGCCAGGTCGACGACCGTCTCGTCCTCGGCGGCCTGCCGGCGTTCTCTGATGCCGGTCCTGGCCACCACCCACTCGGGGTCGATGCCGAGCCGTCCGGCCACCTCCTCGGTGGAGACCACGGACTCCGGCAGGTAGTGGCCGAGCGCGACGATCTGGGCGCCGCCGGCGGCGCCGGGAACGGTGCCAAGCGCCATGTCAGCCACCCTCGCCTTCCCGGGCTCCGTGCGCCGCGACCGGATTCCGCCCGGCCGCGGGCTCCGGCGCCCCGGGACCGGTGAGGTGCGCCACGGCGTCCTCGATCGTCGGGCAGTCGAAGACGAAGGTCGCGGGCAGCGTCCGGCCGCTCCAGTCCTCAAGGTCCGCCGTCATCTCGACCAACTGCACCGAGGACAGACCCAGATCGCGGAACATCGCCTCCGCGGAGATCTGCGCCGCGTCGACGCGCAGCATCTCGGCGACCCGTGCGGTCAGCCAGTCCTGGACCTGCCAGGGGGTGAGCGCGGCGTCCATCACTCGTCCTCCGTCCTCTCCGGTTTCGCGCCGACGGCGTACTCGCCGCGCAGGTAGGCGGCTCGGCAGGCGCCGCGCCGCAGCTTCCCGCTCGACGTCTTGGGCACCGCGTTCGGCCCGACGACCGCCACGTCGTCCAGCGTGATGCCGTGCTCGGCGGCGACCGCGACGGTCGCGGCCCTGGTGATCGCGTCCCGCTTGGCCGCCGCCGCCTCGCCGGCGCCCACGGCGCCCTGCCCCGCGCCGGCGACGACCACGACCCGTTCGCGGTCACCGTCGTCGATCGCGAAGGCCGCGACACACCCCTTGCGGATGGCGTCGTGCGCCTCCTCGACGGTCGCCTCAATGTCCTGCGGATAGTGGTTGCGGCCGCCGACGATGAGCAGGTCCTTGCATCGGCCCGTGACGTACAGCTCGCCGTCGTGGACGAACCCGAGGTCGCCTGAGCGCATGTAGGGCCCGCGCGGGCCGCCGACCGGGCGCGCGGCGAAGGTCTCCTCGGTGGCTTGGGGATTCCCCCAGTAGCCGACGGGCAGATGGGGGCCGCCGATCCAGATCTCGCCGACGTGGCCAGGTGCCACGGGCTCGCGCGTCTCCGGGTCGACGATCAGCACGGTCCGTTCCATCGTCGTGTAGCCGCTGCTGACCAGAACGGTCCCCTCGGCGGCCGGGACCACGCGGCCCTGCTGGAAGGCGTCGCGGTCCACGGTGAGCCGGGCCGGCTCCCGCCCGGGGTCGCCCCCGGTGACCAGCAGCGTCGCCTCGGCGAGTCCGTAGCAGGGCCACCAGGCGCCCGGGTCGAAGCCGTGGGCCGCGAACCGCTCGGCGAACGCGTCGAGCGAGGCCGCCCGCACCGGTTCCGCACCGTTGTACGCCACCCGCCAGCTGCTGAGGTCGAGGTCCGCGCTCTCGCTCTCCTTGACCCTGCGGGTGCACAGCTCGTAGGCGAAGTTCGGGGCCCCGGTGGCGTTCGCCCGGTGCCGGGAGATCGCCGCGAGCCACCTGGCCGGCCGTTTGAGGAACGTCATGGGCGTCATCAGGATGGTGGTCCCGCCCGCCCACAGGGGGTGGAGGACGTTGCCGATCAGCCCCATGTCGTGGAAGAGCGGCAGCCAACTGGCCATCCGGGGCTCCTCGTCGAGCCCGAAGGCCCGCCTGATCATCTCCACGTTGTGCGCCAGCGCGGCGTGGGTGACCACGACCCCCTTGGGGGACGAGGTGGAGCCCGAGGTGTACTGGAGGAAGGCGACGTCGTCGGGGCCGGCCTCGTACTGCGCGGCCTCGTCAGGCTCCCCGCCGAGCAGCTCGTCTGGCCCGCTCCACCACACGTCGTCCAGGTCGGGCACGACCCGGCGGATCGCCGTGACGTCCTCGGTGGACGCGGCGCTGAGGACGGCCCGCGGCCCGCAGTCGGCGACGATGGCTCGCAGGGTCTCCACCCGCTGGCGCGACTGCACCGGCAGCGGCGGGTACGCCGGCACCGGAATCACGCCGGCCCGCATGCACCCCAGGAACCCGCGGACGAAGTCCGCGCCCTCCGGCAACAGCAGCAGGGCCCGGTCCCCGGGGTTCAGCCGGGCGCGCAGCCCGGTCGCGATGGTCCTGATGTCGCGGTCCAGGTCCGCGTAGGTCAGGGTCTTCTCGTCCTCCCCGTCGTCGGTGGTGAAGACACAGGCCCGGACCGAGGGCCTGCGCGTCGCGTGCTCGCGCAGCCGACTCAGCAGGGTCAGGGTGGGAACGATCGTGGTCATCGTGATGTCCTGTCTTCCCGTCTTCCGGTCTTCCGGTCAGTGCGACACCAGGAGGCTCATCCGGGCGAGGCCGTACGCGCCCTGCTGGGTCCGCAGCCGGGGCGGGTCCTCGGGATCGAGCGACAGCCGGTGGAGTTGGGCGTAGTAGGCCCGGAACGCCAGGCCGGCGAGGAGCCGGGCCAGGGCAGAGCCCGGGCAGAAGTGCGGACCGGCGCCGAACGCCAGGTGATCCGTCTTGTTGGGGCGGTCGATGTCGAACACGTCGGGCTCCGAGAACCGCCGCGGATCGCGGTTTGCCGCGCCGATCACCACGTGCACCAGGGCGCCCTTGGGGATGACGACGCCGTGCAGCTCGGTGTCCTCGGTGGGCCTGCGCAGCGTCCACTGGATCGGGCTGTAGACCCGCAGGTACTCCTCGATGAAGTCCTCGGTCCGGTCCGGCTCGGCCGTCAGGCGCTTGGCCAGGGCCGGGTCGGTCAGCAACATCTGGAGCCCGCCGCCCAGCAGGTTCATCGTCGTCTCGTAGCCGGCGGCGATGAAGGACCAGGCCATGATGGTCAGTTCGTCCTGCGAGAGCTGGCCGGCCTCGTGCTCCTCGACCAGTGCGCCCAGGATGTCGCCGCGGTTGGGCTTGCCCTTGCGCTCCTGCGCCAGCTCGCCCATGTAGTTGCCGAACTCCAGCAGGTCCTCGAGGAAGCCGGGCACCTCGTCGGGGTCGATGCCGGCGGCCACCGCGAACATGTCCATCACCGCCTGGGTCCAGCGGCGGAAATCGTCCTTGCGGTCGCGGGGGATGCCCAGCATGTCGCTGACCACCCGCAACGGCAGGGTGGTGGTGAACGCCTCGACCCACTCCACCCGGTCGGCGGCGAGCGCCTCGGCCATCACCTCGTCGATCACGGACTGCACCCAACTGCCCAGGTTTCGGACGAGTTTGGCGTTGAACGCCCGGTTGGCGTTCTTCCGCAGCCTGGTGTGTTCCGGCGCGTCCCGGTTGACCAGCACCGGTACGTTGAAGCGCTCGTCCGTGATGACCTGGTTGGAGAAGGTCTTCTTGTCGCGCAGCGTGTTCGACACGTCGGCGTAGCGGCTGATCACGTAGATGTCCTCGCCGTCCGCGGTGCCGTCCGGCACGTGGTGGACGGGTGCCTGGTCGCGCAGCACCTCGTACGTCGGCCAGGGGTTGAGCCGGTACTCGAGGTCGGCGAGGTTGATGGAGATGGCGGTCACGCGTCACTCCCTTCGAGACGGATGGTGTTGTGTCGGGACCGGGACGGGGGCTCCAGGAAGCCGGCGTCGACGAAACCCCTGAGGAACGTGTGCACCAGGGCGTTGTCGAGGCGCGGGCAGCTGATCGCGGCGTCCTTCAGGGCCCTTCGGGTCAGCTCGGAGTCCGAGAACGGCAGCCGGGTGTGCTCCAGGCTGTCGTGGAGGAACGGCGCGAGGCCGAGCAGCGCGAGCGTGCCCGGATTGCGCCCGGTGACCTGTTCGCGCCAGTCCTCGAAGGAGACCCTCTCCAGCGGGTAGCCGAACTCCTCGACGGCGTCGAAGAGTTCCTTCCAGGTCATGGCCCGCTCGTTGACGAGGTGGAAGGTGCCGCCCAGGAGCTCGGGCCGCTTCGCCACCTCCACGACCGCGCCGGCCACGTAGTCGATCGGTGCCGGCTGGACCGGCATGACCGCGACCCGGTGCGGCGCGATGCCGGCCTGGACGCAGCCCTTGAGGATCAGGGTCAGGTGGTCGAGACGGTTGAACGCGCCGGTGACGCTGTGCCCGCCGGTGTTGATCCGGTGGATGGTGGCCGGCAGGCCACGCTCCTGCGCGAACCTGACCATGCGCTCCGACACCCACTTGGTCTGGGCGTAGCCGACGACCAGCGAGCCGCTGGTGTGCATGTCGTCGGTCTCGTACACCACGTCCGCGGTGAAGTCCCTGGAGGAGAACACCCCGACGGTGGAGATGAAGTGCACCGGGCGCGGGGCGCCCAGCGTGGCGAGCCGCAGCACCTCGCGGGTGCCGGCGACGTTGGCGCCCTCCAACCCCCGGTAGGGGTAGGTCCACTTGACCATGCCGCCGCAGTGCACGATGTCGCCGATCCCGTCGCGCAGGGCGGCGAAGCTCGCCTCGTCCAGGCCGAACAGCGGCTTGGCGAGGTCGCCGACGACCGGCACGATCCGGGACAGGTACGGCTCCGGGGCGATCCCGTACGAACGCAGGTTGTCGGTCAGGCGCCGCATCGCGTGCGCCGGATCGCTCGCGCGGACCAGGCAGTGGACGTCCCCCGGCCGCCGGTTCAGCAGTTCGGCGAGGAGGAAGCCGCCCACGAAGCCGGTGGCGCCGGTGAGCAGCGTCGCGCGCGAGGTGCGTTCCCAGGGCTCGGGCGCGCCGGTGACCGTGATCGCCCCGTCGAGCGCCGCGAGTTCGGTCATCTCGGGGACCGACATGAACGTGACGCGAGACGGCCTGGCCCGGCGCTTCGCGGGCGTCGCCGGCACGGGGTCCGGCGCCGGCGTCGGCGCAGGCGGCGGCTCCTCGGCCGCCCACTCGTCGGTGACGTGGCGGGCGAGCGTCGTCAGGGACGCGTCGGCGAAGAACGACTCCATGGGCACGGTGACGGCGAGCCGACGCTCGATGTCGGTGCGGAGCTCGGCGATCATCAGCGAGTCGGCCAGGGTCTCCACCGGCGCCCTGGGGTCGACCTCCGCCGGTCGCGCGCCGAGGACGCGGGCCAGGCTGTGGACGAGGAAGTCCACGACGAGCCCGGAGCGCTCCGGCTCCTGGGCCGCCCGAAGCTCGGCGAGGCCGGGTCCCGAGTGGGCGTCCTGGTCGGCCGGCGTGCCGTCGGCCGGTGCCGGGTCGGCGACCATGCGCAGCAGCATCCGCTCGGTGATCGGCCGGAACGAGGCGCCCCAGATCTCGCCGACCAGACGTCCTTCGGCGTCGGTCAGCCTGAGGTCGCCCAGGAGCGTGCCGTCCGTCGACTCCCGGAGCACGGCGGCGCACTCCAGCTCCGCCGCCGAGCCGAGGTCGCCGACCGACATCCGCTGGTAGCCGGTGCCGAGGTGCACCGGACGGTCGGTGAAGCCCTCGTCGGACAGCGCGGCGACCGCGACCAGCTGGATGCAGGCGTCGAGCAGCAGCAGTTCGGGACGGATGCCGGCGGTGACGCCGGCCGCGTCCCTGGCCGGGGGCACGAGGGTGCCCACCGCGGCGCGCGGGCCGGTGCGGGCGCCCCGCACCAGCCGGAAGCTCGGGCCGAGCCGGAACATCGGATGCCAGGCCCGGCGATAGAACTCCGCCTCGCCGATGGATCGGTCGCAGCGGACAGACTCGGCGGCGAACGCCTCCGCGGCGACCGCGCCGTCCGGCGGTTCCGCCGCGCGCTCGGCGCCGTCGAGCACCGTCTCGAAGTGCAGCCGCCACCCCGTCTCGTGGTCGCCGCTGAAGAGCCGCGCCCGGGAACGCCCGGCCGTCGGCGGGTCGATGACGACCTGCACGGTGGCGGACTCGTCGTCGCCGAGCACCAGCGGCCTCGACACCGAGAGGTCCTGGGCGCGCGCCGGGCCGCCGAAGGCACGTTCGGCGCACCGCAGCACGAGTTCGAGGTAGATCACCCCGGGGACCACGATCCGGCCGTGCACGCGGTGCTCCGCCAGGAACGGCACCTGGCGCAGCGAGAGTTCGGTCTCGCCCACGGTCGTTCCTGTGGCGGTGCTGAGGATCCGCGGCCTGAGCCCCACTCCCTCCCCGGTGTGCGGGGCGCGGACCAGCGAGGCCCGGGGGGTGGTGTGCGGCCAGAAGGTCCGGCGCTGGAACGGGTAGGTGGGCAGCTGGGGCGGGTCGGCCGGCCGGGGGCCGTTGACGCCGGCCCAGTCGAGGCTCGTGCCGGCCGTCCAGAGTCGGGCGGCCGCCTCGAGCAGCCCTGGCAGCGCCGCACCGCCCGCGGCCGGTGCGGCGACGGCGACCACGTCCTGATCGTCCGCCGCCGCCAGGAACCTCGGCCCGAGCTCCGCGGCCCCGAGCTCGACCACCGCCCGCACCCCGCGTTCCAGCACGGCGCTGACGGTCCTCGCCGGGGGAGCGGGGTCGCCGGCCCGGCGCGTCCAGTACTCGGCGGTGGCCGCTGCGGCACCGTCGCCCGCGAGGTCCGTGTCGAGCAGTAACTCCGTGTCGGGCGCCCGGAGATCGGCCTTGTCCAGCACGGCGTCCGGCGACTCGCCGGCTGCGACGGCGGCCACGAGGCGGGCGCCGTCGGCCGGCGACCAGACGCCGGCCAGGGTCGCCGCGGCGTACGCGCCGGTGCCCCGCCCGAGCACCAGGTCGGGACGGACGCCGATCGACCGCCACCAGCGGCCGAGGGCCACGGTCGTGACGTACCGGACCAGGTCCACGGCGAGCCGCGACGGGCGGCCGTCGTGCCCCCGGTCGTCCCCTCCGTCGAGCAGCGCCGTCAGGGACGCCCCCGACACCGGACCGACCGCCTCGATCACCTCGTCGACGACCTCGGCCACCGCCGGGGACCGCCGGTGGAGGTCCGCCAGGAGGCCGGCCGGCGACGACCCGCCGTCCGGGACCACGAGCGCGAGTCGCGGCGGGCCTTCGGAACGTCGACGGCCCCGGACGACGCCGGCGGCAGCGCGGTCCTCGGCCACCGCCGCCAGCCGTTCCGCGGCCTCGGCCACGGTCCCGGCGACGACGGCGGCGCGGTCGGGGAGGTCGGCACGGCCCACGCCGGCGGCCCAGGCCAGCCCGGCGACGTCGGCCTCGGCGTCGCGGGTCCAGGCCGCCAGCCGCTCGGCGCCGGCCCGCAGCGCCTCGGTGCCGTGCCCGGTCACCTTGACCAGCGCGGGGCCGACCGGCCCCGCCGGCTCGGCGACCTCCCGCGGCGGCGGGGATTCGAGCACGACGTGGGCGTTGGTGCCGCCGAAGCCGAAGGAGGACACCCCGGCGACGCGGCGCTCGTCCGGCCACGGCGTCGGCGTCGTGGGCACCGTGACGGGCAGGTCGTCCCAGGCGATGTGCGGGCTGGGCCGGGAGAAGTTGAGGTGCGGCGGGATCAGCCCGCGGTCGAGCACCAGCACGGTCTTGATGAGTCCGGCGATGCCGGCGCCGGCCTCCAGGTGGCCGATGTTGGTCTTCACGGAGCCGAGGGCCACCGGGCCGGTGCCGGCATCGGCGCGGCCCTCGCCGAGGACCGCGGCCAGGGCCCTGACCTCGATCGGGTCGCCGAGCGCGGTGCCCGTGCCGTGCGCCTCCACATAGCCCACGTCCGCCGGGGCGACCCGGCCGGCCGCCAAGGCTCTGCGGATCACGTTTTGTTGGGCATCCGCCCGAGGGACGGTCAGCCCCGAGCTGCGGCCGTCCTGGTTGGTCGCGGTGCCTCTGACGACCGCCCAGATCCGCTGTCCCGCCTCGCGCGCCGCCTCGACGCGGCGGAGCACCACGACGCCGCAGCCCTCGCCGCGCACATAGCCGTCGGCCGCCGCGTCGAACGTCTTGCACCGGCCCTCGGGCGAGAGCATGCGGCCCTTGGACAGGGCCACCGTGGTGCCAGGCGACAGCAGGGTGTTCACGCCGGCGACCAGTGCCGTGTCGCACTCTCCCGACCGGAGCGCCTGGCAGGCCAGGTGCAGGGCGACCAGCGACGAGGAGCAGGCGGTGTCCACCACCATGCTGGGGCCCTCCAACCCCAGCACGAACGACAGCCGGTTGGCCGCCATGTTCAGCGCCCCTCCGG
This sequence comes from Streptomyces sp. 8K308, assembly GCF_004348315.1. Taxonomy (GTDB): domain Bacteria; phylum Actinomycetota; class Actinomycetes; order Streptomycetales; family Streptomycetaceae; genus Streptomyces. The sequence continues at coordinate 7,392 of NZ_SMKC01000030.1, read as the reverse complement.
TTGCCGAGTGGCCGTCCACCGTGGACACGTCGCCGGTCGAGAGCGTGAGGCGTTCGAAGTCGCTGCCGCCCATGCCGACGAAGACGCCGGTGCGCGAGCCGCGCAGCGAGTCAGGCGCGATGCCCGCGTGCTCAAGCGCCTCCCAGGCCACCTCGAGCACGAACCGGTGCTGCGGATCCACGCCGACCGCCTCGCGGGGCGGGATGCCGAACAGGCCGGCGTCGAACTCCCGTATACCGTCCACGAATCCGCCGTGCCGGGCGTAGGTGCGCCCGGCGGCGTCCGGGTCGGGATCGAAGTAGTCGTCCACGTTCCAGCGGTCTTCTGGCACCTCGACCACTCCTGACCGTCCCGCCACCAGCAGGTCCCAGAACGCCTCGACCCCGACGGCACCGCCGGGAAAGCGGCAGCCCATGCCCACCACGGCGACGGGCTCGTTGACCAGGCGCCGGGCCTCGGCGGCCTCGGCGCGGGCGGCCTTCAACTCGACCAGGGCACGGCGTAACACGTGGGAGCGGTGATCCGCGTCGGGCTCGACCACATTCGTCATGACGTCTCCAGTGGGCTCTCGGTGGTTGCCCGTGACTGATCCAGCTCCTCGTCGAGCAGTTCGAGGAGTTCCGCCTCGGACAGGCCGTCGAGGCGGGCCGAGGGATCCTCCGCGTCCCTCCCGGCGGGCGGGACGTCCGTGGGCGGGGCGTCGGCGGGCAGGGGAAGCAGCGCGAGCAGGTACTGCGACAGGGCGGCGATCGTGGGGTGTTCGAACGCGGCGGTGGCGGGCAGGGACAGGCCGAGGATCCGGTCGAGGCGGTTCTTGAGCTCCACGCTCATGACGGAGTCCATGCCGGCGTCCGAGAAGCCGGACTCCCGGTCGAGAGGCGGCTGTCCGTCGTCCATTCCGAGGACCGCCGAGACCTCTCGCCGCAGCCTTCCCTCCAACAGCCGCACCCGCGCCCCGCCGGTGGCGGCGCGCAGCCCGCGCAGCAGCTCCTCGTCGGCCGCCGTCGGGTCTGCGGTGACCCCGAGCGACGCGAGCAGGGGCCGGCGTCGCCTGGCCTCGAGGACGGGCCGGAACCGTGCCCAGTCGACCGGTGCCACCGTGAGCTGGCGCCGCTCCGAGCCGAGCAACCGTTCCAGGGCGGCGAAGCCGACCCGGTCGGGCAGGACGTGCAGGCCCATCGCCTCGAAGTGGTCCAGGTGTTCGCCGGCGACCAGGTCGCTGCCGGCCCACCAGCCCCAGTCGACGGCGAGTCCGGGGAGGCCGCGGGAGGCACGGTCGTGCGCCATGGCGTCCAGGAAGCCGTTGGCCGCCGCGTAGTGTCCGGCGAGCGCGGAGCCCCAGACGGCCGACGCCGAGGAGAACATCACGAAGAAGTCGAGGTCGGCGTCGCGCGTGAGCGCGTCGAGCACCAGAGTGCCGTCGACCTTGGCCCGGGTCATGGCGCGGAACCGGTCCCAGTCCAACTCCGCCGTCGCGCAGGGGTTGAATGTTCCGGCCGCGTGGACCACTCCACGCACCGTGGGCCAGGGCGCGTCCGCGGCGAAGAGCGCGGCCATGGCCTCCGGGTCGGCCACGTCCGCCTCCGGGGTGTGGACCGTGGCGCCCGCCTCCCGCAACCGGCGGACGGCCGCGACCACCGGGTCGTCGGCGTCCTCGGCGAGCGGCCGGCGCCCCGTCAGCACCAGGTGCCGGGCGCCCCTGCAGACGAGCCACTCCGCCACGCGCAACCCGAGCGCCCCCCGGCCACCGGTGATCAGGTAGCTCCCGGTCCCTGTGACGGCGGGGCCCTCGGCCGGGGCCAGCCGCTCGGCGCGCCGCAGGCGGGCGACCAGGCGGGCGCCGGCCCGGTGGGCGATCTGGTCCTCGTCGTCGGAACCGGCGGGACGCAGCAGCTCGGCCAGCACCGCCTCGGCCTCGGCGGCCGGATCGTGCGCGGCCGGATCAAGGTCGATCAGTCCGCCCCAGAGCTCCGGCTGTTCCAGGGCGACCACCCGGCCGAGGCCCCAGACCGGGCTCTGGAGCGGCGCCACCGTTCCGCCCCCGGCGCCGGTCGCGCCCCTGGTCACCACCCAGACGCGGTGCGCGGCCCCGGCGTCGGCGCCGCGCAGCACCCGGGCCGCGGCCAGCAGCGGCCCGCAGGAGAGGGCGAGGGCGGCCTCCGTCTCGGGGCCGGGCGCCGGGGCCGCCCGGTCGGCGTCCAGCGCCCCGCAGTGCACGAGGCCGCGGAACGTGTCCGTGCCGGACAGCAGTTCCCGGGCGGCGTCCGGTGCGGTGGGGTCCAGCTTCTCGGGGGCGACGACCACGCAGCGCCCGCCGCCCGCGGTCAGCAGCGCGGCGACGCGCTGGGCGACGCCACCACGGTCGGCAACCAGCAGCCAGTCGCCCGCCGCGGCCGCCGCCTCGGCCCCGAGGCCCGAACCCGATGCCGGTTGCCAGTCGAACTCGTAGACGGCGTCGGCGAGTTCGTCCTCGAACGCGTCGGTCCCCGAAGGGCCGACCCGCGCTGCGGCCCGCGCCGGGGGCCGCGGGAGCCAGTGGCGCCTGCGTTGCCACGGGTAGGCGGGCAGGGTCACGCGCCGGCCGGCTCCCGGGTGCAGCGCCCGGTGGTCGAGCTCGTAGCCGAGCACGTGCAGCTCGCCCGCGGCCGTCAGCAGGGTGGTCCTGCCGTCGCGCCGCGCCCGCAGCGAGGCCACGGTGGTCACCGCGGCGGCGTGGTCGGCGAGCGACTGGGCGGCGGCCTGGCCGAGCACCGCGTGCGGCCCGACCTCGAGGACGACGTTGTGCGCCTTCGGTGCCGCCGCCGCGCGCAGCGCGTCGGCGAACCGGACGGGACGCACCATGTTCTCGGCCCAGTAGGCGGCGTCGAAGGCGCCGGGGCCGGCCGGTTCGCCGGTGACCGTCGAACAGACGAGCGTGGTGGGCCGCGCCGGGGCGAGGCCGTCGAGCGCCCGCAGCAGGTCCGGCCTCGCCGGCAGCATGCGCGGGCTGTGGAAGGCGTACTCGTCCTGGATCCGCGCCCAGCGGGCCCGCCTGCCGCGCACGACCGGTTCGAGGTCGGCCAGCGCCGCCGGGTCCCCCGCGACGACGACGCTCTCCCGGCTGTTGATCGCCGCGACGGAGAGCAGGTCACCGTAGGGCTCGATGAGTTCGGCCGCGGACTCGGCCGACAGGCCGACGGCCACCATCGCGCCGCTGCCCCGGGTCGCCGCCATCACCTGGCCGCGGCGCACGACCACCTCGACGGCCTGTTCCAGGTCGAGGGCGCCCGCGGCGTAGGCGGCCGCGACCTCGCCGACACTGTGGCCGACGACCGCGTCGGGGACGACGCCCCACCGCCGCCACAGGTCGGTGAGCGCCGCCTGGACCGCGAAGATGCCCGGCTGCGCGATCACCGTGTCGGCCAGCCTCGACGAGGCGGTGGGGGCGCGGAGCTCGTCAAGCAGCGACCAGCCGGCCAGGTCGTGGATCAGCTCGTCGCAGCGGCGCAGCACGGCGCCGGCCGTTGGCTCGGGCAGCAGGTCGACACCCATCCCGGCCCACTGACTGCCCTGCCCGCTGTACGCGAGGACGAGTCGTCGCCGGTCCTCGGGCACCACCCTGCCGACAGAGAGACCATGCCGATCCTCGCCCCGCGCGGCGGCGGCCAGCAGCTCGGCGGCCTGGGCCGCCGAGGACGCCGTGACGGCGATCCGGCGCGGCAGGTGGCCGCGGCGCGTCGCCGCGTTCCGGGCGACGTCGGGCCAGGCCGGGGCCGTGCCGGCCGGTCCGCCGGCCACGAGCAGTTCCCGGTAGCGGTCGGCGAGCGCGGCGACGGCCGGCTCGGTCCTGGCCGACAGCACCAGCAGGGCGGGTCGCTCCCCGGCCGGCTCCGGGCTCGCGGCGGGCTCGACGGCGCGTGGCGCCTCCTGGAGCACCACGTGCGCGTTGGTGCCGCCGAAGCCGAAGGCGCTGAGCCCCGCGACGCGGGGCCCGCCCGACGACCACTCGGTCAGCCGGGTGGGGATCTCCAGCGGCAGCGCGTCCCAGTCGATGTGCGGGCTCGGGTTGTTCAGGTGCAGGTGCGGCGGGATCTCGCCGTGGTGCAGCGTCAGGGCGACCTTGATGAGACCGGCCACGCCGGCCGCCGCCTCCAGGTGTCCGAGGTTGGTCTTCACCGAGCCGACGCGCAGCGTGGGCGTCGGCTCCTCCCGGCGCGGACGCAACACCTCCATCAGCGCCTCGACCTCGATCGGGTCGCCGAGCGCGGTTCCCGTGCCGTGTGCCTCGACGTAGCCGACCGAGCCGGCTTCGGCGCGCGCGTCCCGCAGGGCCTCGCGGATCACCCGCTGCTGTGCCTGCCCGTTGGGGACCGTGAGACCGGCGCTGCGGCCGTCCTGGTTCACGGCCGAGCCGCGCAGTACCGCCCAGACGTGGTCGCCGTCGGCAAGCGCGTCCCGCAACCGCTTGAGGACCACGACGCCCGCCCCCTCGCCGCGCGCGTAGCCGTCGGCGGCCGCGTCGAAGGTCTTGCAGCGGCCGTCGGGGGCGAGCGCGCCGAGGTCGGCGAGGCTCGTCGTGGTGGTCGGTGAGAGCAGCAGGTTCACGCCGGCGACGATGGACAGGTTCGACTCTCCCGACCGCAGGCTGCGCATGGCGAGATGGGCGGCGACGAGCGAGGAGGAGCAGGCGGTGTCGACGGCCATGCTCGGGCCCTGCGCGCCGAGGAAGTAGGAGAGGCGTCCTGCGGCGACGCTGAACGTGTTGCCGGTGGCCCGGTAGGCGTCGGCCTCCGAGTCCGCGTCGGCCGACAGCAGTTGCAGGTAGTCGAGGGTCGTCATGCCGACGAAGACCGACGTCGGGGAGCCCTCGAGCGCCGACGGCGGGCAGCCGGCGTCCTCCAGCGCCTCCCAGGCCACCTCGAGCAGCAGCCGCTGCTGGGGGTCCATGGCACGGGCCTCGCGCGGGGTGATACCGAACGCCTCGGCGTCGAAGGCGTCGACGGGAAGGTCGAGGAAACCGCCGCGGAAGCCGGCCGGGTCGGGCCCCGACGTCCCGGTTCGGTATCCGTTCCAGCGGCCGGCCGGCACGGGCGAGGTGGTGTCCCGCCCCTCGCGCAGCAACCGCCAGTAGCTGTCGAGGTCGTTGGCGCCGCCCGGGAACCGGCACGCCATGCCGATGATCGCGATCGGCTCGGCGGCGGTGTCGTCGGTGTCGGTGTCGGTGTCGGCCGCGGTCGGCTTCGGATCGGTCACGGTCGGGGCCGCCCCGGCGGTCGGCCCGGTCGGGCGGGTCGTCGCGTCCGTGGTCGCGTCCCGGACGTCGGTGGGGACCGCGCCCATGTCGGCCAGGTAACGGGCCAGTCGCCTGATCGTCGGATGCTCGAACACCGCCGTGGTGGGGACGCGCCGGCCGAGGTCCGCCTCGAACCTGGCCCGCAGCCTCACGACCATGGCCGAGGTCAGCCCCAGGTCGAACAGGCCCGTATCCGCGTCGAGTTCGTCCCCCTCGGCGAGCTCCATCACCTCCGCGAGCCCGCCGCGCAGATAGCTCACCAGGGCGGCGACGCGTTGCGCGTCGTCCCGCTCGTCGCGCGCGGGGCTGGCCGCCGGGGACGGCGCGGCGGCCGGCTCGGGAACGGCCGCGGCCCTGGGGCGGCCGGCCGCTCGGACCGCGGCCGGCGCCGGCGCCGGCCCCTCGGTCAGCTCCGGCCAGTAGCTCTGGCGCTGGAAGGGGTAGGTCGGCAGCGAGGGCAGGGGACCGGCAGGTCGGGGGCCGTTGACCCGGGTCCAGTCGATGTCCACGCCGGCCGCCCAGACCCGGCCGGCCGACTCGAGCAGCCCGCGCGGCACACCCCCCTCGACCACCACCGAGGGCGCGCAGACCAGTTCCCGCTCCCCGGCCACGCTGAGGAACAGCGGCAGCAGCCCGCCCGGCCCCAGCTCGATCACCACTCCGACGCGGCGGTCCAGCATCGTCCGCATGGCCTTGGAGAACAGCACCGGCTGGCGCGTGTGCCGAACCCAGTAGTCGACGGTGGCCACCTCGGGCCCGGCGATCTCACCGGTCGAGTCCGAGACGAACTCCGTGGTGGGACGCCGTGGCGTCACCCCCTCGAACGCCTCGCCCAGCGGACCGAGCACCGGCTCCATCAGTGGCCCGTGCGAGGCGTAGGAGACCCGCAGCCGCACGCTCTTCACGCCGCGCGCGGCCATCTCGTCGAGGAGCGCGAGCACGGCCTCGGTCGGCCCGGAGACCACGGTCTCCCGGGGGCCGTTGTAGGAGGCGATCACCACCTCGCCGCGGCGGACGTCGTCGACCTCGGCCAGCTCCTCGGCCGCGCAGAACACCGCGGCCATCGCGCCGACCGGCGGCAGACCGGCCATCAGCCGGGCCCGGGCGCTGGTCAGCCGGATGCCGTCCTCCAGCGAGAACACGCCGGCCAGCACCGCGGCGGCGTAGGCCCCGGCGCTGTGCCCGAGGACCATGGCCGGCCGCACCCCGATCGACTGCCACCAGCGGCCGAGCGCCACGGCCACGGTGAACAGCGCCGGCTGCACCACCGCGGTGTCCGCGAGCGCCGCGGCCGACTCCTCGCTGTCGTCGAGGAGGACGGAGAGCGGCAGCCCGGAGACCGGGCCGACCGACCTGGCCACCTCGTCGACGACCTCGGTCACCACCGGCACCCTGCCGTACACCCCGGCCAGCGCGCCGGCGAGCCGCGGCCCCTGGCCGGGGACGACGAAGCCGACGCGGGGCGCGCCGCCGGTTCCGCGGCGGCCCCGGACGACACCGGGCGCGGCGTGTCCCTCGGCCACGGCCCGGAGCAGCTCCTCGGCCTCGGTCAGGTTGTCCGCGACGACGGCGGCGCGGTCGGGGAGGTCGGCACGGCCCACGCCGGCGGCCCAGGCCAGCCCGGCGACGTCGGCCTCGGCGTCGCGGATCCAGGCCGCCAGCCGCTCCGCGCCGGCCGCCACCGCGGCCGAGCCTCGGCCGGTCACCTTGACCAGCGCGGGGCCGACCGGCCCCGCCGGCTCGGCGACCTCCCGCGGCGGCGGGGATTCGAGCACGACGTGGGCGTTGGTGCCGCCGAAGCCGAAGGAGGACACCCCGGCGACGCGGCGCTCGTCCGGCCACGGCGTCGGCGTCGTGGGCACCGTGACGGGCAGGTCGTTCCATGGGATGTAGGGATTGGGCCGGCTGAGGTGCGGATGCGGCGGTATGACGCCCCGGTCCAGGACGAGCACGGTCTTGATGAGTCCGGCGATGCCGGCGCCGGCCTCCAGGTGGCCGATGTTGGTCTTCACGGAGCCGAGGGCCACCGGGCCGGTGCCGGCATCGGCGCGGCCCTCGCCGAGGACCGCGGCCAGGGCCCTGACCTCGATCGGGTCGCCGAGCGCGGTGCCCGTGCCGTG
>NZ_SMKC01000309.1 GCF_004348315.1 Streptomyces sp. 8K308 | reverse complement strand
GCGCGGCGGCCCGCGGAGGGGCGTCGCTCAGCCCGCCCCGGAGGGGCCCCGCGGGGCCAGTCGCGCGGCCAGCGCCTCGTACTCGGCCCAGAGTCCCTCCGGCGTGTGGTCACCGAAGGTGCGCAGGTGGTCCGGGATCAGCGCCGCTTCCTGGCGCCAGATGTCGGAGTCGACATCCAGCAGGAAGTCCAGGTCGGCCGGCGCCAGGTCGAGGTCGGTCGTGTCCAGCGCCCCGGCCGCCGGCAGCACGCCGATCGGCGTCGTGACGCCCTCGCCCCGCCCGTCGAGGCGGTCGATGATCCACTTCAGCACCCGGATGTTCTCGCCGAAACCGGGCCAGACGAACTCGCCGGCCGCGTTCTTCTTGAACCAGTTGACGTAGTAGATCTTCGGCAGCTTCGCCGGGTCCGGCGCGTTCTCGCCGACCCTGAGCCAGTGGGCGAAGTAGTCGCCCATGTTGTAGCCGCAGAACGGCAGCATGGCGAACGGGTCGCGCCGGAGTTCGCCGACCGTGCCCTCGGCGGCCGCGGTCTTCTCGGAGGCGACGTTGGCGCCGAGGAAGACGCCGTGGCGCCAGGAGAAGGACTCGGTGACCAGCGGCACGGCCGTGGCCCGGCGGCCGCCGAAGAGGATGGCCGAGATCGGCACCCCGGCCGGGTCCTCCCACTCGGGGGCGATGGTCGGGCACTGGGCGGCCGGCACGGTGAACCGCGCGTTGGGGTGGGCGGCCGGCACCCCCGAGTCCGGGGTCCAGTCGTTGCCGCGCCAGTCGGTGAGGTGCGCGGGCGGCTCGTCCGTCATGCCCTCCCACCACACGTCGCCGTCGTCGGTGAGGGCGACGTTGGTGAAGACGGAGTTGCCCCACAGGGTGCGCATGGCGTTGGCGTTGGTGCGCTCGCCGGTGCCCGGCGCGACGCCGAAGAAGCCCGCCTCGGGGTTGATGGCGTAGAGCCGGCCGTCCTCGCCGAACCGCATCCAGGCGATGTCGTCGCCGATGGTCTCCACCGTCCAGCCGGGCAGCGTGGGCCGCAGCATGGCGAGGTTGGTCTTGCCGCAGGCGGAGGGGAACGCCGCCGCGACGTAGTAACTCTTAGCTCCTCCGTTGCGGGTGGGTTCGGCGCCGGCCTCCGGCGGGGTGAGCTTGAGGATCAGCATGTGCTCGGCCAGCCAGCCCTCGTCGCGGGCCATCACGGACGCGATGCGGAGCGCGTAGCACTTCTTGCCGAGCAGCGCGTTGCCGCCGTAGCCCGAGCCGAAGGACCAGATCTCGCGGGTCTCCGGGAAGTGCGAGATGTACTTGGTCGGGTTGCACGGCCACGGCACGTCCCGCTGGCCCTCGGCGAGCGGCGCGCCCACCGAGTGCACGGCGCGCACGAAGGCGCCGTCCTCGCCGAGCTCGTCGAGCACCGCGTTGCCCATCCGGGTCATGGTGCGCATGGCGACCGCGACATAGGCCGAGTCGGTGATCTCGACGCCGAGCGCGGAGAGCGGGGAGCCGAGTGGCCCCATGCAGAACGGCACCACGTACATGGTGCGGCCGCGCATGGCACCGCGGAATAGGCCGTTCGCGCCGGTGAAGATTTCCCGCATCTCGCCTGGCGCCATCCAGTGGTTGGTCGGGCCGGCGTCCTCCTCACGCTCGGAGCAGATGAAGGTGCGGTCCTCGACCCGGGCGACGTCGGTCGGGTCGGAGGCGGCGTAGTAGGAGCCGGGCCGTTTCTCGGCGTTGAGCGGGGTGAAGGTGCCGTTGGCGACCAGGGTGGCGCACAGTCGGTCGTACTCCTCCTGGCTGCCGTCACACCAGACGACCTCGTCCGGTTCTGTCAGGGCTGCTATCTCCTCGACCCAGGCGATGAGCTTGTGATGCCGGGTCGGGGCGTTGGCGGCGACGGGAGCTGAGGTCAGCGTCACGTTCGCTCCTGTGGTTGAGGGTTTTCGTGGAGCGGGCCGGGTGCCGGAGGGCCAGCACACGACCAGTGCGCTCATTCGATAAGAACGAGCGCTCATCTGATGGTGCCGCTTCTTCTCTTCTGTGTCCAGAGGAGCTCATGTGAGCAGGTTGCACGACCCCTATACCATCAATCGCATGACTCCGCCCGTTAAACCCCACCTGCGCGGCTGGCTGCATGCCGGGATGTTCCCGGCGGTGTTGATAGCCGGCATGCTGCTGACCGCGTTCGCGGGCAGCCCCCGGGCCCGTGTCGCCTGTGCGATCTACGCCATCACGGCCTGCGCCCTCTTCGGCGTCAGCGCGCTCTACCACCGGGGGACCTGGGGTCCGCGGGCGGAGGCGGTGCTGCGCCGACTGGACCACGCCAACATCTTCCTGATCATCGCCGGCACCTACACACCCTTCACGATCCTGCTGCTCGACGGCGCGCGCGGGCAGGCGCTGCTCTGGATCGTCTGGCTGGGCGCGCTGGCCGGGATCGCGTTCCGGGTCTTCTGGACCCACGCGCCACGCTGGCTCTACACGCCCTGCTACATCGCGCTCGGCTGGGCCGCGGTCTTCTTCCTGCCGGACTTCCTGCGCGCGGGCGGGATCGCGGTGCTGGCCCTGGTGGTGGTCGGCGGGGTCCTCTACAGCGCGGGCGGCGTGGTCTACGGGCTGAAGAGACCGGACCCGTCGCCGCGCTGGTTCGGCTTCCACGAGGTCTTCCACTCGTTCACGCTGGTCGCCTTCATCGTCCACTACGTCGGGATCTCACTGGTGGCCTACCAGCACGGCTGACGGCAACCAGGACCCCACAACTTGACAGCAGCTCTCTTCTGGGAGTCACTATCATTTGATAGCGACTCTCGGAGGTCTGTCCATGGTTCGCCGCTGGTGGGCGCTGACCGCGCTCGGTCTCGCCATGCTCGTGCTCGGCTTCGACATCACGATCCTGAACGTGGCCCTGCCCACCCTCGCCGCCGACCTCGGCGCGAGCACGGGCGAGCAGCAGTGGATCATCGACGCGTTCCTCGTCGTCTTCGCCGCCTGCATGCTGCCGGCCGGGCTGCTCGGCGACCGCCTGGGCCGTCGCCGGATGCTGGTCGCCGGCCTGGCGATCATGCTCGTCGGCTCGCTGGCCGGCACCCTCGCCGACGACCCCGCCACCCTGATCGCCGCCCGCGCCGTGATGGGCCTGGGCGCCGCGCTGATCACCCCGCTCGCCATGGCGGTGCTGCCCACCCTCTTCGACCCGGAGGAGCGTGCCCGGGCCATCGCCGCCCTCACCGCCGCGCTGGCCGCCGGCATGCCGCTCGGCCCGCTGCTCGGCGGGCTGCTGCTCGACCACTTCTGGTGGGGCTCGATCTTCCTGATCAACGTGCCGCTCATCGGCGTCGGCATAGCCGCCTGCGCGCTGCTGCTCCCCGAGAGCCGCGACCCGGCGGCGCCGCGCCTTGACCCGCTCAGCACCCTGCTCAGCGTCGGCGGCCTCGGCCTGCTGGTCTACGGCGTCATCGAGGGCCCGGCGCGCGGCTGGACCGAGCCGGTGGTGCTCGGCGCACTCGCCGGCTCCCTGCCGCTGCTCGCCTGGCTCTTCCTGCGCGACCTGCGCCGGCCGGTGCCGGTGCTCGGCCTCCGACTGCTGACCCGCCGCGACTTCCGCTCGGCCGCGCTCGTCGGCACGGTGGGCAGCCTGGCGATGGCCGGCCTGCTGTTCGTCGTCCCGCAGTACCTGGGAGCCGTGCGCGGCCATGACGCGTTCGGCACCGGTCTGCGGCTGATGCCGATGATGGGCGGGCTGCTGGTCGCGGCGCGCGCCTGCCAGCCGCTGACCAGGCTCCTCGGGCCGCGCACCATCGTGGCCAGCGGCCTGGCGCTGCTCGCCTTCGCCGGCATGCTCGGCGCCACCACCGACACCGACTCCGGATACGGGCTCGCCGCCGCCTGGCTGACCGTCACCGGGCTCGGCGTCGGGCTCGCCCTGATCCCGTCCATGGACGCGGCGCTCGGCGCGCTCCCCGCCGACCGCGCGGGCAGCGGCTCGGGGCTGCTGATGACCGTCCGGCAGGTGGGCAGCGCCATCGGGGTCGCGCTGCTCGGCAGCCTGCTCGCCCAGGGGTACCGCGACCGGCTCGACACCGCGGGGCTGCCGGCCGAGGCCGCGGACGCCGCCCGGGAGTCCGTCGTCGCCGCCCACCTGGTCGCGGAGCGGGCGGGCGCGCCGGGCCTGGCCGAGGCGGCCGACGCCGCGTTCCTGCACGGCATGGGCCTCGCCCTGTTCGCGACGGCGCTGGTCGCGGCGGTGGGCGCGGTCTTCGGCGGCCTGCTGCTGCCAGGCCGGAGCGTGGCACCGCCGGAGGCCGGTGAACGAGAATGAGCCCATGCCCACCGCATCCGAGCCCAGGACCAGCCTCCGCGAGCGCAAGAAGATCCGCACCCGGCAGGCCATCCGCCGGGCCGCGTACCGGCTGTTCGACGAGCGCGGCTTCGACGCGACCCGGGTCGACGAGATCGCCGAGGCCGCCGAGGTCTCGCCGAGCACCGTCTTCCGCTACTTCCCGACCAAGGAGGACATCGTCCTCTCCGACGAGGAGGACCCGCTGATCGAGGCGGCGCTGCGCGCCAGGCCTGCCGACGAACCGCCTCTGACCGCGCTGCGCGCGGCACTGTACGACGTGATGTCCGAGCTGTGGGCGCGGCCGGAGGCCCTCGCCGAGCTGCGGCAGCGGATGCGTCTCGTCGCGTCGGTGCCGGCGATCCGCGCCCGGATGCACGAGTCCATCGGGCGATCCGGCGACGTCCTGCACGGTGCCCTCGCCGAGCGGACCGGCCGGGCCCCCGGTGACCTGGAGCTCCGGGTCTTCACAGGCGCCATGCTCGGCGCGCTGACCGAGGCGCTGCTGCACTGGACCGAGGAGGGACTCCAGGGAGACCTGAGGGACGTCCTCGACCGCTCCTTCCGCGTCCTGGAGAACGGCCTCGCCGACTGACACCCGTCGGTACGCTCACTGGTCGCGACGCAGCACCGCCACCACCGTCAGCGCCGCGGCGACCGCCGCCCACACCGCGTACACCGTCCAGGCGCCGCCCACCGTCATCGGGTAGGGACCGTTTACCCAGTCGACCGTCCTGGTCAGCTCCTCCCAGGCGCTGTACGGCATCGCGTGCCGGATGGTCGCCGACCAGTGGCGGTCCTCGCTGAAGAACGTCGGCAGCAGCGGCAGCGCGACGACCGCGCAGACCACCGCCGCTGCGCTGTGCCGGACGAGGGCCCCGAGCGCGGCGCCCACCAGGCCGCTCACCGGGGCCAGCAGCGCCGAGGCCACCACCACCCGGAGCGCGCCCGGATGGTCGATCGACACCCCGGCGTCCCGCGCCGACAGGATCGCCTGCGAGGACCAGAACGAGACCGCCGCGACGAGCGCGCCGAAGCCCGTCAGCACAGCCGCGAGCACGCAGACCTTGGCCGCCATGACCGAGCCGCGGGCCGGGACCGCGGCGAACGTGGTGCGGATCGAGCCGCTGCCGTACTCGCCGGTGACGGCTAGGGCGCCGATGGCGCTCGCGGCCAGCATCAGGATCAGCGCGCCGTTGGAGGTGAACGCGTCGAGCAGCGACATCCCGTCGGCGACGAAGCTCGCCCGCGTCCGGGCGTCGTACTGGTGCCAGTAGCGGTAGTGGTCCCAGGCCGAGCCGGCGTTGAAGCCGACCACGGCCAGGCCGGCGAGCAGCAGGAACCACGGGGTGGAGCGCAGCGACCAGAACTTGAGCCACTCGGCGGCGAGCGGGTCCACGAAGCGGGCGCGCGGCTCGGCCACCGGCAGGGGGTGCGTGGTCATCGGGCGGCTCCGGAGGCGTAGTCGACGCGGTCGGCGGTCAGTTCCATGAAGGCCTCCTCAAGCGAGGCGGCACGGGTGGTCAGCTGGTGCAGCGGAACGCCGTGCCGCAGGGCGAGTTCGCCGATCCGCGCCGCGTCGAGGCCGGTCACCGTGAGTTCGCCGTCCGCCTCCCTGACGGTCGCGCCGGCGGCTTTCAACGCGGCCGCGAGCACGGCCGGTTCCGGGGTGGCCACGGTCACGCTCGCGCTGCCGCCCCGGGCCGCGAACTCGGTCAGACTCTCCGCCGCGATGAGCGAGCCGCGCCCGACCACCACCAACTCGTCGGCGGTGTGCTCCATCTCGGACATCAGGTGGCTGGAGACGAACACGGTGCGCCCCTCGCCGGCGAGCCGCCGGAACAGGCCGCGCACCCACTTCACGCCCTCCGGGTCGAGGCCGTTGAGCGGCTCGTCGAAGAGCAGCACCGGCGGGTCGCCGAGCAGCGCGCCGGCGATGCCGAGGCGCTGCCGCATGCCGAGCGAGAAGCCGCCGATCCGACGCCGGGCCGCGTCGGCGAGGCCGACCTCGTCGAGCACCTCGGCGACCCGGGCGCGCGGGACGCGGTTGCTCACGGCCAGCGCCGTGAGGTGGGCCCGGGCGGTGCGGCCGCCGTGCACGTCGCCGGCGTCCAGCAGCGCGCCGACGTGCCGCAGCCCGCGCGGCCGGTCCCGGAAGGGCTGGCCGTGCACCGTGACGGTGCCCGAGGTGGGCGTGTTGAGGCCGAGGATCAGCCGCAGGGTGGTGGACTTGCCGGCGCCGTTGGGGCCGAGGAAGCCGGTGACCCGGCCCGGGCGGACCGTGAAGGTCAGCCCGTCGACGGCCGTGGTGCCGCCGTACCGCTTGGTGAGTTCGCGTACTTCGATCACGCCGCCCAGGCTGCCGGGCGCGCGGGCGGCGGGCATCGGACGACGGCCGACAGTCGGCGCCCCGGCTGTCATCCACGGGTGTACACCCACGGTCCGATGCCGGGCCGCGGGCCGGCCGCCTACCATCGGTCCATGCCGAGCACCCGGCCCTCCCCGCGGCTCAGGCGCCTGTCACCAGCCGCCTGGGTCTCCCTCGCCTGGGGCGTGGGCGCGGTGTTCACCTTTCTGATGCGGCAGCGGCTGCCCGGCGAGAGCGGGCCCTCGGTCACGGCCGGAGTGCTGTACTACCGCTGGGACGGCGTGGCCACGCTGGTGCTGGCCGCCGCCCTGAACGTGGCCGGCTGCCGGCGGCTCGACCGCCGGCCGCTGCGCGCCGTCGGCCTGCTGCTGGCCAGCGCGGTGGTCGCCTCGACGTCGCTGAGCGTCGCCGAGATTCCCATGGCCCAGTTCCTCGCGGTGGACGTCGCGCTCTACTTCGTCGCGGCCAACGCGTCGCGCCGGACCGGGGCGGTGGCCCTGTCCCTGGCCCTCGGCACGCTCGCCGGCTATCTGACGGTCCGGCTACTGTCCCGCTGGCCGGTCGGTCTCTCGGCCGAGCTCGCCGTGGCGCTGACCGCCGTGATCGCCTGGCTGCTCGGCAGCGCGGCCCGACAGGCGCGCGAGCACGTCGAGGCAGCGCGCGTCCAGGCCGCCGCCCAGGCGGTGACGGCCGAGCGGCTGCGGATCGCCCGCGAACTGCACGACATGGTGGCGCACAGCATCGGCGTCATCGCGCTCCAGGCCGGCGCTGCCCGCCGCGTCATCGACCGCCAACCGGCGATGGCGCGGGTCGCGTTGGGTGAGATAGAGACCACGGGCCGGGAGACGCTGTCGGGGCTGCGCCGCATGCTGGGCGCGCTGCGCGCGTCGGAGCCGGTCCCGGCGCCGCTCACGCCGAGCCCGGGCCTCGCCGACGTGGCGCGGCTCGCCGAGGCGACGACGGCCGCCGGCGTGCGGGTGGAGGTGCGCCGGCTCGGCGAGCCGGGGCCGCTGCCGCCGGAGATCGACGTCTCGGCCTACCGGATCGTGCAGGAGGCCATCACCAACGTGGTGCGCCACTCCGGCGCCGGCAGCTGCCAGGTGACGATCGAGCGGCGGGGCGAGGAGCTGACCATCGAGGTCCTGGACGGGGGCCACGGTTCTGGCGCCGCGAGCGGCACCGGCTGGGGCCTGGTCGGCATGCGGGAGCGGGTCGCCCTGCTGCACGGCGAGTTCGCGGCCGGACCGCTGGCCGGCGGCGGCTTCCTGGTCAGCGTCCGGCTTCCGGTGCCGGCCGCGGTCTCATGACGTTCCGGGTGCTGCTCGTCGACGACCAGCCGCTGGTCAGGACGGCGCTGCGGATGGTGATCGCCGAGGCGGCCGACCTGGCGGTGGTCGGGGAGGCCGCCGGCGGCGCCGAGGCCGTCCGGCTGGCGGAGCGCCTCGCGCCGGACGTGGTGGTGATGGACATCAGGATGCCGGGGATGGACGGCATCGAGGCCACCCGCCGGATCACGACCGGCCCGAGCCCGGCGCACGTCATCGTGCTGACCACCTTCGACGATGACGACTACGTCTACGGCGCGCTGCGCGCCGGCGCCGCCGGCTTCCTCGTCAAGGACATGGCGCTCGACGACATCCTGGACGCGGTCCGGGTGGTGGCGGCCGGCGACGGGCTGATCGCGCCGGCCGTCACCCGGCGGCTGATCAGGGAG
>NZ_SMKC01000308.1 GCF_004348315.1 Streptomyces sp. 8K308 | reverse complement strand
GCTCAGTAGCGGGGGGCCGGTGGGGCGATCAGCTCGACGCCGTTCGGCAGCGTGCTGGTCATGGCCGTGCGGCTGGGCACGCGGATCCGGCGGAGGCCGGGCACGTTGGGCAGCTCCCGGAGGGACTCGGAGAGCACCAGGGTCCGCAGCGCGGGCAGGGCCGCCAGGAGGCGCGCGAGCTCCGTGGCCGTCACGGGCAGTGCGCCCTCCCAGACCAGATGGACCTCGTCCACCCGGGCCAGCACGGCTCCGCTGTCGTGCAGCTGGCGCAGGGCGAGCGGGGTGAGGGCGATGGACCGCAGCCGCGGCAGCGAGGCGAGCCGCTCCCACTCACGCTGTCTGAGGTCGCGGGCGCTGTGCTGCACCCCCAGGGCGGTCAGCGTGGGCCAGGACCCGATGTGCTGCAGGTCGAAGCGGGCGGGGAGGGTGAGCTCGGCGAGACGGGCGTCGCCGGGCAGGTCTCGGAGGGTGCTCAGCCGGACCGTCGGTCCCATGACGATCCTGGTGAGCCCGGTCAGGGGCGTCAGCCCGCGCGGTGTCGGCCCCGGGGAGTCGCCGTGGATGTGCAGCGCGGTCACGGACGTGCCCTTCAGCGGGTCGTAGTCGTCCAGCGCGGGGCAGTTGTCGGTCACGAGCGTGCTCAGGCCGGGGAACTCGCGGAGGAAGTCCAGAGCGGAGACGGACGCGTTGTCGCGCAGCGCCAGGGTGCTGAGCACCGGCTGGTCGGCGAGCGCGAGGGTGATCTCGGTGGCCCCGAACAGGCCGCGCAGGGAGACGCTGGCCAGGCCGTCCAGCGTGCCGAGCAGGCGGAGCTCGTGAGCGGAAGTGGCCGGAAGGTCGATGTCGTCATGGCGCGGAAGTCGGGCGACGATTTCCTCGAAGTACCGTTCGGTGTCGAATCGGTACCAGGCGGTCGCCAGCAACTGGCGTACATTCGGTGAGGGATGGTCGCGGAACGTGCAAAGTCGGGTCAACGCCGCGTCCGTTCCGAGCCGCGTGGCCGCGAAAACCACCGCGTACGCTTCCGACTCCGTCAGTTCCTCCGGCCCGGGCAGCAGGTCGAGGATGACGGATCCCGCGTTCACCAGCGCGCCGGCCTCGGAGCGGGTGCGCGGGGGGAGGTATTCCCCTGCCTTTCTCGTGATCCGGGCCCGGATATCGGGGGCGAGTTGGGTGGAGTGTTCCAGGCAGGCCATCGCCAGCAGGTGCAGCCGGACCCGGTGTTCCTGGTCGGCGTCGCCACGGTCGATCAGGGCGGTCAGGAGTTCGCCGCGTTGGACCGGCTGGGCATGGGCGACGGCCATTCGGACCACGTCCTCCCACTGATCCAGATGGGCCTTTTCCACCAGCGCCGGGAAATGCTGCCACTCCACCATCTCGCGCGCGCCGAGATAGTCCTGGAAGGTGCGGTGCATGAAGTCCACGGCACCCTCCGTCGGTTCCCGGAGCACACCGGAGCGCTCCACCAGGTGCCGCAGCACGTCCTCGGGTGAGCCGAGGCGGTCGCCCTGGTGGATGGCGGGCAGAGCCTGGCCGATCAGTCGGGCGGCGAGCGGGCCGGTCATCTCGGAGCGGCCGTTGGTGATCAGCCAGAAGGCCAGCTTCTGGAGGAGCGAGAGCTGGGTCTCGGAGTCGAGGGTGAGATCTCCGCGTGGCGGGTCGGGCCGCTCCCGGTCGCGGCGCTCGAGCAGCATCGACAGGGCCGCGTCGTACAGCGCCTTGCGGCCGCGCGGGAGGTAGCCGTTCCGCTCGCGGTGCAGGGCGCAGATCAGCGCGCACATCAGCGGACTGCTGGCGAGCGCGCCGAGGTCCGCGCGGGAGTGGATCAGGTCGAGCAGCGCGCGCTCGGTCTCGGGCACCGCGCCGACCGCCTGGTGCCAGCGGTGGACGAACGCCTGGACATCGGACTGGCTCATGGGGGAGAGGGCCAGTTCGGCGAACGCCTCAGAGCCGAGCCAGTCCTGACGGACGGCGGAGGGGCGGGCGGTGACCAGCCACAGGTTGCCGGGATAGGAGGCGTTCAGACGCCGCAACCAGGCGCGGGCGGCATCCCGCTCGTGCTCCGGGATCTCGTCGATGCCGTCGACCAGCAGCAGCGCGCGCCCGGCCGACAGCACCCGGTCCATCCACCGCTCAGGTTGGGCGGCGGCGAGCGGGCAGTCGACGACGGAGAGGAACTGGTCGGGCTCGGGCAGGCGCCGGCGGTCACGGGTCAGGGTGCGCATGGGGAGGACGAACGGGATCCGGCCCATGAGGTGCGGCATCCCGGCACTCAGATCCTGGCGGGCGCTGGTGACGGCGAGCCACTGGACCAGTGTCGTCTTGCCCGAGCCGGCCATGCCGCGCAGCAGCACCCGCTCGCGGCCGGCGAGGGCGCGCTCGGCGCGCCGCGGGGCGCCGTCCGGGTCCCCGTGGATCTCCAGGCTGAGGTAGGCGTCGTCCAGCGGCCACTCGCGCGACTGCTGGAGGTCGAGGCCGTAGATGGTGAGCTGCCCGTGCTCGTGCTCGACGTAGCGCGCGTAGCGATTCTCGAAGGTGATGTCCTCCCGGGACAGGTCCGGCACCCGCTCGATCAGGAGATCGACGTTCCGGGCAAGGCGGTCCAGCTGGCGGCTCTGCTCGACCAGGGTGCGGGCCACGAAGGTGGAGCGCTGGGTGAAGAAGTTCAGGATGTGCAGGCAGACGGCCCCGAGGACGCGCAGGTAGAGGGGCTCGTCGGAGATCGCGATGCGGCGGGCGAACTCCTCGTGGCCCAGCCGGACGGCCTGTGCGTCGTCCATGTCCAGCTCGCCGAGCGCGGCGAGGGTCCGGGCCAGCAGGTCGGCCGTGGCCAGGAGCTCGTCCTCGGACGGCGCGTCGTGCGGGCCCATGCCGCGCACCGCGCGCCGCACCAGCTCCTCGCAGAGCCTGGCCAGGTCCGCCTGGCCGATGCTCCGCTTCTCGCCGCGGAACGACACCAACGAGGAGATCCGCACCGGCCGTTCCACCAGGCCGGCCCCTGGGCCGTCCTGGCGGAACAGCCGCCTGATCAGTGGTGTGAACGCGCTCGACGCCAGCCGCAGACCCGCCCCCGCAAGTTCCATGGCACCAGCCTAGGTTGGGGCAGGGCGCCGGCGCGCCGTCAGGCGCAGGCGGTGCCGTTGAGGGCGAAGGTGGCGGGGGCGGTGGCCGCGCCCGAGGTGGTGGCGGTGAAACCGAAGGAGGCGGTGCCGCCGGCGGCGGGGAGCGTGCCGTTCCAGTCGACGTTGGCGGCGGTGACGGACCGGCCGGACTGGGTGAGGTGGGTGTTCCACGAACTGGCTATCTGCTCGTTGCCGCTGAAGGACCAGCCGAGCGACCAGCCGCTGATCGGCGCCGTGCCGGTGTTGCTGATCGTCACGTTGGCCTGGAAGCCGCCGTTCCAGCTGCTGGTGACGGCGTAGTTCACGCGGCAGGAGACGGCCGGATCGCCGGGCCCGCCCGGATCCCCGCCGCCCTCACCGACGGGCAGCAGGTAGGGGTCGAGATAGCGCTGCTTGTTGGCGTCGACCGTGGTCCAGTCGCCGTTGAGTATGCCGCCGGTGTCACCGGAGTTGGGGTTGAGCGACCAGTAGGTGAAGTCGATGCCGCTGGTGCCCGTGCCCAGGTACTGCATGAGGCGGGTGAGCCACTGCTGGTCCTTGGCGGCGGTGAGGGTGCTGCCGAACTCGCCGAGCAGCACCGGGGCGGTGTCGGTGGTCTCCAGGTAGCCCCAGTAGCGGTCCCAGCGGGCGGGGAGGTTGTTCGGGAAGGACGGGTCGTCGAACCAGGGCTGCGCGAAGACGGAGGTGGCGTACTCGTGGGCGGAGTAGACCAGCTTGTTCGGGTTGCTCAGCCGGACGGGGTGCTCACGGGCGCCCATCAGGTTGCCGCCCCACCAGTTGCAGTCGCCGTTGTAGCACTCGATGCCCTCGACGATGATCAACCAGTCCGGGTTGGCGGCGAGGACGGCGTTGCCCGCGCGCTCGGCCGCCAGCCGCCAGTCGGTGGACTGCGTGCCGGTGCCCCAGGTGGCGGCGCCACGCGGCTCGTTGTGCAGGTCGGCGCCGACGACGGTGTGGTTGGCCCGGTAGCGGTTGGCCAGCATGACCCAGTCGTTGATCCAGCGCTGCTCGCTGTAGGCGGCGGTGTACCAGAGCTCGGACTGGCCGGCGGAGTCGGGGCGGTGGCGGTCCAGGACCACGCGCAGGCCGATGTCGCCCGCGTAGTCGATGATCCGGTCCATGATCTGGAGCCCGGTCAGGCCCCGGAGATCGGGGTTCCTGGTGTAGTCGATGCCGTTGGGCGTGGCGCCGGCGTCGAAGAGCTGGTTGGAGAAGGGGAGCCGGAGCGTGTTGTAGCCCAGGTCCCTCACCTGGTCGAGCATGTCCTGGTAGTTTCGCGCCCACAGGCCGTGCGGGGCGAAGGTGTCGGTCTCCATGCCGAACCAGTTGAGCCCGGTCATGCGCACCTCGTTGCCCGACGCGTCGACGATCTGGCCGCCGGAGGTGGACCAGGGGCCGTCGCCCGGAGCGGCCTGGGCCGTCCCGGACGACAGCAGGGCGCCGCTCACGGCGAGCACGGCCGTGAGCAGTGCGGCGGCCCAGCGTCGCGGCCAGGCGACCCGGCGCGGTCGCTGTCTGTGGTGTTGCATCTGCGCACCTCTATTCCCATGGGGATGGCGATGGGAGCGCTCCCATGGGCCGGATGGTGAGGGGAGGCGGCCCACCTGTCAACCGGTCCCGCCTGGCGACGCGCCGGCTCTAAGGGGGGAGGGTGCGCCATCCGGTGGGCGAGTGGATGAAAACGCGACATAGTGGACGTGCGGAGGTGATGGACGTGGCGGAGCACCTGATGCGGGCCGAGTACCTGGAGGGCAGGAACCGTGCCGGCGAGCGGGTGGTGAAGACGTGGCACGTCGTGCGGGACGGCGGAGTTGAGGCGATGTGCGGGCGGACGCTTGAGGCTGACGCCGAGGTCCGGTCGGACGAGGAGTGGGGCCAGCCGCCGGAGAAGGCGTGCCACACCTGCGGGGCCCTCTATCTGCGGGAGGTCCCCTACCGCGCCTAGGCGGCTACCGGTCCTGGGCGGCGGTGCGGAAGGGGGCGAGGAGGAGCCGGGTCTCCTCGTGCAGCCGGTCAGCCTCGGCGTGGTCGGCCTCGCCGATGGTCAGTGGTATGCGCTTGGTGCCGCGGTGTGCGGACAGCCGGGGCTCGGCCGGCGGCTGGGCGGAGAGCGCGAGGATGGGCCTGATCGCCCGCTCGACGGGGGTGGCGACCGTCGCCCTGAGGGCGCTCGCGGCGAGTCGGGTGAGCCTGCCCGTGTCGCCCTGGAGGCTGGTGCGCACCAGGTTGGCCGGACCCCACAGCGCGTACGGCACGGCGGCGGAGAGGCGGAGGCCGGAGAGCTCGGCGGCCCGCCGGGACTGCTGGTTGGCGGCGCGCCAGCTGAAGCCGGAGCTGAGCTGGAGGTCGCCCCAGCGGATCGCGCCCTTGGCTGCGCCGGGGACCGTGAGGTCGATGACCAGCGGGCGCTCGGCGGCGCGCAGCTCCGCGGCGAGGCCGTGGGCCAGGATGTGCCGGGACAGGTAGTAGAGCGCGAAGGCGTGCTCGAAGCCCTCCTCCGTGACCACCCGGCGCTGCCGCACGAAGGCGGCGCCGAGCACCAGGGTGTCGATCACCGGGTGGCGTGCCCTGAGCTCCCCGAGCACGCGCAGGGTGTCCCGGACCAGCCGCAGGTCGGCGGCGACGAAGTGGGCCGCGCCGCCCGGCGCCTCGGCGGCCAGGCTCTCGAACTTGGCCTCGCTGCGGCCGATCACCACGACCGTGTCCCCTTGGCGCAGGTGCTGTGCGGCCAGGGCGCGGCCGATCCCGTCGGTGCCCCCGGTGATGACGATCGTGGACATTGCTTCCTCCCCAGGCTGTGGATGGGCGCGGCCCGCCGCACCGTTCCGGATCGCATGTTCCGGAACGGTGGCCACTGTACATATCGGAACGTGCGTTCCGCAACACCCGATAGACTGACGCCGTGGCCACGACCTCTTCACGGCGGCAGCGGCGCGATGCCGTGCGTAACAGGGAGCAGTTGCTCGAAGCCGCCACCCGGGCGTTCGCGGAGCGCGGGCTCGCCGTTGACGTGCGGGAGATCGCCCGCGAGGCGGGGGTGGGCGTCGGCACCTTCTACCGGCACTTCCCGACGAAGGACGACCTGCTCCAGGCCGTGATCGAGCCCGACCTCGCCGCATGGTCGGAGCTGACCGAGCGGGCCGACGCGGCTGAGGACGCCTGGCAGGGGCTGCGCACCTTCGTGGAGAGCACGCTGGCGCTGATGGTGGAGCGCCGGGCGATCCTGGACGGTCTTGGCGGCGCCGTGCAGGACTCGGCGGCTGTCGTGGCCTGCCAGGAGCACCTCCGGGGCGCGCTGACCGGCCTCGTCGACCGGGCGCACGGTCAGGGTGCGCTGCGCTCCGACGTGTCGGCGGCCGACGTCGGCCTGCAGATCATGGCGCTCGGTCGGATCGTCCAGATGACCGCCGAGATGGATCCCGAGGCGTGGCGCCGGCATGCCGGCTTCGTGCTCGACGGGCTCCGGGCCGCGGACGGGCCGGGCGGGGAAAACCGCAGCTCATAGGCGGTTCAGGACCGATTGTCAGTGGTCTGGTGCACACTGCCCGGTATGAACGAGACGCTGGCGGTGGCAGGACCCGACGGGTTGCCGCGGTGTCCCTGGGGGGTAGCCCCGGAGGACTACCGGGAGTACCACGACACCGAGTGGGGCCGGCCGGTGCGTGGGGACGACGAGTTGTTCGAGCGGCTGTGCCTCGAGGCGTTCCAGTCGGGTCTTTCGTGGTTGACGATCCTGCGCCGTCGGGATGGCTTTCGCAGGGCCTTCGCCGGCTTCTCGATCGCGAAGATAGCGGCCTTCACCGAGGAGGACGCCGCCCGGCTGCTGGCCGATCCGGGCATCATCCGCAACCGGCTGAAGATCGAGGCGGTGTTGGCCAACGCCCGGGTGGCCGCGGAGTGGGGTCCCGGGGAGCTGACGGAGCTGATCTGGTCGCACGCGCCGGAGGCGGCGGGCCGGCCGGCGCCCGGCAAGCCGGGGGACATCCCGGCCACCACGCCCGAGTCCACCGCCCTGTCCAAGGCCCTCAAGCGGCGCGGCTTCCGCTTCGTCGGTCCGACCACGGCGTACGCCCTGATGCAGGCGTGCGGCCTGGTCAACGACCACCTGGCCGACTGCCACGCCCGTGGTCCGGTCGAGAAGGAGCGGCTGGAGAAGAAGGAGCGGCTGGAGAAGGAGGGCCCGGCCTAGCCCTGGGTTTCGGCGGCGAGGCGCCAGAGCGAGGTCACCTCGGCCGAGCGCGCCCGGTGGAGGGGGTCGGCGGCGTCCCCGGCCCGGCGGTGGGTCGGTCTGGCGTCGAGGCGGTCGACGACGCGGAGCCGGGCCGCGGCGAAGGCGGCGAGCAGGTGGTCCCGGGGGCGCAGGTCCAGGTGTTCGGCCAGGTCGGAGAGG
Organism: Streptomyces sp. 8K308; assembly: GCF_004348315.1. Taxonomy (GTDB): domain Bacteria; phylum Actinomycetota; class Actinomycetes; order Streptomycetales; family Streptomycetaceae; genus Streptomyces. The sequence goes on along the minus strand of NZ_SMKC01000308.1, from coordinate 983 downwards.
ACCAGCCAGCCCTCGCCGCCGGGGGTCAGGTGATCCGCGAGGCCGGCCACGAAGCCGTGCAGCATGCGTCCTTCGGGGTCGTAGACGGCGTGGTCCAGGGGCGAGTTGGGGCGCTCCGGCAGCCAGGGCGGGTTGCACACCACCAGGTCGGCCCGGCCGTGCGGGGGGTAGAGGTCGGCGTGGTGGACGGTCACCCGGCCGGCCAGGCCGAGGCGGGCGAGGTTCTCCCGGGCGCAGGCCACGGCGCGGGGGTCGTGGTCGGTGGCCGTGACCCGCCGGACGCCGCGCCCGGCCAGCACGGCGGCCAGCACGCCGGTGCCGGTGCCGAGGTCCAGGCCGGTGCCGCCGCAGGCCGCGGCCGGCAGCGGGGCCGTGGCCACCAGGTCGACGTACTCGCCGCGCACCGGGGAGAACACGCCATGGTGCGGGTGGATCCTGGCGCCGTCGAGCGCGGCGATGGGCACGCCCCGGCGGCGCCACTCGTGGGCGCCGATCGCGCCGAGCAGTTCGGGCAGTGGGACGACGGTGGGCCCGCCGTCCGGTGGCCCCCATGCCTCGGCGCAGGCGCGGGCGGTGTCCGGCGCCCGGCGCAGCGCCACGCGCCCGGTGCCGTCGAGCGGCACGAGCAGCCGGCCGAGCAGCGTGGCCCGCCTGGCGCGGGCGGCGCGGTGGGTGGCCCAGGTGGTGGCCGGCGGCTCGGCGGCGGCCACCCGGCGGCCGAGCGCGCGCAGCAGTTGGCGCGCGTTGTGGTAGTCGCCCCGCCACAGCAGGGCGGTTCCGGCGCGGGCGAGCCGGTGGGCGGCGGCCGCGGTGGTCCGGTCGTCGGCTACCACGACCCGGTCGGGCGGCGCGGCCGCGTTCGCCGAGCACCACCGGGCGTGGTGCTCGACAGGCTGTCCCGCGCGGCCCGGTTCCGTCCAGCGGAGGACGTGGCGGGGCGTCACCTTCTGCGGGGAGGGGGTCTGCGGGGAGCGGGTCTGCGG
>NZ_SMKC01000307.1 GCF_004348315.1 Streptomyces sp. 8K308 | reverse complement strand
GCATGGGGGAGGTCTGGCGGGCCAGGGACGAGGCGCTCGACCGGCGGGTGGCGGTCAAGTGCCTCAAACCGCTGGGCGGCAGGGAGGACGAGGAGCCGTTCCTGCGCGTGCTGCGCGAGCGCTTCCGGCGCGAGGCGAGGCTCGCCGCCTCGCTGCAACACCGGGGCGTCACCGTGGTGCACGACTTCGGGGAGTCCGAGAGTGTCCTCTTCCTGGTGATGGAGCTGCTCGAGGGGCGCAACCTGAGCGAGCTGCTCACCGACCGCGGCGGCCCGCTGCCCGTCGAGGTGATCGCCGACGTCGCCGACCAGGTCGCCGCCGCGCTCGCCTACACCCACGGCCAGGGCATCATCCACCGCGACCTCAAGCCGGCCAACGTCATGCGGCTCACCGACGGCACCGTCAAGATCTGCGACTTCGGCATCGCCCGCATCGCCCAGGACATCGGCCTCACCTCCAAGCTCACCAGCGCCGGCATGGCCATGGGCACCCCGCACTACATGTCGCCCGAGCAGATCGCGGGCGTCGGCGTCGACCACCGCAGCGACCTCTACTCGCTGGGCTGCGTGCTGTACGAGATCGCGACCGGGGCGCCGCCGTTCGACCTCGGCGACCCCTGGGCCGTCCTCATCGGCCACCGTGACACCCCGCCGACCCCGCCGCGCCGCCACCGCCCCGAGCTGCCGGTCGATCTCGAGCGGTTGATCCTCCAACTGCTCGCCAAGGACCCGGCGGACCGGCCAGAGGACGCCGCCGCGATCGCCCGCCGGTTGGTCGTCGCCGGCGGCGGCACCGCGGCGGCCGCCGTCCCGGCGCCCGCCCGGCCGCGCTCCGAGTGGCTGCCGGCCTGGACCCGCGGCATGCGTCCCGGATCGCGGGCCAGCGGCTCCTGGTCGCTGCGGCTGCCGCCGCCCGACCGCTCGGCCGGCCTCACCGGCCAGTGGACCGGGCTCGCGCCCACCGCCCTGCTCGGCCACACCGGAGAGCGGCGTAGCCCGGCGCCGGAGTACCTGGCGGTGTTGGAGAGCCGGCACCGGGCGGGGCTCAGCCTGGGCCGGCTCGGCCGCTGGGAGGACGCCTACGACGTGCACCGGGCGGTGGCCGCCGAGCGGGCCAGGGCGCTGGGCGACGAGCACGCCGACACCCTCGCCAGCCGGTACGAGACGGCCTACGCGCAGTTCCGGCTCGGCCGCTACGACGAGGCGCTGGCCGGCCACACTGCGGTCGCCGCCGCCCGGGCCCGGGTACTGGGCGCCGACCACCCCGACACCCTCGACGCCCGCTTCGAGATCGGTGTCGTCCTTGGGCGGCTCGGCCGCCCGGGCGAGGCCGTGCCGGTCATCCACGAGGTGATCGAGGCCAGGACCAGGACCCAGGGCCCCGCGCACGCCGACACGCTGCGCGCCCGGCACGCCCTCGGCATCAGCTTCGGCCGGCTCGACCGGTGGGAGGAGGCGCTGGCCGAGGCCCGCGTGGTCCGCGACCTCCGCGCCGACACGCTGGGCCCCGACCACCTCGACACCCTGGTCAGCGGCCGGGAGATCGCGGTGGCGCTCGGCTGGCTCGGCCGCTGGGACGAGGCGCTCGCCGAGTACCGCGGCGTGCGGCGGGCCAGGGAGCGGGTGCTCGGGCCAGGACACCCCGACTCGCTTGCGAGCCGCAACGACGAGGCGCACTGCCTCGAACAGCTGGGTCGTGCCGGCGAGGCCGTGGAGTTGTACCGTCAGGTGGCCGCCCCAGGTGATCGCGGGGCGGCCGGGGTGTGAACGGGCCCACGTACCATGGCGGCATGTCGTTTCTCCGCCGCCGCAGCGCCGCCTCCCCCGCAGGGCCCGACTTCGACGTGCTCGCCATGGACCCGGGGGACTGGCCCGGGGTGCTGGGCGCGGGGCTGCTGCCCGCCCCGGACGGCAGCTGCCAGGGCGTGGTGCTGCGCTACGACCTGTTCGGCGGACGCGGCCCGGCCATGGTCATCGGCAACCTGCCGGAGGGTTCGCCGGCACGGGACATCGTGGAGGGCGAAGTCCCCTTCGAGGTCCACCAGTTGCTGGCGGCGCTGGAGATCGACGAGGACGTGCGCGCCACCGGCAGCGAGGACGTCCCGGTGATGCACGACGGTAACCTGCTGATTGTCCGGCGCATCACCTGCACCGAAGGCCGCGTCTCCTGCGTCCAGTTCGACCGGGACGACGGCGTCCTGGTCACCATCGCCAGCTGGGACCGCCCCATCACCGACGACCTCTACGCCCTGCTGAAGCCGCTCCCCGCCGAGATGTTCCAGCGCTAGCCGGCGCCGCCGCCCGGCTACCTGGTGCCGACGGCGGCGCGGACCGCGCGGCGGGCCAGCGCCCAGTCCTCGTGCAGGCGGCGCAGCAACAGTCGTTGCTCCTCCCCGTAGGACAGGCCGCCGCCCGCCGGGGTGGTCATCGGCCGCCGCATGGCGCGCTGCACCGCCTCCTCGCAGAGCCGGATCTCCCGGGTGAGCACCAGCATCAGGTTGACCAGGAACGCGTCCCGACCGCGCGGCCCGACGGCCTGCGCGGTCTGGCTGATCTGGCGCCGCACCAGCGGCGCGTCGCCGAGCACCGACCACAGCGTGGCCAGGTCGTAGCCCGGCAGGTACCAGCCGGCCGACTCCCAGCTCACCAGCACGGGACCGTTGGGCGAGAGCAGCACATGGGTCAGCCGCGCCGCGCCGTGGCAGAACTGCCGGGGCAGCTCCTGCCGGCCCCGGCCGCACAGGCCGTGCAGCAGCGCCTGCATGTCGCCGACGTCCCGGTCGGTGAGCAGCCCGAGCGAGTGGTATCGGGCGAGCCACGCCGGGTAGCTCACGGCGTCCTGGAACACGCCGTCCGGCGGCTGCCAGGTGTTGAGCCGGCACAGGGCGGCGAGCAGGCCGCGCAGGTCGGCGGCGGACGGCGCGGACGCCGGGTGGCGGCGCGTCGCGCCCACCCGGCCCGGTACGAACTCGACCACCAGCGTGCCGCTGTGCGGGTCGTCGGCGATCAGCCGGGGCACCCGCGTCGGTGGCCGGTGGTGGACGAAGGTGCGGTAGGCCGTTATCTCCTGCCTGGTCCGGTCGGCGCGCGGGCCCGTCGGGTCGATCAGGCACTTGGCGACCGCGGCGCGGCGGCCGGCCATGCCGATCAGCACGACCGAGGGGCCGGCGTCACGGACGACCTGCACCGGGGCGAACTCGGGACAGATCTCCTGGGCGGCGGACAGCGCGGTGCGCAACCGCTCCCCACGCGCGCCCGAGAAGTCGATCCGCCCGGCGCCCGGCGTCGGTCCCGGCCGCCGCGGCCGCCGGCCGCGGTCGTCCGCGACGCCGGCCGGTGCGGCGCCGAGCTGGCCGACGAGGCGCGGCCTGGCCCGGGAGACCACGGGTGATGGTGCTGGATACATAGGCGGGCATGGTCCCTTCGTGTGCCGGAAGGTTCACGGCGCCCCCGGACCGGACGGGCCTCCCAGCACCCTGGGGAAATGCCGGGCGGCCACCGGACCGGGGTGGCGCGGTGTCTACATCACTCCCTCGCGCGGGTGGCACACCATGTGGCGTGCCCTGGCGAAACCATGGCGAATGGCCATAAGGCCGTTGCGTGGCGGCTACTGTCAACTCAGCCGAGATCCTGGGGGCTTGACGTGAGCAGCAGAACCAACACCCGCCTCGCGGATCTGTTCCGCCTGGCCGGATGGTCCAAGGGCGAACTCGCCAGGCTGGTGAACCGGCAGGCGGCGGCCCAGGGGCATCCGCAGCTGGCCACGGACACCTCGCGGGTGCGCCGCTGGATCGACACGGGGGAGACCCCGCGCGATCCGGTTCCCGAGGTGCTGGCGACGCTGTTCACCGAGCGGCTCGGCCGTGTCGTGACCATCGAGGACCTCGGGTTTCGCCGGCCGGGGGAAGCGGGGGCACGGCCGTCCATCCATGGACTGCCGTGGGCACCCCAGCGGACGGCCGCGGTCCTCACCGAATTCACGGGAATGGACCTCATGCTCAACCGACGCGGCATGGTGGGTGCGGGCGCCGCGCTCGCCGCAGGATCAGCCCTCAGCGACGCCATGTACGACTGGTTGCGGACCCCCCGGGACCGCGACACCCTGACCGTTCACGACTCAGCGACCACCGCGGATCCCGCGGGACTCGACCGCTACGAGGCGGCGCCGGTGGGCGCCGAGGAGGTCGAGGCCCTGGAGCGCTCGGTGGACATCTTCCGCGCCTGGGACGCGTCCCGGGGCGGCGGCCTGCAGCGCAAGGCCGTGGTCGGGCAGCTCAACGAGGTGGGCGGCATGCTCGCCTTCCGGCACCCCGAGCATCTGCAGCGGCGGCTGTGGGGGGTGGCGGCCAACCTCGCGGTGCTGGCCGGCTGGATGTCGCACGACGTGGGCCTCGAGCCCACCGCGCAGAAGTACTTCGTGATAGCCGCGCACGCCGCCAGGGAGGGCGGTGACCAGCCGCGCGCCGGCGAGGCGCTGTCCAGGGCCGCGCGTCAGATGGTCCACCTGGGGCGGCCCGACGACGCCCTCGACCTGATGCAGCTGGCCAACTCGGGGATGGGCGAGGAGGCCCTGCCCCGCACTCGGGCCATGCTGTGCACCATCGAGGCCTGGGCTGAGGCGTCGATGGGCCACGGCCAGGCCATGCGGCGGCTGCTCGGGCAGGCGGAGGAGCTGTTCGTATCCGACCGGGGCGACGTGCCGCCGCCCAGTTGGATGCAGATGTTCGACGAGGCCGACCTGTACGGCATGCAGGCCCTCGCCTACCGCACCCTCGCCGAGCACGACCCGGCCGCCGCGAGGCCGGCCACCCGGTACGCCGTCCAGGCGCTCGCGCTGCGCGAGGACGAGCGGGGCAGGTCGCGGATCTTCGACCAGCTCTCCATGGCATCGGCCTGCTTCATCGCCGACGACCCGGAGCAGGCCGACCGCTACGCGCGGCTGGCCCTGGCGAGCATCGGCGAGAACTCCTCGCACCGCACCTGGGACCGGCTGCGCGAGATGTACCGGCTCACCGGGCAGTACGCCGGCTACGCCAGGATCGAAACCCTGCGCGAGGAGATCGAGCAGGTGCTGCCGCCGCAGGCCTCGGGCTCGCCCCGGTTCGGCGGCCGGCCGGCCTGACCGCCGCCGACGGCGGTGCCGGCGCCCCCGGCCCGCCGTCGGCGGTTCGTCACTCCCTGACCCTGGCCACCAGCAGGCAGGCGTCGTCCTCCCTGGCCACCTCGCCGCAGGCCGCGACGATCACCCGCAGGCACTCGGCTGCGCTGCGCGCCGAGCTGAGCCGGGGGGCCAGGTCGATCAGCCGGTGGTCGCCCGCGTGCCCTGCCGGCAGCTGCCGTGGGATGGCCGAAAACAGTCCATCGGTATGGAGTACCAGCACGTCTCCTGGGGCCAGCCGGTCCGCGCGCTGCGCGAAGCCGGCGTCGCCCACCGCGCCGAGCAGCGTCCCGGCCGGTCTCGGCAGCGCCCAGCCGGTGCCGCCCCGGCAGAGCAGGGGAGCGGGATGGCCGGCCTGGGCCCAGGTGAGCACACCGAGGTCCGGCTCGTAGTGGCAGCACAGCACGCTGGCCAGCACCGGTTGCGCGGCCCGGTCGAGCAACTGGTTGAGGTGGCCGAGCAGCGCGCCGGGCGCGGCGCCGGTCAGCGCGATGCCGCGGATCGCGCCGAGCACCGTGGCAGTGCCGGCCGCCGCGGCGGCGCCGGTCCCCGACAGGTCGCCGACGCTCAGCAGCCGCCCCCCGTCCGGCAGGGTCAGCGCGTCGTACCACTTGCCGCTCATCTGCCCCCCGGCGCCGGCGGGCAGGAAACGGGCGGCCAGCTCCAGGGATCCGGGCGGCCCCTCGGAACCGCCCGGCCGCGGCGAGTCGAGCGAGGGGGCGAGCACGGAGTCATCGAGCGCGACGGTGAGGCCGCGCCAGGGCCCTGCCTCGCCCGCGGCCGCCCGCGACTCCTCGCGGGCAGTGCCCAGCGGGCCCCGCACGCTCGTCCGCGCCCGGCCGCCCGCCGCGGCGTCCGCGCCCGCCGCCGGCTCCTCGTCGGCGGCGCCGGGACCGCGGCGGGACGCCGGCCGGTCCACGCGCAGCTCGCGGATCATCGCCAGCATCGCCACGGTGCCGCCGCTGTCGTCGAGCACCGGCTCGCCGGCCATCCTGACCACGCGGCGGGAGCCGTCCGGGCGGGTGATGCGGAACTCGCAGTCCATCGGCCGCCCGTCCACCAGGCAGTCCGTGACGGCCGCGGTCAGCGTCGGCTGGTCCTCGGGCGGCAGCCACGACGGCAGCTGGTCGAGGGTGAGCGGCCCCTCGCCGATCGGGCGTCCGAAGATCGCGTACAGCTCGTCGGACCAGACCACCCCGTCGGTCAGCAGGTTCCACTCAGCGCTCCCCGCGGGCCCCGCCGCCGGCCTCTCGGCGCCGCGCAGCGCGGCGAGCCGCTCGCCGACGTCGTCAAGGCCTTCGAGTGCCAGCTCCAGGCCCGCCCGCCGCCGCTCCGGCGCGCCGCCGGCCGCCTCGTCGCGCCGCAGGGCTTCGACGTCGTCCCGCAGCCGGCGCGCGCGGGCGATCAGGTCGTCGAGCGCGGCCTCGTCGGTGAGGTCGTTCGTGGGGGGTTCCGGGTGCTGCGAGGAGAGCATGGCGGGTCCCTGATACGGCGCGGACAGGACCTGACGTCCCGGGGCGGTCGGCGGGGGCCGCCTTCCCGGCGGACGACTCCAGACTGTTGCACAGCCTTCCCCGCTCCGTAAGAGATTCAGCCGCCCCGGGAGGCGCGTTCCGGCCCCGCGGGTGTAGAACGGGCTCGCACCGGCAAGGAGCCGCGCAACGGAAATGCCTTGCCACGGGAACGACCGCACCGGATGCTGACTCATATGTTCGCCAGCCACACCGAAACAGACATAGCGCCCAGTGGGACCCTCCTGGGGCTCCTCCAGCGAGGGCGCGGCGACGGTTGGCTGCACGCGCTCGCGGCCCCCCGAGCCGAGGCAGTCGCCGCGCTGGAGCGCTGCGTGCTGCACGATCCCCGCCGGGACTGGCGGCTCGAGCACCGTTCCCTCTACTACGCCCGGCTCTACGTGGAGCTCGGCGCCGACCTGGACGCCGTCGCCGACCACCTGTTCCGGCCGGACGACGCCGTCCGCCCCGAGGAGGAGCGCACCGGCCTCGCCCTCTCCGTGCTCGGCCACCTCACCTCCTACGGTGACCGCGAGGCGCTGCGGCTGCTGCGCCGCTACGCCGTGGAGGGCGCCAACTGGCGCTGGGCGCTCGACGAGCTCGCCGTGCGCGACGACGACGCCGGGCTGCGCGCCCTCGGCCCGCGGATCCTGCTCCGCTTCCCGCACACCGAGGAGGGCGAGGCCGCCCTCACGGCCGCGGTTCGCGACTCCTTCGAGCCCCGTCCCTGGCACGTGTGGGCCGCCGATCCCGACCGCCCCGAGCAGCGCGCCCGCCTGGAACGCGCCCTGGAACACGGCGACTTCGACCGCTGGCAGCGCCAGTTGCGGCCGCCGGGGCCGCAGCCCGGCTGGAGCGTGGACGCCGTCCTCGACTGGGCCCAGGAGGGGTACGAGCAGTCGCCGCGGCAGTGGCGGGAGGCCGCGGCCGCCCGCTGCCTGGCCGCGGTGGCCGGCCCCGCCGACCGCCCCCTGCTGCTGGCCGCCGCCGAGGCCGGCCGTCCCGCGGTGCGGGCGGCGGCGCTGCGCCACCTCGCCGAGCGCGAGGAGCCGGCGGTCTTCCCCCTCATCGAGGCGGCCGCCGGCGCGCCCGACGAGGACGTGGCGGGGGCCGCGATCACCGCGTTCTCCCGGATGGGTGGGCAGCAGGCGCTCCAACAGGCCAGGCGCTGGGCCGACCGGGACGACCAGCTCGGCTCCTGCGCCGCCGCCATGCTGGCCAGGCGCGGCGAGAGCCGGGACGCCCCCCGGGTGCTGACCGCGCTGCTCCGCGCGGTGCGCACCAGGGGCATGGACGCCAGGGAGCTGCGCCCGCTGGTGGAGGGGGCCGGGCGCCTGACCGTGGGCGCCGCCGTGCCCGTGTTGCGCCACATCTACCGGGAGACGGCCTCCTCCCAGCTGCGTGGCGACGTCGCCCGCGCCCTCTCCGGCACCGATCCCTCCTTCACCACCGGCTTCGCCGTCGAGTGCCTGTGGGACTGCGAGGAGGACACCCGCGAGGTCGCCGCCCGCTGCGCCACCACGGTCGACACCCGGGTGGTCGAGCGGCTGCGCCGGCTGGCCACCGATCCCGCCGAGCAGGCCGGGGTGCAGACCGCGGTCCGCGGCCGGCTGGCCGACCGCGCCACGGGGTGAGGGGCAGGGGCCTGAGGCTCACCGGGGCCCAAGGCTCATGGGACGTTTTCCGAACGGACATGCGGATGTGGGGCTGCCCATGCCCCGGTCGGCGACAACGCTCGTATGCGCACCTCCCCGATGCGAGTCCTGATCGTCACCGAGTCCTATCCCCCCGACGTCAACGGCGTCGCGCACACCGCTCTGCAGACCGCCAAGCACCTCGCGGAGCGCGGCCACCACCCACTGATC
>NZ_SMKC01000306.1 GCF_004348315.1 Streptomyces sp. 8K308 | reverse complement strand
GGGAACAACTCCCGCGGGGCGCGGGGCCGCTCAGCCCGCGCCGGTCAGGCGCAACGCGCCGCGCAGGTCCGCCGCCGTACGGAAGTGGAGGCCGGTCATGCCGGCCTCACGCGCGGCGACGACGTTGGCCTCGGTGTCGTCGACGAACAGACAGCGCGCGGGCGGCACGCCCACCCGCTCGGCGGCGGCCGCGTACACGCGGAGGTCCGGCTTGGCGAAGCCGAGGGCGCTGGTGTTGACCACCGCGTCGGCGACCTCGGCGAGGCCGAGCCTGGCCAGGTCGGCCTCCAGGCGGGTGGTCGCGTTGGACACCAGCGCCACCGGAACCACGCCGCGCAGCCCGGTCAGCAGCGCCACCACCTCGTCGTCGACCCGCGGCAGCACCGCCGACCAGGCCGCGACGGCCGCCGCGGCGCGCTCCGACGAGCCGTGGGCGGCGGCCAGTTCGGTGACGACGGCCGCCCGCCACTGTTCGTCGGTGGTGCGCCCGGTGATCGCCGCCTCGGCCAGCGGCCCCGTCAGCGCCACCGCCGCCACGGCCCCGAGCGGCAGGCCGTTGGCCCGCTCGATCTCGTCGAGCGACGGCCAGTGCCGCAGCACGCCGTCGACATCGCACAGCACGGCCTCGAACGGCGGAACGGTCATGACGTGGCTCCCTCCGGAGGTAGGCGTCCGGCCCCGAGGAGAATCGTTGCATGGTCAGGATGAAGGCCCAACCCCTCGCCACCGCCCGGCTCGCCCTGGAGCCGCTGCGGGCCCGCTACGCGCGGCAGACGGCCGGGGCACCGGATCCCGACGTCGGCTGGCTCAACTGGGTCATCAGGGTCAGGGAGGTTGGCCGGCCCGCCGGCTTCGCGCAGGCCACGGGCACCGGCTCCGGGGCCGAGGTGGCCTGGGTGGTGGGCACCCGCGTGGCAGGGCCGCGGAATCACGACCGAGGCGGGTCGGGCGCCCAGGGCCGGGCACGGCGCCAGCCGGCCAACCCTGGACCGTTCTGCCCGGTCACCAAACACCCTTCTGCGCATCTTCACGCCTCGCACACAAGTGGACGGCATCCGACCGAAATTCGCAGTATGTCGGACATGTCGGCGATCAGGGCGCTTACGCGCCCATAGGCTTCGCCGGCGCGAGGCGTCCACTCGCTCTCGCCACTCGATTACGCGAAAATCCCATACCCACTTGGCGAAGGATGTCGCACGTTCGCGACCGTCGCCCCCGCCCGCGCGGGCGGCTGGGGCGCCCGGCGCTGGCCGGGACGTCGCGGCACGTGCTTTCATCCTCGCGCTGGCGGCAATCGGCAGCATGGCGGCCGACGCATTGCCCGTCGCCCGTGCGCCATACGGGCGACTGCCGTGAATCGCCGCGAATTCCAGATTTTCAAGTGATGATGAGTGAAGGGAAACGCGCCTTGCGTAACGACCTCGAGACCCGTGAGATCGCCGACACCGAGCTGGACGCCGTCGCCGGCGGTGTGGCGGGCCTCGTCTCCGTCTCCGGTGGCCTGGTGGGCGCCCTCACCAGCGATGTGTCCAACGCCGTGGGCTCCCTGGAGACCGTCGGCTTCGTCCAGGGCGTCGCCGGCCAGGTGACCGGTCAGGTCTCCGGCATCACCGGCGTGCACGCGAACACCGGTGCCGTCACCGGGCTCGCCGGCCTGTAGAGCACGCACACCGTGAACCCCGGACCCCACACTTCCGGGGTTCACCACTGACCCGCGGATATCCACCGCTCTCCTCGGATATCCGCGGGTCAGCCACTCCCCAGGGCAGTCAGGCACCTAAAGGAACGGCTCGTGCAGTTTCGCCAAAAAGCGCTCTCCAAACTGCAGTCGCCGGAGGAACTCGACCTGCCGGTGCGCCTCGCCCGCCCGCAGGGCCGACTCGTCCTCGCCGTCACCTTCCTCGTGATGCTGGCCGCCGCCTACTGGGCCCTCACCGGCTCCGTCTCCGCCAGCCAGAGCGCCCCCGGCGTCCTCACGGGACCGCAGGGCGGCTATGTGCTGGAGAGCCCGGTGACCGGCCAGGTCACCCGAGTACTCGCCGCCGAGGGGGACTCGCTCACCCCCGGGGCGCCGCTGCTGCTGGTCGCCACCGACGAGGGCGACGAGGAGGTGGCGGCGGTGGCCGGCGGCCGGGTCACCACCCTGATCGCCAGGGAGGGCGCGGTCCTCACCGCCGGCGACGAGGTCGCGACGCTCGAGCACCCGCCGCAGGGCGACGAGCCGCTGGTCGCCGTCCTCTACCTGCCGGGCGACAGCGCGTCCGCCGTCCCCGTGGGCGCCCGCGTCGACCTGGACGTCCAGTCCGCGCCCCGCGAGCGGTTCGGCGTGCTGCGGGGCCGCGTCCAGGCGGTGGGCGGCGCGCCGCAGACCCCGGAACAGCTCGCCGGCTTCCTCGGCGACGCGCAGCTCGCGGCCTCCTTCGCCGAGCAGGGCAACCCGGTGGCGGTGGTCGTCGAGCTCGAGCGCTCGCCGGACACCGAGTCCGGCTACCGGTGGTCGTCCGCCGAGGGACCGCCGTTCGTCCTCGACTCCAGGACGCCCGTCACCGCCACCATCCGCCTCTCCGAGCAACGCCCCGTCGATTGGCTGCTTCCGTGACCGCCCCACAGGACACCTCCCCCCGACTCCCGCCCGCCGGCGACCGCCGCCGGCACGGCGGCGCCGAGACCGGTGCCCGGGCGAGCCGGCGCCGACGGCGCGCCCCGCGCCGCACCCCGCGGCTCCGCGCCGCCAGGTCCGTCCGCACGCCCACGGTGCTGCAGATGGAGGCGGTGGAGTGCGGCGCCGCCGCGCTGGCCATGGTCCTCGGCCACTACGGCCGCCACGTGCCGCTCGAGGAGCTGCGCATCGCCTGCGGCGTCTCCCGGGACGGCTCGCGGGCCAGCAATCTCCTGAAGGCGGCCCGCCGTTACGGCCTCACCGCCAAGGGCATGCAGATGGACCTGGCCGCGCTGGCCGAGGTCGGGCCGCCGGCCATCCTGTTCTGGGAGTTCAACCACTACGTCGTCCTGGACGGCATGGGCCGCCGCCTCGGCCGCCGCGGCGCCTGGATCAACGACCCCGCCAAGGGCCGTCGGTTCGTGCCGCTCGACGAGTTCGACACCAGCTTCACCGGCGTCGTGCTGGTCCTCGAACCGGGCGACGACTTCCGGCGCGGCGGCCGCCGGCCCGGGATCATGCGGGCCATGCCGGGCCGGCTGCGCGGCATGTCGGGGACCATGCTGGCCATCGCGCTCGCGAGCCTGCTGCTGGTGGTCGCCGGCGCCACGGTGCCGGCGCTCAGCCGCACCTACGTCGACCTGTTCCTGATCGGCGACCAGACCTCGCAGCTCGGCGTTCTGTTCGCGGCCATGGCCACCACCCTCGCCGTCACCGCCACGCTCACCGCCGTCCAGCAGGCCAACCTGCTGCGCGGCCGCGTCATCTCCGCCACCCTCGGCAGCGCCCGCTTCCTGCGCCATCTGCTGCGGCTGCCCGTCAGCTTCTACGCCCAGCGCAACGCGGCCGACCTGGTGCAGCGCCTGGAGTCCAACGACACGGTGGCCGACGTGCTGGCCCGCGACCTGGCGGCCGCCGGCGTGGACGCCGTGGTGGTCCTGCTCTACGCGGTGCTGCTGTGGAGCTACGACCCGAACCTCACGGTACTCGGCGTGCTGATCGCGCTGCTGAACATCGTCGCGATGCGGATCGTGATCGGGCTGCGCGCGACCGGCACCCAGCGGCTGCGGGCCGACAGCGCCCGGCTCACCAACACCTCCTACAGCGGCCTCACCCTCATCGAGACGCTGAAGGCGACCGGCGGCGAGGACGGCTTCTTCCGCCGCTGGGCGGGGCAGCACGCCGCCACCCTCGAGGTGCAGCAGCGGCTCGGCGTGCCGAGCGCCTGGCTGGCCGTCGTCGCGCCGACGCTCGCCGCGCTCAACAGCGCGCTGATCCTGACCGTCGGCGGTCTCCGGGCCGTCGAGGGGCATCTGACGGTCGGCCTGCTCGTCGCCTTCCAGGCCCTGGTGACCAGCTTCACCGCGCCCATCACCCGCCTCAACGGGGTGGCGGGACGGCTCCAGGACTTCGCCGCCGACGTGGCCCGCCTCAAGGACGTCGAGAACTTCCCCGTTGACCCGGTCTACGCACGCCGCGAGCCCGCGCCGAGCACCCGCCGCCTCACCGGGCTCGTCGAGCTCGACCGGGTGACCTTCGGCTACAGCCCGCTCGACCCGCCGCTGCTGACGGACTTCTCGCTCACCGTGGGCCCGGGGCAGCAGGTCGCGCTGGTGGGCGGCTCGGGCAGCGGCAAGTCCACCGTCTCCCGGCTGCTCGCCGGCCTCTACACCCCGTGGAGCGGCGTCATCCGGATCGACGGCACGCCGCTCGCCGAGATCCCGCGCGGCGCGCTGGCCGCCTCCGTCTCCTTCGTCGACCAGGACGTGTTCCTGTTCGCGGGCACGGTCCGCGACAACGTCGCGCTGTGGGACCCGTCCATTCCCGACGACGCCGTCATCGAGGCGCTGCGCGACGCCGCCGTCTACGACGACGTGGTGGCCCGCCGTCCTGGCGGCATCCACAGCCGCGTCGAGCAGGACGGCCGGAACTTCTCCGGCGGCCAGCGGCAGCGCCTCGAACTGGCCAGGGCGCTGGTGCGCCGCCCCAGCGTGCTGGTGCTCGACGAGGTGACCAGCGCCCTGGACGCCGTCACCGAGCAGACCATCATCGACAACCTGCGGCGCCGCGGCTGCGCGTGCGTCGTCATCGCCCACCGGCTGAGCACCGTGCGGGACAGCGACGAGATCCTGGTGCTGCACCGCGGCACCGTGGTCGAACGCGGCCGGCACGAGGGGCTGCTCGCCGCCGGCGGCCCGTACGCCGCACTGGTGAGGGAGCGCTGAGTGACGGTCATGCCCGAGGCCACCGGCGGCCGGCAGGATGGCACGGCGCCCGCGCCCGACCCGGTGCTTGCCGCGCTCGGCGCGCTCGGCACCCAGGTCCAGCACGCCGGCACGGGCGGCCTGTCCCTCGAAGGGCCGCTGGTGCTGTGGCTGGTGGCGGACGGCGCCCTCGACCTGTTCGCCGTCGACGCCGCCCAGCGCGGCCCCCGCCACTTCCTCGGCCGGCTGGCCGCCGGCACCCTGCTGCTCGGCCCGGTGTCGGGCCCGTCCCACACCCTGATCGCCCGGCCGCTGCCCGGCTGCCGGCTGCACCGCGTTGAGCTGCGCGAGCTGCACCACGCGGCGTACGAGGCGGCGTACCACGCGGGCGGCGGCTGGCCGAGCCCGCTCGAGGAGGCCTTCGCGCAGGGCATGGGCCGTGGGCTGCGGGTGCTCTACCAGGCGCCGCTCGGCGGCTCCGAGGACGACGTGCTGTGGCCGTCGATCCCGCCGGGCAGCGTGCAGTACGGTGCCAACTACGACCAGGCCGCGGCCGGCACGCTGCTGATCGACCCCGGCGTCTGGCAGGGCATGGTCGACCAGCAGCGGCGGCTGCTCGAGGTGCTCGACCGCTGGATCGGCGAGTTGGAGCGCGCCCACGAGGACCGGACCGCGGCCGGCATCGAGGCCGGCGAGGCCGCCCGCACCGAGGCGAACCAGACGCTGCTGGCCGCGATCGGCCGCGACCGGGCCACCGCGGCTCACCGCAACGCCGACGCCACGCTCGCCGCCTGCCGGCTGGTCGCGGCCGAGGCCGGCGTCGTCCTGGCCACCGGGCCCGGGGTGGGCGCCACGGAGCCGGGCGACGACCCGGTGGAGGCCATCGCCGTCGCCTCCCGGGTCCGCACCCGCCAGGTCAGGCTGACCGGCGCCTGGTGGCGGGAGAACAGCGGCCCCCTGGTGGGCCGGCGCGCCTCGGACGGCGCGCCCGTCGCCCTGCTCTGGCGCCGCGGCCGCTACGCCGTCGTGGACCCGGAGACCGGCGACCGGCAGCCCGTCGACCGGGCCGGCGCGGCCGAACTCCAACCCGGCGCCGTGATGTTCTACCGCCCGCTGCCCGACCGCCCGCTCGGCCTGCTCCGGCTGGTGCGGTTCAGCCTGCGCGGCACCCGGGCCGAGCTGCGCGACCTGGCGATCGGCGGCCTGGTGGCTGCCGGCCTCGGCGCGCTGGTGCCCATCGCGACGGGCCGGGTGCTCGGCGCGTACGTCCCGCAGGGCGAGACCGACCTCATCGTGCAGGCCGGCGTGGCGATCATCACGCTGAGCGTCGTCTCGGCCGTGTTCATGCTGCTGCAGAACACCGCGATCCTCCGCCTTGAGGGCCGGGTCGAGGCCACCCTGCAACCCGCCGTCTGGGACCGTCTGCTGCGGCTGCCCGCCACCTTCTTCGCCGACCGCTCCACCGGCGAACTCGCCAGCGCCGCCATGGGGATCAGCGCCATCCGCCGCGTCCTGTCCGGGATCGGCTCGGTCTGCCTGCAGGCGACCACCGTGGGCGTGGCCAACCTGGTGCTGCTGCTGGTCTACAGCGTGCCGCTGGCGCTGGCCGCGCTGGCCATGCTGCTCACGGTCGCCGCCGTCTTCCTCGCCCTGGGGCTCTGGCAACTCCGGTACCAGCGACGGCTGATCACCATCGGCAACCGGCTCAACAACCAGGCGTTCCAGACGCTGCGGGCCCTTCCCAAGCTCCGGGTCGCGGCGGCCGAGAGCTTCGCCTACGCCGCCTGGGCGCGGGAGTTCGCCCGCACCAGGGACCTCCAGCAGCGCGCCGGCCGGATCGCCAACGGCATCACGGTGCTCAACGCCCTCTGCCTGCCGCTGTGCACGCTCGCGATGTTCATGCTGCTCGCGGGACCGGCCCGGGGTTCCATGTCGGCCGCCGAGTTCCTCACCTTCCACACGGCCGTCACCATGCTGCTGTCGTCGGTCACCCAGCTGACCGGCGCGCTGCTGTCGGCCGCCGCCGTGCTGCCGATGTTCGAGAAGGTCAGGCCGATCCTCCGCGAGGTCCCCGAGGTGACGGGCGCCAGCACCCGGCCGGCCACGCTGGGCGGCCGGATCGAGGCCCGCGGCATCTCCTACCGCTATGCCGAGGGCGCCCCGCTGGTCCTCGACGACGTCAGCTTCGAGGCGCGCCCCGGCGAGTTCGTGGCGATCGTCGGCCCGAGCGGCTGCGGCAAGTCCACGCTGCTTCGGCTGCTCATCGGCTTCGACCAGCCGCTCACCGGCAGCGTCCGCTACGACGGCCAGGAGCTCGCGGCCCTCGACCGGGCGGCCGTGCGCCGGCAGTGCGGCGTGGTGCTGCAGAACGCGCAGCCGCTCACCGGCTCCATCCTCGACTGCATCCGGGGCACCGGCTCCCACACCCTGGAGGAGGCGTGGGAGGCGGCCGCGCTCGCGGGCCTCGCCGAGGACATCAAGGCCATGCCGATGGGCATGCACACCATGCTGTCGGACGGCGGCGGCACCGTCTCCGGCGGCCAGCGGCAGCGGCTGATGATCGCTCAGGCCCTCATCCGCAGGCCACGGATCCTCTTCTTCGACGAGGCCACGAGCGCGCTGGACAACGAGGCGCAGCGCGCGGTCATCGCGGCCACCAGGGCGCTGCGCGCCACCCGGATCGTGATCGCGCACCGGCTCTCCACCGTGATGGACGCGGATCGGGTGGTCGTCATGTCCGAGGGCCGGGTCGTCCAACAGGGGCCGCCGGCCGCGTTGCTGGCCGATCCGACCGGCCTCTTCCACGAGTTGGTGCGCCGGCAGGTCAGCTGACGGCCGGGGTGGCGGTGACGACTGTGACGAGTGAGACGGCGGAAACGGGACAGGGGAGCACCATGTCAGACCAGCACCGGCCGCATGACGCGGCCGACGACACCGTCCTCCTCGCTCGGGCGCGTGGCGGCGACAGCGCGGCCTTCGCCGAGTTGTACCGCCGGCACTCGGGCCCGGTCCGGTTGTACGCCCACGGCGCCGGGCTCACTCCGCAGGCGGCCGAGGACCTGACCGGCGAGGCGTTCGTTCGCACGCTCCAGGCGATGCGGGAGGGGGGTGGGCCACGCTCGTCGGTGCGGGGCTATCTGCTGGCCATGGTGCGGCGGATGGCGGCGGGACGCCGCGTCCCCGCGTCGCTCCCGCCCCACCTCCCGGCGCCGCTGCCCTCCGCCGAGTCGCAGGCCCTGCACCGGGCGGAACGGATCATGCTGGCCGAGGCGTTCGCCAGTCTGCCGGAGCGCTGGCGCGAGGTGCTGTGGCGCACCGCCGTGGAGGGGCAGTCGCTCGCCGAGGTGGGCCGTGACCTGGGGCTGACGAAGAACGCCACCGCCGTGTTGGCCTTCCGGGCCCGCGAGGGGCTGCGGCAGGCCTACCTCCAGGCGCACGTCAGCGACTCGCTCACCGACCAGCGGGAGTGCCGCCGGTACGCGCGGAAGCTGGGCGCCTTCATCCGGGGCTCGGCGGCGGCGCGCGGGCTGCGGCAGCACCTGGACGGCTGCGAGCGCTGCCGGGCCGCGTACCTGGAGCTGGTGGACGTCAACGCGGCGCTGCGCGGCCTGCTGCCGGTGGCGGCGGCCGGCCTGATCGCCCAGGCCGCGCCGTGGTCGGTCGGCGGGGTACTCGGCAAGGTGGCGATCGCCGCCACCGTCGCGCTGGTCGTCGGCCCAGCCGTTCCCGCGGTGGGCTCCGGGCCAGGGGAGGTCGGCGAAGGCGTGGGCGTGGGG
>NZ_SMKC01000305.1 GCF_004348315.1 Streptomyces sp. 8K308 | reverse complement strand
GTCCCTCACGTGCGTTTCTCCTGAGAGTAGACGCGGCGTGTGTGGACCGGAACACACGTACGGCACGAGAAGTTCCGCGTGCCGCCATTCGGATCGGTAGTCGGCCCGGATCGCCCGCGGGTTCCACGAGGTGACGCCTTGGCCGAACCCGCCCGGACGCATTTCGGCGGCGCGGCTTGTTGCACACTGTTGGCAACAACGGCCTTCTGTGCCCCACCCCGGAAGGGGTTCGCGGGCCGGCTGCCGGCGGACATCCGCCGACCGGGATTCACCGCCGCCGACCTCGGCCCGGACCGCACCGCGGACTGGCTGTGCGGCGCCCGCGAGGTCGACGAACTGGCCGTCCGCACCACCGCCCGCGGGACCGACCTCGCCGCCGACCTCCTGCGGGCCGTGACCGCCGACGCCCCCGAAGGCCGCGCCTGGCTGCTCACCTCGCTCCGCTCGCCCCGAGCCGTCGCCTTCCACCGCCGCCGGGGCTGGGTCCAGGCCACCCACCCGGCCCCCGACGGCCACGGCATCGCGGTCTTCCTCGGCCGGCGCCACCCCGCCAGATCCCTCGTCAGCCGCCCCCGGCAGCCCTCCCGCGCCTCGCCTCGCGGCCTTCTCGCCGGGCCGTGGTCAGGTTCGCTTCCGGCCGCGCCAAGGAGTCCGCGGCGCGTAGAGGTGCCACAGCCGGCCGAGGATGAACCGGCCGAAGCGGTCGAGCGCGGCCGCGTCGCGCGGTCCGGTGGTCCGGAAGGTCGTCAACTGCCGCAGGAACTCGGTGAGCGGGATGCTCAGCCGCCCCGCACCGACCACCGTGGCCGACTGTTCCCCCGGACCTCGGACGTGGCCGTCGAACAGCCGGAAGGGGAGGACCGTCGTCTCCGGCCAGAGACTCAGCGGGGTTTCGCCCGTCAGCTCCTTGCGTCCGGTGAGGGCGCGGGGGCGGTTCTCGGCGTCGGTGAAGTGCAGCCGGTACGTGAGAGCTCGGCCTTCTGGCCCGTCGTTCGGGGAGAACATGTGGCGCGTGCCCCGCAGGATCGGCCGTCGCCCGCCGAGGCTTGGCGCGTCGATCCAGCCGTCGATTCCGGCCCGGTGACCGGGTTCGTCCAGGAAGTCGTCCACGTCGACAATCGTGACCGTGAGCCGTGCCGAGATGCGCTGCGCCGGGGAGGCGTACTCCTCGGTCGCACTCGCCGCGCCCGGATGCCGTGCCCCGGGTTGGTAGGAACCACGCATGCGCTCGGTGAAGGTGAGGGAGGTGGACTCGCGGTACGTGGTGGCCGTGGGCGGCAGGTGCGCCGACCGCCCGGCCGGCGTGGCGGAGCGGTGCTCCAGCAGGTGGGTGCACATCCGGTCGGCCAACGCGGCGATGGTGAGCGAGGGGTTGGTGCCCACCGGTCCGGGGAGCGCCGCGCCGTCCGCCACGTAGAGTCCGGGGTGGCCGTGGACCTCGCCGTACGGGTCGCACACCCCGTCCGCGGCGTGGTGTGCCATGGGCGCGCCGCCGACGGGGTGGACGGACACGACGCGCTTTCGGTACCACAGCGGGTTGTCGATGTGGCGGGCCTCCAGGACGTCGGCCACCTGCCGCATGGTGTCGCGCAGCCGGTCGAAGTACGCGGCGCTCGCGGCCGGGCTCCAGTCGGCGTCCAGCCGACCGTCGCGCAGCCGGAGCACGCCGTTCGGGGTGTCCCGGCCCATGCCGAGCAGCGGGAAGGAGGTGCTGGAGAGCAGCCCCTGCCCGACCAGTTCCGAGACCGCCCGGGACAGGTGGGTCTCCGGCGCGCGGGCGGCGTTCGCGAGGATCCGCCCCAGCGCGAAACGCATGCCCCGGGAGAGTTGCTGAGGGAGGTGGGCGCCTTCCGCGAGCCAGTCGACGAAGCCGGGGTACCCGCCGTCCTCGAGGTATCCGCCGCGCCCGGTCTCACCCGGGGTGTCGAGTGCGGTGTCGAGTGCGTCGGGCAGTCGGATCGCGGCCGTGATCACCGGACCCCGGCTGGGCTCCAGAGGCCGCGGGCGGCCGTCGCGTCCGGCCCTGACCAGGATGGCGAGCAGATCTCCGTTGGTCGAGAACCGGGTGCCGAGGGCCGGGCTCAGGCCGGGGAGAAACCTGCGGGAACGCAGCAACAGGGCGGAGGTGCCATAGGTACCGGCGGCCAGCACCAGCCGGTCGCAGCCAATGGTCCGGGTCGCCGGAGGCCCGCGGTGCCCGTCCCGTCGATCCGCGTGGTTCGGGGCGTGCCGCAGGTAGTCAACCGCGTATCCGCCGCCCGAGAGGGGGCGGATGGCCCGCACCTCGTGGTGGGCGCGCAGGTCGGCGCCGTGGTGTCGGGCGGCGGAGAGATAGGTGTGGTCGAGACTGTTCTTCGCCCCGTCGTTGCAGCCGAGGTTGCACTCGCCGCACAGCCGGCAGGTCCTGCGGCCCGTGCCGTGCAGATTGCCGTACGCCGGCCCGCTGATCGGGAGCCCCGGTTCTGGGTCGGCGCCGGGCTCGGGCGCGAAGCTGACGGCGAGCGGCGGCAGTTGGAAGTCCAAGCCGAGCATGCCCGCGGCCTCCCGCATCGCGTGTGTCTTGGGCGTTCGCGTGTAGGGGGGACGGTCCAGCGGATAGGGCGTGGCGCCGAGCATGCGCTCCACCGCGTCGTAGTGGGGGTCCAGATCGGCGCGACTCACCGGCCACGACTCGTACCCGCCGCTCGGCAGCGGCTGCTCGTCGACGAACCAGTGCTCGTCCTTGCGCAGCAGCACGTTGGCGTAGACGAGGGAGCCGCCGCCGAGGCCGCTGGCCACCACGGAGTCGAACCTGCGGAAGCTGCGCACGTCGAAGAGGCCGTAGAGGCCCGCTGCCGGGTCCCAGAAGGCGCGGCCCAGCTCCGCCGGGGTACGGGCGAAGGAACCGGGCGGATAGGGCCGGCCGCGCTCCAACAGCACCACGGAAAGGCCGGCCTCGGCCAGCCGGTACGCCGTCACGGAGCCGCCGAAACCGGAGCCGACGACCACGGCGTCCACGTGCTCGGGTGGGGGCGTCGTGGTCCGGCATGTCAGTTCGCCCGCCGTTTCAGGAAGTCGAGCATCACCGGGAACACGTCCCGGTGCGCGTCCTTGCCCCAGAAGGGGTCGACGTAGCCGTAGCCGGGCAGCACCGCCAACTCGTACAGGTCGGGGGCGTACCGCGAGAGGAGCCGGTGGCAGGCGACGTTCGCGTCCCTGAAGACGTTGTTGTGGGCGCCGGTCAGGAACAGGACCGGTGTGCTCTGCCGCGCCGCGTCGACCAGGTAGTCGTCCGGCAGGTCGGCGTGCCGCCGGTCGCCCGCGTCGTACTTCACGGCGCGGCCGGCCCTGACCATCTTCCGGATGTGCCGGTAGTAGTGCACTCCGACCGGGCCGAGCAGGTCGGCGACGCGGTCATGGGTGGCCGGTGTCAGGTTGGCGTGGCTGAACAGCGCCGGCCAACCGGTGCCCCACATGAAACTCACCATGTGGCAGGCCGGGTTGTCGCACTCCTGGTGGGCGAGCGACACCAGCCGGGACAGCAACCGTCCCCGACTGAATCGCGAGGCGGCAGCCATCTGCGGATCGACGGCGGTCAGTCCCAGACCGAGCTCGAGAACCTCGGGGGCGAGGTCCAGCTTCCAGCGCGACCACCTCGGCACCCGGACGACCAGCGCCACGCTCTGGCAGGTCACGCTGGCCACCCCGGTCACGGCCCCGCCGTACAGGCTCATCATGAACGAGGTCGAGCCGACGCAGTGCGCGATGACGTGGATCCGCCGCCGCCCCACGTGCCGGCGCACCTCCGCCAGCGCGGCCGGGTAGTCGTAGTGGGCGACGTCGTCGAGGGTGTGCTGGCCCGGCTCCGTGTTGTACGGGAACCGGTTGCTCATCCGTGAGTCGAGTGCCCACACGTCCTCGAGTCCGTTGTCGAGGAGGTAGCGGGCCAGGTTGTAGTGCTCGGGCATGACGAACATGTCGCTGGACGCGGTCAGCCCGTGCACGAGCAGGACGATGTCCTCGGCCTTGGCCCGCCAGAACCGGGTCAGCCCCAGCCTCAGGCCGAGGTCACGTCGCACCCGTTCACGACGGACGATTCGGCTTCGGGCACGCCTTTGAGCGTGTACCTGGGAATGCTGCGTTCCATAGGAACTCCGACGTGGTCGACTTCCAGGCGAGGGACGTGGGCGTGGCCCTGCCGGCCGGGCGCGAGCGCGTCACCCAGGGCACGGACCCGAG
Source organism: Streptomyces sp. 8K308 (assembly GCF_004348315.1). Classification (GTDB taxonomy): domain Bacteria; phylum Actinomycetota; class Actinomycetes; order Streptomycetales; family Streptomycetaceae; genus Streptomyces. The sequence goes on along the minus strand of NZ_SMKC01000305.1, from coordinate 4,431 downwards.
TCGACGTTCAGCGCGCCGCCGACGACTCCCGCCGCTCATGGTCCACGGCGCCCGCGAGCCGGTACATGGCAGCACGTGCCAAGCCCTTGGCAGCCAGCGCCAACCCGACGGGCGCAAGGCAGGGCCGCGCCCGACCGGACCGCCAGACGGGCGCGGCCCTGCCCGAACTCACCGGAGCGTGTCCTCCAGCACCGCGGCGGACAGGGAGATCCGCCAGGCGACGACCCCGGCTGCGGCGAGTCCGACGATGGCCAGGAAGCTGCTGGCGAGGAACGGGTCGGCGCCGTCCAGGGTGGGAACGAACCCGACGCCGACGTAGAGCGTGACACCGGCGGAACCGCCCAGCTGGTCGGCGGCTCGCTGAACGCCGGAGGCGATGCCCGCCTCGTCCTCGGTCACTCCGGTCACGGCGACGTACCGCAGCCCGACGATCCCGAACCCCATCCCGGCCGCGACGAGCATCGTGGCGGAACCATCGCCAGACCGGTGGCCCCGAGAGCGGAGACCAGGGCGATGACCGCCATCGCCAGCGTGGTGAAGCCGATGCCGGCCAGGACACAGGCCCGGGCACCCCACCGTCCGAGCAGCCCTGGCACCAGCACCGAGGCCAGGATCAGGGACACCGCCAGGGGCAGCATCGTCAGACCGGCCCGAAGCGGTCCGGCGCTCGACCGATCCTGCAGGTAGTAGGTGAAGAGCAGGAACGAGGTGGACAGGGCCGCGCTCAGCAGAGCGGTGGCGAGGTTGGCCAGGACGCGCGGCCGGTTGCGGAGGAACCGCGGCGGCACGAGTGGTTCCGTGCACGGCGCTCGACCCTGACGAACAGGGCGCCGGCCACCACCGCGCCGACGAGCGCCACCGGCGGCAGCCAGGGCGGCGTGCCGTCCGCTTCTTCCGCCCCTCGACGACGCCGAGGGTGAACAACAGCGGAGCCGCGACCAGCAGGAGCGCACCGGGAAGGTCCAGCTGTGTCGGCTCGGCAGGCTGTTGACTCGGCATGAGAACGGCTGTGGCGGCGAGCACGACCAGGATGAACGGCACGGAACCAGGAAGATCCACCGCCAGCCGAGCAGCTGGGTGATGATCCCGGAGACCAGGAACCCGAGGACGAGGCCACAGCTCGCGACGGCCGCCCACACGCTCAGCGCCCGCGACCTGCGCGGCCCCTCGGGGAACATGAGCACGATCACGGCCATCGCCGCCGGAAGCGCGATCGCCTCCCCGGCGCCCTGCAACAGCCTCGGGCCGTCACCAGCACGGCGAAGGACGGCGCGAGCCCGGCCAGCAGGGACGCGGCACCGAAGAGCGTCGTGCCGAGCAGGGGGATGCGGCGCCTGCCGAGCACATCGCCCAGCCGGCCGCCGAGCATCAGCAGCCCACCACCGGTGATCGTGTGCCCGACCACGACCCAGGTCAGGGCGTGACCGTCGACCCCGAAGTCGGCGCCGATCGAGGGCAGGGCGACACTGACCACGGTCACGTCAACCGCGACGAAGAACTACAGCATGCCCGTGCAGCACAGCACCAGCCACGCACGCACCGGGGATGATCCGTCCCGGGGCGAGAAGAGAATGCCTGAGAACACCGAGTGCTCCGTTGCCCAGAAGAATCCGAGCAGCACGAACGTGCCGCTCCGGTCCAACCACGGAGCGGCGGAACGTTCAACGGAAGTCAGACGAACGCCCCGCCGCTAGCGGAGCGTCCTCGTCACCGCGGCACAAGGAGCCGCGCTCGAAGCACCAGACACGGCGCTGATGCTATCCGAGCCGACGGCACGTGATCCCTTGGCCTCATGGCCCACCACCCTGGCTGGCGGCAGGGTTGCCGTCAGCGAACCAGGCGCTCGATCAGCGTCTGCCAGGCGTCGCCGAGGAAGCCGGTGGTCTCCGCTGGGTGCGGCCTGGCCGAGGAGGTGCAGAACGCCGACGCCGCGATCCTGGCCGTCCCGCTGTACAACTACGGTGCCTCCCAGCACTTCAAGACCTGGGTGGACCTCGTCATCACCGGCGCCGGCCCCAACACCCCGCTGCTGAAGGGCACCCCACCGTGCTGGTCACCGCCCTGGGCGGCGGCTACGGACCCGGCACCCCGCGGGAGGGCTGGGACCACTCCACTCCCTACCTGGAGCGGGTCCTGGCCGACATCTGGCAGGCCGAGCTGACCGTCATCAAACGCGAACTCACCCTCGCCGCCACCACCCCCGGGATGGAGGGCCTGCGGGACCTCGCCCAGCAGCAGCACTCCGAGGCGCTCGTCGCCGCCCGCGACGCCGTCCGGGTACTCGCCGGCGGCTGATGACCGCCCCCTCCCCGAGTCGGCCGCGGCAGCACTCGACGCCGGTGGGTGGGCGTTGGTCTCCGCCGCGCCGTTTGCTTTCCGCACCGGGGGGAACTCGGCGGCAATGGCCGTTTCCCGAGGTTCACTGTTCCACGGTTCCCAGATGTTCGGCGGGTTTCTCCGCGGCCTGGTGACCAGTCCCCAGGGCCCGGGCCCGGTGCTGTCCGCCATGGACCGGATCGAGGGCTCGCGCCGTGCCGACGCGGTGATCCCCCCGCTGCGCGACGCGGTGCGCGCCATGCCGGCCGGATTCCGGGACGCCCTGCACGGCACCTGGCTCGGTCACCCCACGCACCCCGCCATGGTCCAGATCCCGATCGGCACCTGGACGTCGGCGGCGATCCTCGACCTGCTGCCGGGACGCCGGCGCGCCGCCGGCCTGCTGGTCGCGGCCGGGCTGACCGCGGCGGTCCCGGCCGCGCTCGCCGGCCTGGCCGACTGGGCGGAGCTGCGCAAACCGCAGATGCGCGTCGGCCTGCTGCACGCCGCGACCAACACCGCCGCCGTCGCCATGTACATAGCATCCCTGTCCGCCCGGCTGCGGGGCCGCCGGGTGGCGGGCCGCGGCTGGGGGTACGCCGGGTTGGCCACCGTCAGCCTGGGGGGCGCCCTGGGCGGGCACCTCGCCTACCGTCAGGCCGCCGGCGTGAACCACGCCGACCAGGTCGTCGCCGCGCTGGAGCCCGGCTGGCACCCCCTCGGCACCCTCGACGACTTCCCGATCGGCACCCCGGTCACCGCCACCGTGCGGGACGTTCCGGTCCTGGTGTTCCGGGAGACGGCCGACACCCTGCGGGTGCTCGCCGACCGGTGCAGCCACATGGGCGGCCCGCTGTCCGAGGGGGAGATCGCCGAGGGCTGTGTACGGTGCCCGTGGCACGGCAGCACCTTCCGGCTGACCGACGGCTGGAACGTCACCGGGCCGGCGACGGCCCCGCAGCCGGCCTTCGAGACCCGGGTCGTGGACGGGCGGGTCGAGACCAGGCTGCCTGCCGAGGAGAAGGAGACGTGACAGCGTCCCTCCCCGCGGTGCGCCAAAACCGGGTGCGGGCTCTCGGCTCGGTGATGTGCGATCGGGGGCATGACGATCGTGTTGGGCACGCCGGAAGCCGACGGGTTGAACGAGGCTGTGGGCGTGCTGCGGGAGTGGCAGTACGACGGGGCGCCGTGGCAGCTTCACCCGGGGGACCTGGGCTGGTTCTGGCGGTTCGGCGCGGAGGCGACGGCCGCGGCGGTCAGGACCTGGAGCCGGGACGGGCGGATTCTCGCCGTCGGACTGCTGGACGGCCCCCACCTGTTGCGTGTGACCTTCGCGCCGGACGTCCAGCGAGACGAGGAACTGGCGCGGCGGCTGGTTGATGACGTGACCGAGCCGGAGCGCGGCGTGCTTCCGGTGGGGAAGGCGTACGTCGAGGCGCCGGTGGGCGCACTGGTCCAGGATCTGCTGTCCGGGGCCGGCTGGAGCACCGACGAGCCGTGGACGCCGCTGCGCCGCGACCTCGCGGATCCGGTGCGGGACCCGGGCGTGCGGATCGAGGCGGTCGGGCCGAAGCGGGCACCGGTGTGGACCGCCGTACTGCGGGCGTCGTTCGACGGGGCGACGTTCACCGACGAGCGCTGGCACGCCATGGCGGCAGGATCGCCGTACGCCGACGCCCGGTGTCTGGTGGCGTACGACGACCAGGACAAGGCGGTGGCGGTGGTGACGGTGTGGTCGGCCGGTCCTGGGAAGCCGGGGCTGCTGGAGCCGATGGGCGTACATCGGGAGCATCGCGGGCACGGCCACGGCAGGGCGATCACCGCCGCCGCGGCGGCCGCGCTCCAGGAGCTGGGCTCGTCGAGCGCGATCGTGTACACCCCGAGCTCCAACGTCGGCGCCGTCGCCACCTACGAGTCGGCCGGCTTCCAGCGACTCCCCGAGATCCGCGACCGCCGCCGGGACGCCTAGATGAATGAGTCCAAGGGGTTGGCCTGCGGGCATGATGCGAGGGTGTCCAATGTCGGCGTGTGAAGACAGATGTGGACACCCTCGCGACAGCACTCTATGCCCGTATCGATGATGGGTTGAAGGCTTCGCCATGGTTGGCTCCGGCA
>NZ_SMKC01000304.1 GCF_004348315.1 Streptomyces sp. 8K308 | reverse complement strand
CCGTACGGGGGTCCCCAGGTGAGCTGGTCGAGCACGGCGCGCGCGGCCTCCGGCGCCTGGTCGAGCAGCGCGGTGAGCCGGTCCCGGTCGGCGAAGAGCCCGGTGAGGGCGGCCAGCGCCGAGACGGGGTCGTGGGTGGGGGGCAGTCCGGCGCCGGCCAGCAGCTCCTGGATCCGGCTCGGCGAGATGCCGGCGGCGGTCTCGGCCAGGGTGGGACCGAGGCCGGTCGGGCTCGGCCGGGCCGGGCCGGGTGCGAGGAGCTCCTGCGCGGTGCGGACGAGCCGCAGCGCGTCGTCCCTGCCCCACAGCAGGGCGCGGTCCCGGAGGGTGCCGAGGGCGAGCGGCAGCCGCTCCTCGCCGCCGGGCAGCAGCGCGGCGAGCGCCGGGGCGGGGCAGGGCTGGTGCGCGACGGCCAGCGCCTCGGCGACGCGCAGCGTGAAGGTGTCGAGGCGTTCGAGGGCGCGCAGCACGGAGGTCCTGGTGCCGGCGCGGGTGGCGAGCTGGGACAGGTCGCCGGGGAGCGGCGAGAGGAGGTCGGCGCGTGCCCGCAGCAACTCGGCCAGCCGCGCGTCGGAGCGGGCGCGCAGCTCGTCGGCGAGGGTGCGGGGGGCCGGCGGCCTTGTCATCCACCCAACGCTACCCGGACCGCGTCTGATCAGCACCGGACGGGACGGAATGAGACGTGAACACCACACAACACCGCACAGGCCCTCGTTCCCCGAATAGGAGCATGGTTGCGCCGGTGCAAAGCTGCATATGCCAAGATCTGTAGGCGAGTGGACTCGGGGGGTGATGGAGCGGCAGACTCGGGCCCAAGCCGACGGAAGGACAGAAGGACCGATGCCGCCGAGGGAGAACCCCACCTACCGACAGGGGCGTCTGGGCGCGGAGTTGCGCAAACTGCGGGAGCGCGCCGGCCGGACCGCGCGGGAGGCCGCCGGGATGCTGGGGACGGACCAGGGGAAGATCAGCCACATAGAGTCCGGCCGGATCGGCGTCAGCGAGGAGCGCATCCGCAAGCTCGCCACCTTCTACGAATGCACAGATCAGCCCCTGCTCGACGCGTTGTGCGCGATCGCCCGCGAACACCGGGGTCAGTTCTGGTGGGACGAGTACCGTGGCATCCTTGCCCCTAGTTGGCTGGACATCTCGGAGCTCGAACACCACGCGTCCAGCATGCAGATCTGCTGCACCGTGACCATCCCCGGGCTGATGCAGACCGAGGACTACGCGCGGGCGCTGTTCGGCGGCGGGCTGATCGAACTGCCGCACGAGGAGCTGGAGGCGCGCGTTGAGCACCGGATGCGGCGAAAGGTTGTCCTGGAGCGGGACAACCCCATGCCGCTCCACGTCTTCCTGCACGAGGCCGTGCTGCGCATGCGGTACGGCGGCCGGGGCGTCGCCAGGGCCCAGCTCGACCAGCTGCTGCGCGACACCGAGCGGCCCAACATCCGGGTGCGGGTGATCCCCTTCACCAACGAGGAGTTCTTCGAGGCCACCACGGCCGTCTCCTACGCGCGGGGCATCGTGGCCGAGCTGGACACCGTGCAGATCGACACCCCGATCGGCGGCTTCTACCTCGACGCGGACGCCCCGCTCTCCCGCTACCGGATGTTCTTCGACCGGGCCCTGCAGGTCTCCCTGCCGCCCGACGAGTCACGCCAGCTCATCTATCACGTCGCCCGCGAGATGTGACCCCACGGGCCGGGACCTGGGCCCTGTCCGCCGGACAGGGCAGGACTCGAGCTAGCCGCCGTTGACCCGACCGATCTCCTCGATCACCCGGCGCTTCAGCTCCCGGCCCATCGGCGCGTAGCCGAGCTCCGCCGCCAGCTGGTCGGCCTCCACGTCGGTCAGTACCCAGGTCCAGAAGTCCCGCAGCACCTCGGCCGTCTCGTCGTCGTAGCCGCACTCGTAGGCGAAGATCCAGTTGGCGCCCGTGATCGGGTAGCCGCTGCCGCCGATGTCGTCGATGTCGAACTGGAAGTCGTCGGGGATCGACGCCTCCTCCGAGGCCGCCGTCGTCGCCTCGAGCGTCGGCTCGATCGGCGTACCGTCCTCGTTCACCACCCGGGCCGTCGCCAGGTCGTTGCGCAGCGCGTACGACTGGTTGACGTAGCCGATGCCGCCCGCGTTCTCCTGCACCGCCCTGGTCACGCCCTCGTTGCCCTCGCCGCCCAGGGTGTCCTCGTGCCAGTCGATGTCCGTGCCCTCCGCGTACCGCTGTGCCCAGGACGGCACCTCGGTCGTCAGGTAGCGGGTGAACACGTAGGTGGTGCCCGAGCCGTCCGAGCGGTGCACCGGCAGGATCTCCGTGTCCGGCAGCTCCATCCCCGGGTTGAGCGCGGCGATCGCCGGGTCGTCGTAGCGGGTGATCCGGCGATCGTAGATCCCGGCGATCACGTCCGGGGCGAGCACCAGGCCGTCGAGCGCGTCGTCGTGTAACGCCAGCACCACGGCGCCGAACAGCACCGGGAACTGCACGGCCGCGCAGCCCCGCACCTGGCGCGCCACGTTCAGCTCGCCCTGCTGCAGGTAGCGCTCGGACGAGCCGAAGTCGACGGCGTCGGCGAGGAACTGCTCGATGCCGCCGCCCGAGCCGACCGCCTGGTAGTCGATGTCCGCACCGGTCTCGACCCGCTGCTCGTAGTGGGTGATCCACTCCTGGAACAGCGGGTCGGGGAACGTCGCCCCGGCGCCGGTGATCCCGCCGGAGAGCGTGCCCCTGGTCACGGTCGGCCCCTCGTCCCCGCCGGCCACGCAGCCGGCGAGGACGAGGACGCCCGCCGTCACGAGCGCGACGGGCCTGGCCAGGATGAACGATCGGTCCCGCATGGTGCCCCCCTCGCGACCTCGGTCGTCCCGACGATCAGCCGAACCGGCCGGAGATGTAGTCCTCGGTGGCCTGCACGGACGGGTTGGAGAAGATCTTCTCCGTCGCGTCCACCTCGACCAGACCGCCGGGCTCACCGACCGCCTTCAGGTTGAAGAACCCGGTGGTGTCGCTGACGCGGGCCGCCTGCTGCATGTTGTGGGTGACGATGACGATGGTGTACTCGGACTTGAGCTGCATCATCAGGTCCTCGATGGCCATCGTGGAGATGGGGTCGAGGGCCGAGCAGGGCTCGTCCATCAGCAGCACCTCGGGCTGCACGGCCACCGCGCGGGCGATGCAGAGACGCTGCTGCTGGCCGCCGGAGAGGCCGGAACCGGGCTTGGAGAGCCGGTCCTTGACCTCCTCCCACAGGTTGGCCGAGCGGAGCGAGCGCTCGACGAGCTCGTCCATGTCGGCCTTCTTCATGCGCTTGCTGTTCAGCTTCACGCCCGCCACCACGTTGTCGTAGATCGACATCGTCGGGAACGGGTTGGGCCGCTGGAAGACCATGCCTATCTGGCGGCGGACGTTGACCGGGTCGACGTCGGCCCCGTACAGGTCCTGGCCGTCCATCGCGACCTTGCCCTCGACGCGGGCGCCGGGCACCAGCTCGTGCATGCGGTTGAGGGTGCGCAGGAACGTCGACTTGCCGCAGCCCGACGGGCCGATCAGGGCGGTGACCGCCTTGGGCTGGATCGTCATCGAGACGCCCTGCACCGCAAGGAAGTTGCCGTAGTAGATGTCGAGTCCCTCGACCTCGATGCGCTTGGCCACTGTGCTTCTCTTCTCTCAGCTGTTCGTCAGCGGGTCTTGGGGGCGAAAAGGCGGGCGATCAGCCGCGCCACCAGGTTGAGCACCATCACGATGAGGATCAGCGTGAGAGCGGCCGCCCAGGCGCGGTCGAGGCTGAACTCCGGCGGCACCCCGGGGGAGGCGTACTGGGTGTACGAGAACACCGAGAGGGTCGCCATCCGACCGTCGAACGGGTTGAAGTTGTCGCTCGTGGTGATGCCGACCGTGACCAGCAGCGGGGCGGTCTCACCGATCACGCGGGCGATGGCCAGCGTCACGCCGGAGCCGATGCCGGCCGCGGCGGTGGGTAGCACCACCTTCATGATGGTGCGCCACTTCGGCACCGCAAGCGCGTACGACGCCTCGCGCAGCTCGTTGGGCACCAGCTTCAGCATCTCCTCGGTGGAGCGCACCACGATCGGGATCATCAGCACGCTCAGCGCGATCGCGCCCATGATGCCCATCCGGACGCCGGGGCCCATGAACATCTGGAAGAGGGCGACGGCGAAGAGGCCGGCGACGATCGACGGGATGCCGGTCATCACGTCCACGAAGAAGGTGATGGAGCGCGCCAGCCGGCCGCGCCCGTACTCCACCAGGTAGATGGCGGTCAGCATGCCGACCGGCACCGAGATAAGGGCGGCGAGCGCGGTGATGATCAGTGTGCCGAACAGCGCGTGGTGGGCGCCGCCGCCCTCGCCGACGATGTTGCGCATCGAGAAGGTGAAGAAGTCGCCGTCGAACCGCGTCAGGCCGCGGTCGACGACGGTGAAGAGCACCGACACCAGCGGCAGCAGCGCCAGCAGGAACGCCGAGAAGACGACGGCGGTCACGAAGCGGTCGAACGCCTTGCGCGGGCCCTCGACCGAGCGGGACCACAGGTAGATCCCGGTCGTGTAGCCGATCGCGGCGAGCAGCGCGGCCGCCACCGGGCCGAAGACGCCGGCCAGCCAGAGCGCGACGCCGACCAGCGCGGCCGCGCCCAGGGTGAGCTGGGCGGCCCGCCGCGGCAGCGTGCCGTGGGTCAGCCGCTCCGGCTGCAGTTCGTCCTTGCCGGGACCCGCCGGCTCCGTCTCGCGGTTCTCGGAGGTGGTGGGGGTGGTGGACATCAGTTGGCTCCCGAGAATTCGCGACGCCGGTTGATCACCGCGCGGGCACCCATGTTGACCAGGAGCGTGACGGCGAAGAGGATGAGGCCGGAGGCGATCAGGACGTTGATCGTGATGCCGGAGGACTCGGGGAAGGTCAGCGCGATGTTGGCCGCGATGGTCGACGGGTTGGCGCTGCTGATCAGGTTGAACGAGACGTCGCCGGAGGGCGAGAGCAGGATCGCCACCGCCATCGTCTCGCCGAGCGCGCGGCCCAGGCCGAGCATCGCGCCGCCGATGATGGCCGAGCGGCCGAACGGCAGCACCGCCATCCGGATCATCTCCCAGCGGGTGGCGCCCAGCGCCAGTGACGCCTCCTCGTGCAGCCGGGGCGTCTGCAGGAACGCCTCACGCACGACGGCGGTGATGATCGGCAGGACCATCACCGCGAGCACGATCGAGATCGTCAGCATGGTGCGGCCGGTCGTCGAGGCCGGGCCCTCGAACAGCGGGATGAAGCCCAGGTTCTCCTCGAGCCAGCGGGTCGGCTCCACGGTGCGGGGCGCCAGCTCGGCGATGCCCCACAGACCGAAGATGATGCTGGGCACCGCGGCGAGCAGGTCGATCACATAGCCGAGCGCCGTGGCGAGCCGCCGCGGCGCGTAGTGGGTGATGAACAGGGCGATGGCCACCGCGAGCGGGGTGGCGATCACCAGCGCGAAGAACGCCGAGAGCAGGGTGCCGAAGAGCAGGGGCCATACGTAGACGACGAAACTGTCGCCGCCTGGTATGTCCTCCGCCGGCGCTGTCATCGCCGGCCAGGCCTCGGTGACCAGGAAGGCCGCGACGCCGGCCAGGATGACCAGGATCAGTACGCCTGCCCCGGTCGAGGCGCCCGCGAAGATGCGATCGCCCGGCCGCTGCGGCGCGCCGCGGGTGCGCGTCTTCTCTGTGGTGGGGGGCACTCCTTGTCCCTTTCTACGGCTTCTTGCTGCTCTGCTGCTGATCGGTACGACGTTCCGTCGGGGAAAGCCCACGGGTCCGGGCGTCACCCCGCTTGAAGGTGACCGCCCGGACCGCGGGGAGTGGCGGACTCAGCCGGCGGCGCCGATCGCGTCGACGGCGGGCTGGATCTGCTGGCGCAGCGCGTCCGAGATCGGGGCGGAACCGGCGGCCTCGGCGGCGGCGGCCTGGCCCTCCTCGCTCACGATGTAGGACAGGTAGGCGCGGGTCAGCTCACCCTGCGCGGCGTCGTCGTAGGAGCCGCAGGCCAGGCCGTAGGAGACCAGGACGATCGGGTAGGTGCCGGCCTCGGTGGTGTCCCGGGCCAGGTCGAAGGCGAAGTCGTGCTCGCCGCGACCCTCGACCCGCTGCGAGACCTCGAGCACGGCGGCCGCGGCCTCCGGCGAGTAGGACACGAACTCCTCGCCCACGCCCACGTTGACGGTGCCGAGGTCGCCGGCCTGGCTGGCGTCGGCGTAGCCGATGGTGCCCTCGCCGCCGCTGACCGCGGCCACCACGCCGGAGGTGCCCTGGGCGGCCTCGCCGCCGCTGACCGGCCAGTCGCCGCTGACCTCGTGCGGCCAGTCCTCACCGGCGGTCTGCGACAGGTAGTCGACGAAGTTCTCGGTGGTGCCCGACTCGTCGGAGCGGTTCACCGGGGTGATCGCGAGGTCGGGCAGCTCGACGTCGGGGTTGTCGGCGGCGATGGCCTCGTCGTTCCAGTTGGTGATCTGCTGGTTGAAGATCTGGGCGATGGTGTTCGGGGAGAGGTTGAGCGACTCCACACCCGGCAGGTTGAAGACCACGGCGATCGGCGACACGTAGATCGGGAGCTCGACGACGTCCCCGCCGCACTGCTCGGTGGCGGCGGTCAGCTCCTCGTCGTCCAGGTAGGCGTCACTGCCCGCGAAGGCCACGCCGCCCGCGATGAACTGCTCACGCCCGCCACCCGAGCCGGTCGGGTCGTACGAGATGGTGACATCGGGGTTGGCGGACTGGAAGCCGGCCATCCAGGCCTGCTGCGCGGCGTCCTGGGAGGTGGCGCCCGCGCCGGCCAGGGTGCCCGACAGGTCCGAGCCCTCAGCGGTGGCGTCGCCGCCGTTGCCGCCGGTGTCGCCACTCTCGTTCTCGCTGCTGCAGGCCGTGACCAGGGCCAGGGCGGAAACCACGGCTATCGCGGCGGTCTTGGCGCGCATGTTGCGCATGACCTTGCTCCTTGTTCATGTCCAGCCGGCCGGCTGGGTGCAGATGACTTGAATATGTCGTGCTGAACGTAGGAGCGGTCAGCGAAGCGGGGCGGGCCAGAAGGTGAACAAAAAGATAGGTTCGGAGGAACCGACAGTTTCACAAAAAGTGTTGGAATCGTTAAGCTCCGGGCGGATGCGTACCCGCTGCGACGCCGGGTACGCCACCGGGCCCGGCGGCGTGCCACCGGGCCCCAGCCCTTGTCCCATCAGCTCTCCGGCGGCACCAGACGGTAGCCGACGCCGCGCACCGTCTGGATGATCTCCGGATGGTGCGGGTCGTCACCGAGCCGCTCCCGAAGGCGCCGAATGTGAACGGTGATGGTGTTCGACCGCCGGGCCCCCTCGCCCCACAGCTCGGCCCTGATCCGCTCCCGGGTGATCACCTTCTCCGCGTGCAGCATCAGCAGGTGCAGCAGCTGGAACTCGCGCAACGGTAGCCGAGCCGTCGAGACGCCGTGCATCCGGACCTCGTAGGTGCTCGGGTCCAAGGTCAGCGGGCCGCACACCAGGGGCTGATCCCAGCCACGCGGACCCCGGTCCGCCAGGCTGAGCAGCTGCGCCACCTCACGCGGCCGGTAGGGGCGCGCCACGCACGCGCTCGCGCCAGCCGCCAGCGCGGGGCCCACCTGCGCCGTGTCGTCGGGGCCCACGCCGAGCACCACCGGGATCGAGAGCCGCTTCCGCACCAGCCGCAACACCGTCGCCCCGTCGATCACCGGCAGCTCGGCCGAGACCAGCAGCACGTCGGGCTTCCGCAGCCCCGCCTCGAGCAACGCCGCCGCGCCGTCCGCGCAGTGCACCACCGACACCTGGTACTTGGCGAGCTGCGCCGTCAGGCCCTGCCGGATCCGCTCGTCCGAGTCGGCCAGCAGCACCACCGGGTTGGAGCCCAGCGGTATGGGCGCCGGCAGTTCCTCGGGCAGCTCCTTGTCCGCCACGGGGAAGATGCCGCGCGGCTCGAGCCTCGACTCGATCCTCGGCTCGCTCGTCGGGGAGGAGGACGTCGAACGTCGCGGTCTGGTCGTACTCAACCATGCGCCCATGGCGCTCTCCCTCGCAGTCGCGGTCGGCAGTGAAGAACGCGGTGCGGTCGCGCTCCCGGGGCGTGGTGTCCGAAGTCGGTGTGGTGTGCGGCGGGGACGTTCACATGTAACGAGCCGTGGGTAGCGGGTTGTACGGCGTTCGGTGAACCCCCGATGAACAACGGCGTTCTCTCAGGTTCGCCCAGGTTCGCCCGCCCGCGAGTAGCATCGTCAGGGGGTTCTGGCCGGTGCGGACGCAGGGGCAGTTGGCGTGGGAATCGAGAGTGAACAGCTGGTCTTCGACTACCTGAGCCGGGTCGGCGACCTCGCTCACGGCACCAGCATGTCGGCCGCGGAGCGCGCCGCCCTGGTGAACCGACTGCGGGACGAGATCGGCCGCCAGCGGTCGACCGCGGCGGGCGGCGGCGAGAGCCGCGCCAGCGTGAAGCGGATCCTGGGCCGGATGGGCACCCCGGAGGACGTGGTCGCGGCGGCGGCCGAATCGGCGGCGCCGGCGCCTTCCGCGCCGTCCGCTCCCCTCGCCGCCCCCGTACCCGTGCCGCGCGTCCCCGCGCCGGAGGGCCCGCCCGACACGTACTGGCCCGACGGCGAAATCGGCCGCTTCCGCGGCGGCATCGAGATCCCCGAGATCCTGCGGCCCGGACTGGCCGACGAGCCGCCCGCCGGGGCCGGCGGTCCGGACGCCGC
>NZ_SMKC01000303.1 GCF_004348315.1 Streptomyces sp. 8K308 | reverse complement strand
GGGAAAGACCCGCAACCCCTACAGCGGCTTCACGAAGCAGCGGCTGCTCTCCGACTCCCGGTACAGGCCGAACTTCTCGGCGTCCGGCACCAGCACGTACCCCGAGCTGCGGTACAGCGCCACGGCCTCCGGCTGCGCCGTGCCCGTCTCGAGGACCATCCGCTTACGGCCCGCCGCCCTCGCGTCCTCCTCGAGGCGGGCGAGGATGACGCGCGAGAGCCCCTTCCCGCGCGCCTCCCGGACCACGAACATCCGCTTGATCTCGGCGTCGCCGTCCGCGTACCCCTCCTCGCCGGCCGCGTCCTGGGCGCGCCAGCCGCCGGTGCCGATCGGGCGACCGCTCTCGTCGTACATCAGCAGGTAGACGCCGCGCGGCGACACGAACATCTCGGCGTCGAGCGGGGTGATGTCGCCCTCCCCCTCGTAGCGCTCCGCGTACTCCGCTTGCACCTCGTCGTTCAGCTTGACCGCGTCGGGGTGGTCGAAGCGCACGATACGTATGTTCATGCAGGTCATAGTACGAATTGCGGTCGAGTGGCGCGGCTCACGTCCTACGCTGCCGGCATGACGTCCATCCACTACGCCTGGCGCGGCGAGCTGACCCACGACGAACTGGCGGACCTGCACGCCGAGGGCTTCGGCGGACCGCCCGCCGCCCAGGCCGACTGGCCGGAACAGCTGCGCCGGCACAGCCTCGGCTGGGTGTGCGCGCGGCGCGCGGCGGACGGCCGGCTCATCGGGTTCGTCAACGTCGCCTGGGACGGCGGCGCCCATGCCTTCCTCCTCGACACGGTCGTCGCCGCCGACCACCGCCGCCTCGGCGTGGCCGCCCGCCTCGTGGCCCTCGCCGAGGCCGAGGCCGGCGCTGCCGGCTGCGACTGGCTGCACGTCGACTTCGAGGAGCACCTGCGCCCCTTCTACCTCGACGCCTGCGGCTTCCGCCCGACCCCCGCCGGCCTCATCCCGCTCCGCGCCCACGCCCGGACCTGACCGGGCGGGGCCGGGCACGGGCCGGAACGCGCTATCCGACGGAGCTCACGGCGGCGCCCGCGTCGGCCAGGCCGGCGCCGCAGTCCTCGCCGCAGCTGGCGATGGGCCTGGCGGCGGACGTGACGGCGTCCGACACGTCGGCCGGCGCGAGGGCCGGGTCGCGTTGCGGCAGCAGGGCGGCGAGCGCGGCGACGTGCGGGGTGGCCTGGCTGGTGCCCTGGAGGTACCAGTAGGCCTCGTCGGCGGGCGTGGTGGTGCCGGAGTTGTAGGTGGACAGGATGTTGTCGTCCACGTTGGGACCGCCGCCGTCGGGCGCGGTGACCTCCACCGTGCTCCCGTGGTTGGAGAAGTAGGCGCGGTCCCCGGCCCGGTTGCTGGCCGCGACGGTGATCACGTCCTCGCAGTTCGCCGGCGCGTAGGCCGCGGCGTCCTCATTGGCGTTGCCCGCGGCAACGACGACGGTGGCGCCCTGGGCGACCGCGAAGTCGATCGCGTCCTGGTAGACCGTGGCGCAGGGCGACTTGCCGCCCAGGCTCAGGTTGACGACCTGGGCCGGGGTGGGGTTGTCCGGGATGCCGGGCACGGAGCCGCCGGCCGCCCAGATGATCGCCTCGGCGATGTCCGAGCTGTCGCCGCCGCACAGCCGGAGTACCCGCACCGGCTGCACGGTGGCGCCGTGGGCGGTGCTGGCCACGCCCTGGGCGTTGCCGGTCTCCGCCGCCACGGTGCCCGCGACGTGGGTCCCGTGCCAGCACGACGCCCTGGCCGGCTCGTCGGGGCCGCATACGCCGGCGTCCGACCAGTCCCCCGGGGCGTGGTAGTCAGCGTCGCGCCCGTCGCCGTCCCTGGCGCGAACGGGATCGGAGACGAAGTCGTAGCCGTCGACGACCCGCGACTCCAGGTCGGAGTGCGTGACGTGGCCGGTGTCGATGACGGCGACATTGACGCCCTCGCCGGTCGCGAGGTCCCAGGCGTACGGGACGTTCCTGCCCGCCTGTTCCTCGTGCAGGTCCCACTGAGCGGGTAGCCCTGGTCGTCGGGCTCGGCCATGGGCCGGGCCACGACGTCGGGTTCGGCGTACGCGACGTTCTCCTCGGCCGCGAGGCGCGTGGCGATGTCGTCGAGCGGCCGGGCCGACGCCTCCCCTTCGTCGTCCCGGTCCAGGCTCAGCAGCACGGCCCCGGTGGCCAGGCGGCGTTGGAACGTCAGGGGCTGCTCTGTGCTCGCCGCCATGGTCCGCACGGCCTCCCTGACGGCCTCGTCCGAGCTGGCCTCGGGCGAGCCCGGCTCGTAGCCGACGACCAGTTGCCGGGGCTGCGACAGACTCGCCTCCGCGCCGGCCCCGGGCGCGGGCGCCCGCTCGGCGGAGTGCGCGGCGCCGCCCGAGACCAGCAGGCCGGGCACGGCCACGGCGGCCAGCGCCGCCGTCAGGACCATCGCTCGCATACGTCGGGCAGGGTGCACGGGGTCTACCTTCTGGGCGTCATCGGTTGCCGAGGAGCTCCCGCCGGTTTCCCGACGTCTCCGCGGGCGTGCGGGAACTCCGGCCGGGCAGCGCCTCTCCCCTGCCGCATGGCCGCCGGAGCGCGACGGGAAGCGGGAAACCACCCTCACCGGTGACAGCGCGGGGACGGCGCCGGCGCGCGCCGTCCCCGGTGCGCGGGGGCGCGGGTCGTCCCAGGAGCGCGGTGCGTTACGGTCATTTGGTGCAACAGCTCACCGTGACCACCGTGAACGTGAACGGCCTCCGCGCCGCCGCCAAGAAGGGGTACCTGCCCTGGCTCGCCGGCACGGCGGCGGACGTCGTGTGCCTCCAGGAAGTGCGCGCCGAGGAGGCCCAGTTGCCGGCCGAGGTGGCCAGGCCGGCCGGCTGGCACGTCACCTACGCGCCGGCCGAGGCCAAGGGCCGGGCCGGCGTGGCGCTGCTCACCAGGCGGGAGCCGGAGGCGGTGCGGGTGGGCTTCGACCACGCCGAGTTCAAGGCCTCGGGCCGCTATCTGGAGGCGGACCTGCCGGGGCTCACCGTCGCCAGCCTGTACCTGCCCTCGGGCGAGGTCGGCACCGAGCGGCAGGACGAGAAGGAGCGCTTCATGGCCGCGTTCCTCCCCTACCTCACCGGGCTGCGCCAACGTGCCGCCGCCGAGGGCCGCGAGGTGCTGGTCTGCGGCGACTGGAACATCGCCCACCGCGAGGCCGACCTGCGCAACTGGCGCGCCAACCGCGCCAACTCCGGCTTCCTGCCGGAGGAGCGCGCCTGGCTCGGCCGCGTCCTCGACCCGGCGGACGGCGGCTACACGGACGTGGTCAGGGCGCTCCACCCCGACCAGGAGGGCCCCTACTCGTGGTGGTCCTACCGCGGCCGGGCCTTCGACAACGGCACCGGCTGGCGCATCGACTACCAGATCGCCACCCCGGGCCTGGCCTCCCGCGCCGTCAAGGCACACGTGGAGCGCGCAGCGACGCACGCCGAACGCTGGAGCGACCACGCGCCGGTGACCGTCGTCTACTCCAGGTAGGAGGCACGCCCGTGTTCGACCCCCACGATCTCCAGCTCCCCGTCGTGCAGGCGCCGTTGGCCGGGGGGCCCGGCACGCCGGAGTTGGCGGCGGCGGTGGCCGGGGTCGGTGGGCTCGGCTTCCTCGCCGCCGGCTACCGGTCGGCGGGCGAGGTCGAGGCGCAGATCAGGGAGACCAGGTCCCGCACCACGGGGCCGTTCGGCGTCAACGTCTTCGTCCCGCGCCCGATCCCCGACCCGGCAGGCGCCGCGCGCTACCGCGCCGAGCTCGCGGCCGAGGCCGAGCGGTACGGCGTGCCGCTGCCCGACCAGGACCCGGCGGACACCGACGACTGGGACACCAAGCTGCGGCTGCTCGCGGACGACCCGGTGCCCGTCGTCTCCTTCACCTTCGGCCCGCCGCCGGCCCCGGCCGTCGCCGCCCTGCGGGCGGCCGGCACGTGTGTGGTCGCCACCGTCACCACCACGGACGAGGCGCGCGAGGCGGCGGCGCTCGGCGTGCACGCGCTGTGCGTGCAGGGCCCGGAGGCCGGCGGCCACCGGGGCACGTTCGACCCGGCGGCCGACCCGGACCCCACCCCGCTGGCCGCGCTGCTCCCCGCCGTCCGCGCCGTCACGGAGCTGCCGCTGATCGCCGCCGGCGGCCTGACCACCGGCCGGGACGTGGCGGCGGCCCTGGCGGCCGGCGCGGTGGCCGCGCAGGCCGGCACGGCCTACCTCCGCACCCCGGAGGCCGGCACCTCGGCGCCCTACCGGGCGGCGCTGGCCGACCCGGCGTTCGACGCCACGGTCGTGACCCGCGCGTTCACCGGCCGCCCGGCGCGCGGGCTGCGCAACCGGTTCATCGACGCGCACCACGCCACCGCGCCGGCCGCCTACCCGCTGCTCCACCAGTTGACCCGCCCGCTGCGCGCGGCGGCGGCCGTGGCCGGCGACCCGCACGGCCTGAGCCTCTGGGCCGGCGCGGGCCACCGCCACGCGACGGCGGCCCCCGCCGCCGACGTCACCCGCCGGCTGGCCGCCGGCTGACGTCCTCGGGTGGGCCGAGTCGGTGCGGGACGCGGAGGGCGAGCAGGGCGACGTCGTCGTCGCTGCCCGGCGCACGGGCCCGGCTGAGCAGCCTGTCGGTGAACGACTCCAGGGGGCGGTGGGCCAGGGCCGCGGCCTCCCGCCTGAGTCGGTACAGGCCCTCGTCGATCGAGCGGCTCGGCGACTCGACGAGGCCGTCCGTGAAGAACAGCAGGGTCGAGCCGGGCGGCAGCGTCGTCTTCGCGTCGGTCCTGGCCCGGTCGGGCGCGACGCCCAACAGCACGCCGTGCCCGCCGGTGAGGTCGTGGACGAGTCCGTCGTGGGTGATCAGCAGGGGCGACGGGTGGCCCGCGTTGGTCCAGGACAGTTCGCACCGCCCCTCGCCGGTGACCTCCAACCGGGCGAAGATCATGGTGGCCATGGAGATCTCGGCGATGTGCGAGGCCGCCTCGTCGAGCCGCTCGACGATCTTGCTCGGTCGTCTCCGCTGCCGGGTCCACGCGTAGGCGCGGAGCATGTTGCGCAGCTGCGCCATGCCCGCCGCGGCGTCGAGATCGTGCCCGACGACATCCCCGATGACCAGGGCCGTGGCGCCGTCGGCCAGCGCGAAGGCGTCGTACCAGTCACCGCCCACCTGCGAGGCGTCGCTCGCGGGCGCGTACCGGACGGTCAGCTCCAGGCTGGGCACGTACGGCATCTGGGGCAGCAGGTGGCGCTGCATGGTCTCCGCCACCCTGCGCTGCCCCTGGTAGAGACGAGCGTTCTCCACGGCGATGCCGGCGCGGCGTGAGATGTCCTCGAGCAGCGCGATGTCGGCCGCCGTGAACCGCGCCGGCTGCTCGGAGCGGCCCAGGGTCAGGGCGCCCATGACCTCCCGCGGACCGCGGATCGGCGCGGTGATGGCCGAGTGCATGCCGGTCTCCGCGAACAGCCGGCGTTGTTCGAGGGCGATGCCCGAATCCAACGGGCCCTGGTAGGTCTCGGGCTCGGCCGCCGTGGAGGCGGCCCCGCGCAGCGCCCTGGCCAGCGGCATCGGGGACTCCCGCGGCACCGGCGGCAGCGCGCCCTCCAGGTCCTCCCGCCTGACCACCTCGTCGTTCTCCGTGTGCGCGACGGCGAAGCGCCACACCTCGTCCCGCTCGGTGATCAGGTCGACGACGGCCCAGTCCGCGAGGCGGGGCAGCACCAGGTCCACCAGCCTCTCCAGCGTCTCGTCCACCTCGAGCCTGCCGGCGGCCAGCACGGTGGTCGCCTCGGCCAGCAGGGCCAGCCGCTCCAGCTCCGTGATCGGCGCCCCCGCGCCCCACAGCCGGGAGGCGGGCTGCCCGGCGCTCTCGGGGTGGAAGAGCACCAGCGTGGCCCGGCGGCCGTCGCCGAGCTCGCACGGGGTGGCCAGCCAGGAGACCCGCAGCAGCGAGCCGTCACCGCGCTCCGCCCACTCTCCGGTCGTCTGGGCCGTTTCGCCGGCGAGGATGGCCTTGCGCAACCTGCACTGGGCGCGCGGCAACGTCCCGCCCTGGCGGTCGCGGTGCAGCAGGTCGTGCTCGTCCTGTCCGACCAGTTCCGCCGCGGGTCGGGCCAGCAGTCGCTGGGCCCACGCGTTGACGCCGAGGATGATGCCACGGCCGTCCAACAGCTCGGCGCCGGTTCCCAGGGCGTCCAGATCGAGCGCGAAGCCCTCCAGACCCTCGCCAGAAGGTCGCTCGCCGGACGTGCTCGCCGCCTCTGGGTTGTCCTCCACCTGCCGTCTCCTCGTGCCGGGGCCCCGCCCGCACGCCCGAGTTCCCGCACCGAGGCCGGTGACACCCGCCCGACCGGGCGGGCGACCGCGGCGGGGGCGGCCCCCGCCCGGAATGGGCCGCTGCCGATTGCACTACACCGTGCAGTTGATAAGGTAAACCGCACGGTGTAATTTCGCTGGCATGTCCTACCCAGAACCCCGCTACCACGGGGACACCGGCCAGGTCAGCGCGGTCCACCGCCCGGCCAGCGCCGGCCCTGACCTCGTCTCGCCGTCCGGGACGCGCACCTTCTACCTGGCGACCGGCAAGCCCGCCGGCAAGCGGCTCTCGGCGACGACCGACGGCGAGTTCGGGCTCTACCACGTCGTTGACCTGGTGCCGGGCGCCGGCACCGGCACGCACTTCCACCGGACGATGTCCGAGTCGTTCTTCGTCACCTCGGGATCGCTGCGGGTCTTCGACGGCGAGCGCTGGGTCGACGCACCCAGGAACGACTTCCTCTACGTGCCGCCCGGCGGCCTGCACGCCTTCGCCAACGAGTCAGACGAGCCCGTCTCGTTCCTGATGCTCTTCACGCCGGGGGCGCCGCGCGAGGGCTACTTCGAGCACGTCTCGGAGCTGGCCGGCCTCAGCCAGCAGGAGCGCGAGGACTTCTTCGTGGCGCACGACAGCTACTTCATCGAGCCGAGCCAGCAGGGTCCCAGGCCGGACGGGCGGTCTTGAACCCGACCGCCGCCGGGCCCGGGCGGCCGGAGAAGCGGCGGGCGATCACCGAGGCCGCGCGCCGGGTCTTCGGCACCGAGGGGTACGCCCGGGCGGCCGTCGACACCATCGCCGCCGAGGCCGGGGTGTCCAAGCGGACGGTCTACAACCACTTCCGCGACAAGGAGGACCTGTTCCTCTCGGTCGCGTTGGAGGGCGCGCACGAGGTCACCGCCACCATCGCCCACCTGATGGAAAAGCACCTCCGCAAGATCCTGGACGTGACGGACGACCTGATCGCGTTCGGCCTTGACCGGGTCGCGGCCGTCGAGCGGTTCCCCGACCATTTCGCGCTGGTCCGCACGATCGAGGCCGAGGCGGCCCGGATACCCCGCCCGGTCCTCGACGCGTGGATCGCGGCCGGCCCGCAGACGGCGCACCTCAGGCTCGCCCCCTACCTGGCGCGGATGGCCGACCACGGCCACCTCACCTTCGACGCCGCCCCCGAGCAGGTCGCCGACCACTTCAACCTGCTCACCGTGGTGAACGTGAACCAGCGCACCTTCTACGGCGCGGTCCCGCTCCCCCAGGACGAGGTCGAGGACCTGGTGACGGTCGGCGTCCGCACCTTCCTCCGGCTGTACGGGGCGGTCAACGACCGGCCGTGAGTGCCGCCACCAACCCCGGCACGTCCACCGGCCCCGTCGTGTCCACGCGGTGCACCACCCCGAGACCGAGCGGTTCGGCGTTCCGCGACCACAGCTCCCAGTCGCCGTCGTAGCCACCCGCCCGCTCGGGGTGCACGGCATGCCGCGCGGCCATCCGGGCGCCGCAGCGACGACGGGCGACCTCCACCGGCACGTCGCACCAGACCTCGTGCGCCTCGGCCTCGGCCACTCCCGCGCGCCGCAGCCCCGCCCGCACGACCGGTCGCAGATGGGCCAGCCACGGGCTCTCCAGAACGGCCCCACCGCGCGCGTCCGCCAGCAGCGTCCACAGCGTCTCGCCGGCGGCAGCCCCCAGGACTCGACTCCACTCACGGTCCGGGAGACCGGAAGGACGCGTCACCGCCAGGGTGTCCGCCAGGGTCTCCTTCACGGCGTCCTTGCTCAACAGCGGCAGGGCCAGCTCGTCGGCCAACGCCCGAGCCAGCGTCGACTTCCCCGCCCCCGGCAGCCCGTTGACCAGTACCGTGACCATTCGACGAGCCTAGCGCCGCGCACACCTCGGCCATGCCCGGCCGGTCGGACGGGCGCGGACTGATCATCGCCTGCACGAACTCCCCCATTTTGCCGGGGATTTCGCCCAGCCGCCGCCCACGCCACCGCGCGATGTGCCGCCGCTGCGTCTCGCCATCCGCCTCGGCGGGGAAGTCCACCACCCGCCGCCCGGTCAGGCTCATGACAGGCTGGCCCCGGAACGCGAACACGTCCGACTCCCGGGTGGGCGTCGCCCGGCCCGTGGCCAGCACGCTCCGCGACAACTCCGGGCTCTCGTAGCGCACGAGACACCCCCGGAAGTCGAAGTCACACCACGCCGGGATCTCCCCACCACGGGCCAACGCCAGGTCGATCAGCCGCGCCCGCCCTTCCGTATCCACGATGAAGTGCGCGGGCTGCACGTCCCCGTGCACCCAGCCCGCCTCGTGCAACTCCGCGAGCGCGCGGGCACACGCGAGCGCCGTCCGCACGTCCGGCTCGCCGCCCGCCAACCGGTACGGCTCCCAGAGCTCCCAGAGGCTCACCCCCGCAACCACGGCTGCGCGCCCCACGTCC
>NZ_SMKC01000302.1 GCF_004348315.1 Streptomyces sp. 8K308 | reverse complement strand
GGGGTGGGGGAACAGGGCTGTCATCACATGCTCTCCAGTGAACAGGCGAGGTGGTGCGCTCCCTAGGGCCGAGCTTTTGTCAAATGCGCTGACAAATTAGGAAGGGTCGGAGGTGTCGTCAAGCCCTCTCGCACGGAGCAGGGCGCCGGACACCGGTGCGGCCCCGTGGTCGACGTCACCGTCCCGGTGGCGCACCACCCACTCGTCGAGGTCGCGAGCCGCCTCCCACGGTTCCCTGACCAGGTACGCCCGCCACCAGCTCAGCTCCCCGAAGACCCGCGGCGGTCCGAGCCCGTCGGCGGCGCGCAGTTCGGCCAGGAAACGGGCCTCGGCCAGCGCGAAGCCCGCGCTGGCGTCGTGCGTCGAAAGACCGAGGGCGTCGCCGACGAGTCCCCAGTCCCCGCCGCTGAGGCGCTCGAAGACGGCGGCGGCCGAAGGAACCTGCGCGCGGCGGCGGCCACGTGGGCGGCGTGGGCCAGCTTCGCCCCCGGCGCCCGGGCGGTGCCGTCGGGACGCAGCTCCTGCTCGGCCACCGGCACGGCGGCGCGGGCGAGTTCGGCGAGTTCGCACGCCTCGTGCGCCAGCACGAGACGGGCTCGGGCCGCGTCCGGCAGCGGCCGGCTCGCACTCGTGTCGCGCATCTGGGTCAGCCCCGCAGGAAGTAGAGGACGGTCATGGTCACGGCGGTCGCGAGGATGACGGCGCGCAGCAGCCGGGCGGGGAGGCGGCGCGCGACGTGGGCACCGGTGAAGCCGCCGACCACCGCCCCGGCCAGCATGGCGACCAGCAGTCCGGGGGTGCGCAACGCGTCGGAGGCCACGAGGAAGAGCGCCGTCGCGGTGAGATAGACGGCCGCGACCTGGGCGACCCGCATCGGGTTGCTCGCGGCGGGGTCGAGGCCGAGGCCGACGCTCCACAGGGCCAGCATCATGATGCCTACGGCCCCGCCGAAGTATCCGCCGTAGACGGCGAGGACGAACTGGCCGACCAGGAGCCCTCGAGGCCCAAGCGCCGCCGAGCGCCCGAGGGCGGCGTCGAGCATGCGGGAGAGGCGGCGGCCGAAGGCCAGGAGCAGGGTGGCGAAGGCCAGCAGCCACGGCACGGCGGCGGCGAAGGAGGCCGCCGGCAGCGCCAGCAGCAGGCCGGCGCCGACGGCGCCCCCGACCACGCTGGTCGCCGTCATCGCCGCCGTCGAGCTCTCCCCCACCGAGGTCAGCTGGCGTCGGTAGACCCAGACGCTGGTCGCCGCGCCCGGCACCAGGGCGATGGTCGACGAGGCGTTGGCCGTCACCGGGGAGAGGCCGACCGCGACCAGCGCGGGCAGCGCGACGAACGTGCCACCGCCGCCCACGGAGTTCAGCGTTCCGGCGACGACGCCGGCCAACAGGACGAGCAGCATGTCGGGCACCCACCGAGCATCGCCCGCGGCCCGGTGGCCACACAATGCGTTATCGACTAAGGCTGCCTTAGGCTGCACCTTAGGCTGAGGCCGTGCGCTATGACCTGGACGACCTGCGGCTCTTCGTCGACATCGTGGCGGAGGGCTCGATCACGGCCGGCGCCAGCCGGATGCACCTGAGCCTGCCGTCGGCCAGCGCCCGGGTGCGCTCGCTGGAACGCCAGGCCGGCGTCGCGCTGCTGGTCCGCGGCCGGCGGGGGGCGCGGCCCACCCCGGCGGGGATGGCGCTCGCTCGGCACGCCCGCGACGTCCTGGCACGGACGGCCAGGCTCGAAAGCGCCGTCGCGAGCTACACCCGCGCCCCCACCACCTCGCTGACCCTGCTGGGCGGCGGCTCCGCGATGCACCGGCTCCTGCCCCGGGCCCTGGTGTCGTTCCTCCGCGAACACCCGGACGTCGACGTCACGGTCTCCGAGAGCCGCACCCCGCGGACCGTGCGTATGCTCACCGACGGCGAGGCCGACCTGGGGGTCGTGGTCGACAACGAGGCCCGTGACCGCGGCCTCCGCGTGGAGACCCTCTGCGACGACTCCCTGGTGGTGATCGGGCAGGCGGGCGGGGTCCTCGCCGGGCGGCCCGCGTTGGCCTACAGCGAGGCGACCGAGCATCCGATGGTCGGTCTGCACGAGGGCTCCGCGCTGCGGCGCTGGATCGAGACGAACCTCGGCCCGCACGCTCCCGCGGTGCGGTACCGCACCAGCGTGGCCGACCTCAACGTCCTGGTCGCCCTCGTCGCCGCCGGCGTGGGGCTCGCCGTCGTCCCGCGGCGCGCCATCGACTCGGGACACCTGCTCGACGTGTGCGACCTGCGGGACCCCTGGGCGCGTCGTGACCTGCTGCTGGCCTGGGGCGCCAAGGCCGGGGCGCCGTCCCCGGCCACCGCGGAGCTCGCCGAGCACCTGCGCCGGGCGGCGCGCTCCGACGGCGGCGACCCCACCCCGCGCACCGGGGACGCGCACGGCACGGGAGCTGAGACCCGGCGCTCAACAGGCGTGTAACACTTCACGCTCCGGGATCACCCGGCTCCCACGCGCGCCGGCGCCCACTCTAGGCTGACGCCCAATTCGCAGCGGCACAGTGCACGCACAAGGGGGAACCGGGCATGCAGCCACTTGGCCCGACGGACCCGCAGGTCATCGGGGAGTACCGGCTGGTCGGCAGGCTGGGCGCCGGGGGCATGGGCAAGGTCTACCTCGCCCGGTCGAGCCGGGGGCGGGCGGTCGCCCTCAAGCTCGTGCTGCCGGAGCTGGCGCACGAGCCGCAGTTCAGACAGCGGTTCAGGAACGAGGTGGAGGCCGCGCGGCGCATCGGCGGCCAGTGGACGGCCCCGGTGTTGGACGCCGACATGGCGGCGGAGACGCCCTGGGTGGCCACCGGCTACGTGGCCGGTCCCTCCCTGCAGGAGGTGGTCGCGGGCGGCGCGCACGGACCGCTGCCGGAGCGGTCCATCCTCGCCCTCGGCAACGGCCTCGCCCGGGCCCTGCGGGACATCCACGCCGCGGGCCTCATCCACCGGGACGTCAAGCCGTCCAACGTGCTGATCACGATCGACGGGCCGCGCGTCATCGACTTCGGCATCGCCCGCGCCGCCGAGGTGACCTCGTCGGCGCTCACCAGGACCGGAGCCGTCGTGGGCTCGCCGGGCTTCATGTCGCCCGAGCAGTGCCGGGGCGACCAACTGACGCCGGCCTCCGACGTGTTCTGCCTCGGCTCGGTGCTGGCCTTCGCGGCGACCGGCCGGTCGCCGTTCGGCGGCCCGGAGAGCGCCATGCCCGTGCTGATGCTGCGCATCCTGCAGGACGAGAAGGACCTCTCCGGGGTGACCGACGGGTTGCGGGACCTGATCACCGCCTGCCTGGCGCCCGCGCCGTCCGACCGGCCCACCGTGGAGCAGGTCATCGCGGCCACCGACGGCGCCGTGCGGTGGGACGACCAGACGGCGGACCCGTGGCTGCCGGCCGGGCTGCTCGCCGGCCTCGGCCGGCAGGCGGTGGGCCTGCTCGGCTCCGAGGAACCGGTGCGCGCGCCCGCCGCCCCGGCGGTTCAGTTCGGCAAGCCGTCCCAACCGGTGCCGACCTCGCCGGCGTTCGGCCCTCCGACGACCCAGCCGCCCGCGCCGTACGCCGCGCCGACCGCCACCGCGTACGCGGCCGGGCCGACTCCGCCCGTCGGCGGCTACGGCCAGACCGCGCCCATGGCGCCGACCCCGCCCGGCCGCCGCCAGGGAGGACTGGTGGCCGCCGCGCTCGTCGGCGTCCTGGTGGTGGGCGGCTTGGTGGCCGTGCTGGCCAACGGCGGTTCGAACGACGGCGACGACGCGGCCAGCGACTCCCCCACCGGGTCGGAAGAGGAGGGGGCGTACACCGGCGACCCGGAGGAGGCCGAACTGTCGAGCGGTGAGGAGCGGATCACGAGCACCGGCGAGCAGGAGTACAACTTCCGCCCCGGGCAGGTCGCGCACTTCGACAACGGCATGAACGTCTCGGTGGGGAACTTCGCGCCCTACACCCCGAGCGAGTATTCCGTGTACGGCGAGAACGACGAGACCGTGCAGGTGACGGTCACCGTGGAGAACACCGGCCAGCAGGCCCTCGACCTGCAGCTCAGGCTGCGGGGAACCACGGACAGCGGGGCGGAGGTCGACGACGTCACCGACAGCTACGGGCTCATGCCTCCGCTCGAGCTGAACGTGCCCCCCGGCGAGACCGCGACCGGCGAGCTCGGCTTCGTGATACCCCCGGGGACCGAGCACGTCGACCTGCTGCTCGACGGGCTCCACCTCTACGCCGACGACGCGATCTGGCAGGTCCCGCTCTGAGGGGGCGCCGGGCCCGCCCCGGCCACCCGAAAACCCGTTGCCCAGACCCCCGACCCGTGGCCCACAATAGGTGACGGAGAGTTACCGATACGGGGGAGGCATGGCCATGGGATTCACGGAGCTGCCGGGCGCGAAGGTGCCGATCCGCATGTGGGCGGATCCGGCCGGCGTCGAGGACGTCGCGATGCGGCAGTTGCAGAACGTCGCCACGCTGCCGTGGATCCACGGCCTGGCCGTGATGCCCGACGTGCACTACGGGAAGGGCGCCACGGTCGGCTCGGTGATCGCCATGCGGGGCGCGGTGTGTCCCGCGGCGGTCGGGGTGGACATCGGCTGCGGGATGTCGGCCGTGCGCACCTCGCTCACCGCGAACGACCTGCCGGGCGACCTGTCCCGGCTGCGGTCGCGGATCGAGGAGTCGATCCCGGTCGGTCGCGCCATGCACGACGAGGCGGTGTCGCCCGAGCGCCTGCACGGGATGGGCACGGCCGGCCTCGACGACCTCTGGTCCCGCTTCGATCGCGTCGCGGAGGCCGTCGCCTTCCGTCGGGAGCGCGCCGGGAAGCAGCTGGGCACGCTGGGCGGCGGTAACCACTTCATCGAGGTCTGCCTGGACACCGAGGGCGCCGTCTGGCTGATGCTGCACTCCGGCTCGCGGAACATCGGCAAGGAGCTCGCCGAGTTCCACATCGAGGAGGCGCGGCGGCTGCCGCACAACCAGGGCCTGGTCGACCGGGACCTGGCGGTGTTCATCGCGGACACGCCGCAGATGGCGGCCTACCGGCACGACCTGTTCTGGGCCCAGGAGTACGCCGCGCACAACAGGGCGTTGATGATGGCACTGGTCAAGGACGTGGTGCGGAAGGAGTTCCGGAAGGCGAAGCCGCGCTTCGACGAGGTCATCTCCTGTCACCACAACTACGTGGCCGAGGAGCGGTACGACGGCGTCGACCTGCTCGTCACCCGCAAGGGCGCCATCCGCGCCGGCGCCGGGGAGCTGGGGATCATCCCGGGCTCGATGGGCACCAGCTCGTACATCGTCCGGGGCCTGGGCAACGCGGCGTCCTTCCAGTCCGCCTCGCACGGCGCGGGTCGCCGGATGAGCCGGGGAGCGGCCAGGCGGCGGTTCACGGCGCGCGATCTCGCCGAGCAGACGGGCGGCGTCGAGTGCCGCAAGGACAGCGGCGTGGTGGACGAGATTCCCGCCGCCTACAAGCCGATCGAGCAGGTCATCGACCGGCAGCGGGATCTGGTGACGGTGGTGGCCCAGCTCAAGCAGGTGGTCTGCGTCAAGGGATGAGCGTGGGCGGGCGGACGCCGGGCGCCCGCCCGCCCATTGGCCTAGTCATGACAATCCACTAGGTCTAGTCTGGTGGCCGAGTCGATGAGAGCGCTCTCATTCTCCCTGTTCCCCGTCGAACGACTTCAAGGAGAACCCCCACATGAGACGCACGTCAGGACTGCGGCTCGGGCTGTCCGCGTTACTGCTGGTCAGCGCCCTGAGCGGAACGGGCGCGGCCGCCGCCGACCGGGCCACCGCGGCCGAGGGCGCGAGCGAGGCGATCGTGGTGGCGATGAGCCGGGACTTCGGGCTGACCGAGGCGCAGGCGCGGGAGCGGCTGCGCGACGAGGCCGTCGCCATCGAGATCCAGGAGGACGCCGAGCGGGCCGCCGGCGCGGCGTTCGGCGGGGCCTGGTACGACGCCGAGGCGGGCGAGTTGGTCGTCGCCGTCTCGGACGAGGACCGGGCCGCCGCCGTGCGCGCGACGGGGGCGCGGGCCGAACTGGTCCGCCACGGCGAGCGGGAGCTCACCCGGGCGCTCGAATCGATCGACGAGCTCGCGGACCGGTCGGGGGCGCCCGCGGGCGTGAGCGGCTGGCGGGTCGACACCCGGGCGAACACGGTCGTGGTGAGCGTCGTCGCGGGCGAGGAGCGGGACGCCGAGGTCGCCGCGTTCCTCGACGAGGCCCGGCGGCAGGGTCCGGTGACGGTCGTGGAGGCGGCGGGCCAGGCCCCCGTGCCGTTCGCGGCCGGCACGGTCGGCGGTGACCCGTTCTACACGGGCAACGTCCGCTGCTCCATCGGCTTCTCGGTGCACGGCGGCTTCGTCACCGCCGGCCACTGCGGCCGCCCGGGCCAGGCGGTCTACGGCTGGGACGGCTCGCTGATCGGCTACATCCAGGGCTCCTCCTGGCCCGGCAACGACTACGCCTGGGTCAGCGTGGGGAACGGCTGGTGGACGGTGCCGGTGGTGCTCGGCTGGGGCACGGTGTCGGACGCCCTGGTGCGTGGCTCGACCGAGGCGCCGATCGGAGCCTCGATCTGCCGCTCCGGCTCGACCACGGGCTGGCACTGCGGCACGGTCCGCGGCAAGAACGAGACCGTCAACTACTCGTCAGGCGAGGTGGTCCACCAGCTGACGAGGACGAGCGTCTGCGCCCAGCCGGGCGACTCGGGCGGTTCGTACATCAGCGGCGACCAGGCGCAGGGCGTCACCTCGGGCGGCTACGGCAACTGCTCGAGCGGCGGCGAGACCTGGTACCAGCCGGTCAACGAGATCCTCGGGGCGTACGGCCTGCGCCTGCACACGGCCTGAGCGCGGCGGGCCGCCGCCGGGACCCGGCGGCGGCCCGCTTCCCGGACGCGGAGGGCGCTTTCACGCCATCGGCGGCCACCGCTTGGAGAACCAGGGCCTACCTCGTAGCGTTCGCACCCGGACTCCATTCGGGAAGGAAGACATCGCTCATGATCCGAAAGGCCGTCATCCCCGTGGCGGGGCTCGGCACTCGGTTGCTGCCCCTGACCAAGGCACTGCCGAAGGAGATGCTGCCGATCCTCGACAAGCCCGTGCTGCAGCACACCATCGAGGAGTTGGTCGCGTCCGGGATCGACGACGTCACCATCGTCGTCTCCACACGCAAGAGCCTGGTGCAGCAGCACTTCGCCCCGGACGAGGACCTCGACCTGCGGCTGCGCGCCGACGGCAAGGCGTCGCTGGCCGACGCGCTGCTCGAGGTCACCGGCATGGCCCGGATCACCTACCTCTACCAGGACGGCCCGTACGGCAACGGCACGCCGGTGCTGAACGCGGCCCGGGTGGTGGGCGACGAGCCGTTCATGGTGCTGTGGCCGGACGACGTCTTCACCTCCGAGGTGCCGCGCGCGCAGCAGCTCCTCAACGCCTACGAGCGCACCCGCGCGCCCGTCCTGAGCCTGATGCCGATGGCGCCCGAGGAGTCCCACCGGTACGGCGTGCCGATCGTGCGCGAGGAACTGGGCGGCGGGCTGATCAGGATCGACGGCCTGGTCGAGAAGCCGAAGCCCAGCGACGCGCCCTCGGCGTACGCGGCGATCGGCGGCTACGTCGTCACGCCCGGGATCGTGGCGGAGCTTGAGGCGATGACCAACCGGCACCGGTCGCAGCCGGACGGCGAGATCGCGCTGTCCGACGCCATCCACCGGCACGCGGGCGAGCACCCGGTGTTCGGGCAGGTGGTGGACGGGACCTGGTGGGACACGGGCAACGCGCTCGGCTATCTGCGCGCCCAGTTCGCGGCGGCGCTCGCCCATCCGGAATACGGACCCGAGCTTCGGAAGCTGGCGCTGGGCGAGGATCCGGCCAGTCGGCGCACGCCGCCCGGGTGATGGGCCGCGGTTTGAATCGTTAGCTCACCCCGTCGGCGCACTTCCCGCCCTCCGCACCGTCGTTGATGGGTCGTGATGATGGAGATGCTGTACCGGATCGACGAACAGGGCGCCGAGGTCTTCGCCGGGATCTCTGAGTGCTGCGCCGACCTGTTGGCGGAGTTCACCGCCTCCATGGACGAGATCGAGGCGAACTTCGCCAGCCACTGGGTGAACAGCCCCGTCCCGGCCGCCCACTCCGGCGAGTGAGCGGCCCGAGCCATGCGGTTGCTGTGGATCCGGCACGGACAGACGCCGGCCAACGTCGCCGGCCTGCTGGACACGGCGGCGCCCGGTGGGGAGTTGACGGCCGAGGGGCGGCGGCAGGCGGCGGCGCTGCCCGAACTGCTCGCCGGCGAGCGGATCGACGCGCTCTACGCGTCCACGCTCGCGCGGGCGGTGGCGACTGCCGAGCCGCTGGCGACCGCCCGCGGGCTCCGGATGCGGCCGCGGGCGGGCCTCCGCGAGCTGGCGGCCGGCGAGTTCGAGGGGCGGGGGGACGCGGCCGCGGTCGGGGCCTATCAGCGGGTGGCCTGTGACTGGGCGCGGGGGCTGACCGAGGTCCGGATGCCGGGCGGGGAGAGCGGCGCCGAGGCCCTGGGGCGGCTCGACGAGGTGGTGGCCGAGGCGGCCTCGGCCGGGTCGGCGGTGGCGGTGGTCGGCCACAGTTCCGCGATCCGGGTGTGGGCGGCGGCGCGGGCGCTGAACGTGTCGGTCGAGTTCGTGCTGGCGCACGAGGTGCCCAATGGTGGTGTGGTGGTGTTCGAGGGCGCGCACGGGCGGGGGTGGCGGGCGTTGTCC
>NZ_SMKC01000301.1 GCF_004348315.1 Streptomyces sp. 8K308 | reverse complement strand
GATGGAATGTCACCGTGGTGTTGCCACTGAATGGTCATGAGGTTGCCGGGACCGAAGAATGTCCGTGAAACTCCCGAACCGAAGCGGAAGAAAGTGGACTTGTCCTTCTTTTGACGGCAAGATCTCAGGTCGGTATCGCCGTTCTACGCGCGGTTCCCTGGTATGTACTAGAGCAGTAATGTGCCGTCCACCGGAACGTCTTACCACCGCCAACCCACTGAGGTGGACGATGCGCACAGCAAGACCCAAGGCCGCCGCTCGGGCGTTCGCGGCCGTTCTCGCGATCGGCCTGATAGCGGCCGGCTGCGCCAGCGAGCGCGACAACGACGACAATTCGTCAGGGGGTGGCGACACCTTTGTCTTCGGCGCCGCAGGCGATCCCGCGGCCCTCGATCCCGCGCTGGGCAGCGACGGCGAGACCTTCCGGGTCACCCGCCAGGTCTTCGAGACCCTGATCGAACACGAGCCCGGCGGCACCGAGATGGTGCCCGGCCTCGCGGAGAGCTGGGAGAGCAACGAGGCGGGCACCGAGTGGACGTTCCACCTGCGGGACGGGGTCACCTTCCACGACGGCGACGAGCTGACCGGTGAGGTCGTCTGCCAGAACTTCGACCGCTGGTACAACTGGAGCGGCACCTACCAGAACACCACGCTCTCCTATTACTGGCAGACGGTGTTCGGCGGATTCGCCGAGAACGAGAGCGACGAGACGCCGCCGCCCAACTACGTGGGCTGCACCGCACCCGACGAACTGACCGCCGTCATCGAGGTCGCCGAGCCCTCGGCCAACTACCCGGGCGGATTCTCGCTCCAGTCCTTCGCCATCCAGTCCCCGACGGCCATCGAGGCCATGGCCGAGGACAACCCGAGCGGCGAGGGCGAGAACATCACCTTCCCGAACTACAGCCAGGAGGCCGGGATCGTCTCCGGCACCGGTCCTTTCCGGGTGACCGAGTGGAACCGGAGCAACGGCGAGGTCACCCTGGAGCGCTTCGACGACTACTGGGGCGAGGCGGCCGGCGTCCAGGAACTGGTGTTCCGCACCATCCCCGAGGAGGACGCCAGGCGCCAGGCGCTGCAGGCCGGCGACATCCACGGCTACGACCTGGTGGCCCCGGCCGACGTCGAGACGCTGGAGGCGGACGGCTTCCAGGTGCCGGTCCGCGGCGTGTTCAACATCCTCTACCTCGGCATCACCCAGGAGAACAACCCGGCCCTGGAACAGCTCGAGGTGCGGCAGGCCATCGCCCACGCCATGGACCGCGAGAACATCGTGAACACCCAGCTGCCCGAAGGCGGCGTGGTGGCCACCCAGTTCATCCCGGACACCATCGACGGCTACTCGGAGAACGTCACCACCTACGACTACGACCCCGAGCGGGCGCAGCAGCTGCTCGCCGACGCCGGGGCCGAGGACCTGACGGTGGACTTCTGCTACCCGACCGAGGTCACCCGCCCGTACATGCCGGCCCCCGCCGACATCTACGAGCTGCTGCGGGCCGACCTGGAGGCCGTGGGCATCACCGTCAACCCGGTCGCGCTCAAGTGGAACCCGGACTACCAGGAGACCACCCGCGATGGCGGCTGCGGCATCTACCTGCTCGGCTGGACCGGCGACTTCAACGACGCCTACAACTTCCTCGGCACCTGGTTCGCGGACTACTCGCGGGAGTGGGGCTTCGAGAACCAGGAGCTGTTCGACCTGATGGCCGAGGCCTCGGCCGAGCCCGGCGTCGAGACCCGCGTCGGCCTCTACCAGGGGCTGAACGAGTACATCATGGACTACCTGCCCGGCGTGCCGATCTCCAGCTCGCCGCCGTCCATAGCCTTCTCGCCCGACGTCAACCCGCCGACGGTGTCCCCGCTGACGCAGGAGAACTTCGCGGAGGTCTCGTTCAGGTAGCCAGGTAGCCAAGCCGAACAGACCAAGGCTCCACAGACCAAGGCTCAAGGTACGCCCGCCCGGCCGCGGCACCCCGTGGCCGGGCGGCTCTCTGTCAGGGAAGGGGGAGCCCTTCGGTGCTCCGTCTCATCGTCCGCAGGCTTCTCCAGCTGGTACCCACGCTGCTCGGCCTGTCGGTTCTGCTCTTTCTGTGGCTGCACCAACTGCCGGGCGGGCCGGCCTCCGCGCTCCTCGGCGAGCGGGCCACCGAGGCCGACCGCCGCCAGATCGAGGAGGCGCTGGGCCTCAACGACCCCGTCTGGGTGCAGTACGGCCGCTGGATGGAACGCCTCGTCCAGCTCGACCTCGGCGCCTCCGTGCGCACCGGCCGGCCCGTGTGGGAGGAGTTCACCACGCGCTTCCCGGCCACCGTCGAACTCGCCCTGTCCGCCATGCTGATCGCCGTCGTCATCGGCATCCCGCTCGGCTACTTCGCCGCCCGCAGGCGCGGCAGCTGGCTCGACGTCGGCGCCGTCTCGGGCTCGCTGATCGGCATCTGCATCCCGGTCTTCTTCCTCGGGTTCATCCTGCGCGCCGTCTTCGCCGTCAACCTCGGCTGGCTGCCCAGCTTCGGCCGCCAGTCCACCGGTATCAACGCCACCGAGGTCACCGGCTTCTACGTGCTCGACGGACTGCTGACCAGCGAGTGGGACGCGTCCTGGGACGCCGTCGAGCACCTGATGCTGCCGGCGCTCGCGCTCTCCTCGATCCCGCTCGCCGTCATCGTCCGCATCACCCGCGCCAGCGTCCTCGAGGTGCTGGGCGAGGACTACGTGCGCACCGCCGAGTCCAAGGGCATCGCGCGGCGCGTGGTGCGCGGCCGGCACGTGCTGCGCAACGCCCTGCTGCCCGTCGTCACCACGATCGGCCTGCTCACCGGCTCGCTGCTGTCCGGCGCCGTGCTCACCGAGTCCGTCTTCGCCTTCGGCGGCATCGGCTCCTTCATCAGGGACGCCATCGACGCCCGCGACTACCCGGTGCTGATGGGCTTCATCCTCTTCATCGCGCTGCTGTACGTGGCCATCAACCTGCTGGTCGACCTCGCCTACAGCCTGATCGACCCGAGAGTGCGGGTGAACTGATGAGCACCACGACCCCGAGTTCCAAGAAGGCCGACAAGATCGACCGGCTCGCCGAGCTGACCGCCCGCACCGAGACCGCGAGCGGCGCCAGCCTGTGGGTCGAAACGCTGCGCCGACTGCGGCGCAGCAAGATGGCGATGATCGGCGGCGCCATCATGGCCGCCTTCGTCGTGCTCGCGATCATCGGCCCCTGGATCGCCCCCTACAGCCCCACCGCCCAGACGTGGCGGGACGAGGTCTTCGTCAACCGCGGCGAGTTCGTCGGGCCGCGCGGCGACAACTGGCTCGGCCTCGACCACCTCGGCCGCGACCTGTTCTCCCGGCTGCTCGAAGGCACCCGGCAGACGCTGCTGGTCGGCGTCGTCTCCACGCTGCTCGGCTTCGTCTGCGGGGCCGTCGTGGGCGGCGTCGCCGGGGCCGCGCTCTCCTTCGGCGGCCGGCTCGGGCAGCGGATCGACACCGTGCTGATGCGGCTGATCGACATGATGCTGGCGCTGCCCTCGCTGCTGCTCGCGGTCTCGATCGCCGCCATCCTCGGCCAGTCCCTGACCACGGTGATGATCGCCGTCGGCGTGGCACAGATCCCGATCTTCGCCCGGCTGTTGCGCGGCTCGATGCTCGCCCAGGCCAACGCCGACTACGTGCTGGCGGCCCGCGCGCTCGGCGTGCGGCGACGACGCATCGTGCTGGCCCACGTGCTGCCCAACTCGCTCGGCCCGCTGATCGTCCAGTCCACGTTGGCGCTCGCCACCGCCATCATCGAGGCGGCGGCCCTGTCCTACCTGGGCCTCGGCAACCCGGACGCCTCCCAACCCGAGTGGGGCGTGATGCTCGCCCAGGCGCAGCGGTTCTTCGACCAGGAGCCGATGATGGCCGTCTACCCGGCGCTCGGCATCATCATCACCGCCCTCGGCTTCACCCTGCTCGGGGAGGCCATGCGCGAGGCACTCGACCCGAGACTGCGGAGCTGATGCGGCATGTCCCTGCTTGATGTGGACGAACTGACGGTGACCTTCGCCGGCCGCGGCGGGTCGGGCACCCGGGCGGTGGCCGGGGTGTCCTTCGCCGTCGACCAGGGCGAGGTGGTCGGCCTGGTCGGCGAGTCCGGCTGCGGCAAGAGCGTCACCTCGCTGGCCCTGATGGGCCTGCTGCCCCGCCGGGGCGTGACGGTCGGCGGCCGGGCCGTCTTCAACGGCACCGACCTGCTGTCCCTGCGGCCCTCCGCGATGCGCGACCTGCGCGGCAGCCAGCTGGCGATGATCTTCCAGGACCCGCTGTCCTCGCTGAACCCGGTGGTGCCGATCGGCGTCCAGGTCACCGAGATCCTCCAGCGGCACCGCGGGCTGCGCGGCGCGGGCGCCCGCAAGGAGGCCGCGACCCTGCTCGACCGGGTCGGCATCCCGGACCCGACACGGCGCCTCAAGGAGTACCCGCACCAGCTGTCCGGCGGCATGCGGCAGCGCGCGCTGATCGCCATGGCGGTGGCCTGCGCCCCCCGGTTGCTGATCGCGGACGAGCCGACCACCGCGCTCGACGTCACCATCCAGGCGCAGATCCTTGAGCTGCTGAAGGAACTGGTCGACCAGCAGGGCACCGCGCTGCTGATGATCACCCACGACCTCGGCGTGGTCGCGGGCCTCTGCGACCGGGTCAACGTGCTGTACGCGGGCAAGGTGGTGGAGGCCGCCGACCGCCGGCCGCTGTTCGCCGCCCCCGCCCACCCGTACGCGCACGGCCTGCTCGGCTCCATCCCGCGCCTCGACGCGCCGCGCGGCGACCGGCTCAACCCGATCCGGGGCTCCATCAACGACCGGATCGACTGGGCGGACGGCTGCGCCTTCGCCCCGCGCTGCGACTTCTACACGCTCGAATGCCTCCAGGGCGCCCCCGAGCTTTCCGAGCTCGGCGGCGCCCCGGACGCCGGACACCCCGGCCACGAGGTGCGCTGCGTCAACCCGGTGACCACCACGACCGAGACGACGGAGGCCGCGGTATGAGCCTGCTCGAACTGGACGACGTGAAGGTGCACTTCCCGGTACGCCGGGGCGTGCTCTTCGACCGCGTCGTCGGCCACGTCTACGCCGTTGACGGCGTCTCGCTCACCATCGAGGCCGGCCAGACCTACGGCCTGGTCGGCGAGTCCGGCTGCGGCAAGACGACGCTCGGCCGCGCCGTGCTGCGGCTGACCGACATCACCTCGGGACGCGTCGTCTTCGACGGCACCGACCTCGCCGCGCTGCCCGACGAGGAGATGCGCCGCGCCAGGCACCGGCTGCAGATGGTCTTCCAGGACCCGCTCGGCAGCCTCAACCCACGGCAGAACATCGAGTCCATCCTGGCCGAGGGCATGGCGGCGCACGGCATCGGCGCCACCCGCGAGGAGCGCAGGGAGAAGATCGTCGAGATCCTGCGCCGGGTTGGCCTGCCGGCCGGTGCGCTCTCCCGCTACCCGCACGAGTTCTCCGGCGGCCAGCGGCAGCGGATCGGGATCGCCAGGGCGCTGGTGCTCGAACCCGACCTGATCATCTGCGACGAGCCGGTGTCGGCGCTCGACGTCTCCATCCAGGCGCAGGTGCTCAACCTGTTGGAGGAGCTCCAGGACGCGCTCGGCCTGACATACCTGGTCATCGCCCACGACCTGGCCGTGGTCCGGCACATCTCGGACCGCATCGGCGTGATGTACCTGGGCTCGCTGGTCGAGGAGGCGCCGAGCGACACGCTCTACGCCGAGCCGCGCCACCCCTACACGCGGGCGCTGATGTCCGCGGTGCCGGTGCCCGACCCGGACGTCGAAGACAGCAGGGAGCGCATCCTGCTCCGCGGCGACCTGCCGTCCCCGGCCAACCCGCCCGCCGGCTGCCGCTTCCACACCCGCTGCCCGTGGCGGCAGCCGGAGCGCTGCGACACCGAGCGGCCCGCGCTGACCGACCTGGGCGGCGGGCACCGGGTGGCCTGCCACTACGCGGCCGAGATCGCCGACGGTACCATCCAGCCGACCAGGGACCTCGCGCCCCCGGTGCTGAAGGACGTGCCGGGCGGCATCGTTCCGGACCAGGCCGGCGGGGGAGAGGAGCCGGTGGCGGCCACACCCTGATGGTCCCCGGGGGTGGTATACGGGGGATTCCGGCCGTTTGGGGCCGGAATCCCCCGTGACCGACCCCTTCATCCCGCTACGGTCGTGCGCTGTGAAGGCCATCCGTCGCTTCTCCGTACGCCCCGTCCTTCCCGAACCCCTCCGACCCCTGCACGAACTGGCGTTCAACCTCCGCTGGTCCTGGCACCCCGACACCCGTGAACTGCTGCGCTCCGTCGACCCGGCCGGCTGGCACGCCGCCGGCGAGGACCCCGTGCGGCTGCTCGGCTCCGTCGACGCCGACCGGCTCGCCGAGCTCGCCACCGACCGCGGCTTCCTGCGCCGCCTCGACCTGGCCGCCGGCGACCTCGGCGACTACCTGACAGAACCCCGCTGGTACCAGGCGGCCGACGCCCAGACGGGCGGCGAACTCCCGCGCGCCATCGCCTACTTCTCGCCCGAGTTCGGCATCACCGCCGCCCTGCCCCAGTACTCGGGCGGCCTCGGCATCCTCGCCGGCGACCACCTCAAGGCCGCCAGCGACCTCGGCGCCCCCCTCATCGGCGTCGGCCTCCTCTACCGGCACGGCTACTTCCGGCAGAGCCTCTCGCCCGACGGCTGGCAGCAGGAGCACTACCCCGTCGTCGACCCGCACGAGCTGCCCCTCACCCCGCTGAACGAGCCCGACGGCGGCCCCGCCCTGGTGCGGCTCGCGCTGCCCGGCGGCCGCACGCTCACCGCCCGGATCTGGCAGGTGCGGGTCGGCCGCGTCCCGCTGCTGCTGCTCGACTCCACCCTCGCCGAGAACGGCCCGGCCGAACGGGACGTGACCGACCGGCTCTACGGCGGCGGCGGCGAGCACCGGCTGCTCCAGGAGATGCTGCTCGGCATCGGCGGCGTGCGCGCGGTCCGCGCGTTCTGCCGGATCACCGGACACGCGGAACCCGAGGTCTTCCACATGAACGAGGGCCACGCCGGCTTCCTCGGCCCCGAGCGCATCCGTGAACTCGGCGAGTACGGCGTCGACTTCGACGCCGCCCTGCACGCCGTGCGGGCCGGCACCGTCTTCACCACCCACACCCCCGTGCCGGCCGGCATCGACCGGTTCTCGGAGGACCTCGTGGCCCGCCACTTCGGCGAGGGCGCCGAACTCCCCACCGTCGACCAGCAGGCGCTCCTCGGCCTCGGCCGCGAGCCGGCCGCCATCGCCGGTGCCGACGTCGCCGACCCGGGCGAGGCAGGACCGCCGCAGTTCAACATGGCTGTGCTCGGCCTGCGCACCGCCCAGCGCGCCAACGGCGTCTCGCTGCTGCACGGCAGCGTCAGCCGCGGCATGTTCGCCGGCCTCTGGCCCGGCTTCGACCCCGAGGAGGTGCCGATCGGCTCCGTCACCAACGGGGTGCACGCGCCCACCTGGACCGCCGACGCCATGCAGCGCGTCCACCACGCCGACCTCGGCGCCGCCGAGCTGTGGGAACTCCGCCGCACCCTGCGCGAACAGCTGGTGCACGAGGTGCGGGCCAGGCTGCGAGCCGCCTGGCGGCAGCGCGGCGCCGGCCAGGCCGAACTCGGCTGGGTGGACGGCGTCCTCGACCCCGACGTGCTCACCCTCGGCTTCGCCCGCCGCGTCCCCTCCTACAAGCGGCTCACCCTGATGCTGCACGACCGCGACCGGCTGCGGTCGCTGCTGCTCCACCCCGAGCAGCCGGTCCAGATCGTGGTCGCCGGCAAGGCCCATCCGGCCGACGACGGCGGAAAGCGGCTCATCCAGGAACTCGTCAGGTTCGCCGACGACCCCGAGGTGCGGCACCGCATCGTCTTCCTCCCCGACTATGGCATGGCCATGGCGCGCTCGCTCTACGCCGGCTGCGACGTCTGGCTCAACAACCCGCTCCGCCCGCTGGAGGCGTGCGGCACCTCGGGCATGAAGTCCGCGCTCAACGGCGGGCTCAACCTCTCGGTGCGGGACGGCTGGTGGGACGAGTGGTTCGACCCCGACTTCGGCTGGGAGATCCCGACCGCCGACGGGCTCGCCGCCACCGAGCCGGAGCGGCGCGACGCGCTGGAGGCCGCGGCGCTCTACCGGCTGCTCGCCGAGCAGGTCGCCCCCTGCTTCTACGACCGCGGCCTGGGCGGCGGGGGCGTCCCGACCCGCTGGATCGAGATGGTCCGCGCCACGCTCGACCGGCTCGGCCCGCTGGTGCCGGCCGAACGGATGCTGCGGGAGTACATCTCCGACTACTACGCGCCGGCGGCGCACGCCCACCGGGCGCTGACCGCCGAGGCGGCCGGCGAACTCGCGGCCTACGCGGCGCGGATGCGGCGGGAGTGGCCACGGGTGGCCGTCGACCACGTCGAACCGGGCGCCGAGCCGCCGACGCTCGGCGGCACGGTGTCCCTGCGGGTGCGGGTGGCCCTCGGCGACCTCGAACCCTCGGCCGTGGAGGTCCAGGCCGTCACCGGCCGGGTCAACGGCGACGACACGCTGGCCGACCCGGTCTACGTCTCCCTCAAGCCGGAGGGCGGCCCCGACCTGTCAGGACGCTGGACCTACACCGGCGAACTCCCCCTCCACCGGACGGGCCCCTTCGGCTACACGGTCCGCGTCCTTCCCGCGCACCCGCTGCTCGCCTCCCGGCCCGAACTGGGCCTGACGCGCCTCCCGGACGGCGAAACGCCGCTCCTGCCGGAGGCGTGACGACCGCGCCGGGCTTTCCC
>NZ_SMKC01000300.1 GCF_004348315.1 Streptomyces sp. 8K308 | reverse complement strand
GGGTGGGGGAGACGCCCCGGCCGACGGAGCCGGCGTCAGTGGTCGAGACCACAAACGGTGCCGTTCCGTGATCCGCGGACCTGGATCGGGTGAAGTGGGCGCTGTCACAATCGACCCTCAGCCGGCTGGTGATCTCGCTGGTGTCGAAGCGCGCCGTCAGGAGGGGACAGGTCATGTTGCGAACTCCCGGGGGTGCGTTCCCCCACGCCCGCCGCCGGCGGCTCGTCGCCGGCGCCGCCGTGCTGGCGCTGGGCCTGCTGACAGCCTGCGGCGGTGGCGGGGACGACGAGGGCGACGGGTCGGGCGAGGGCACCACGATCGAGCTGTGGATCATGGAGGGGACCAACCCCGACGCCGAGCCCTATGTCGCGGACCTCCAGGCCGCGTTCGCCGAGCGGACCGGCGCGACGCTCGACGTGCAGTTCATCCAGTGGGCCGACGCCCACGACCGCATCACCACCGCCATGGCCGGCGGCGAGCTGCCCGACGTGGCCGAGATAGGCACCACGTGGGCGCCGGAGTTCGGTGCCGCCGGGGCGCTCACGGACCTCGCCGACCGGATCGAGGAGAGCGGTCTCTCCGACGACCTGGTGCCCGCGCTCTCCGAGGCGGCCACGGTGGACGGCGCCGTCTACGGCATGCCGTGGTACGCCGGCACCAGGTCGCTGATGTACCGGGCCGACATATTCGCCGAACACGACCTGCAACCCCCCACCACCTGGGAGGAGTTGCGCGAGGTGGCGCTCCAGCTCAAGGAGCTGGAGCCGGACATGATCCCGTTCCCCGTCATCGGCGGCGGCGAGTACAGCGTGGACGCCTTCATCTGGGGCGCCGGCGGCCAGATCGCCGAGCAGGGCTCGGACGGGCAGTGGGTCTCCACCATCAACTCGCCGGAGGCCGTCGAGGGCATCGAGTTCTACACCTCGCTCGCCACCGAGGACGACCTGTCGGTGGCCGCCGCGAGCACCTGGCTGGAGACCGACCAGCTGGAGAGCTTCCAGAACGGCGAGGCCGCCATGGTCATCAACGGCAACTGGACCGTCAACACGCTGCTCGAGGCCGACGCCTCCTGGGCCGACCGCATCGGTGTGGTGCCCATCCCCGGGCAGGAGAGCGGCTTCAGCCCCTCCTTCGTCGGCGGCTCGTTGCTCGGCGACTTCAGCAGCGACGAGCCCGAACTCGCCTGGGAGCTCATCGAGTTGATGAGCACCGGCGAGTTCGCCAGCCAGTGGGCCGAGTCCTCGGGCTACTTCCCGGGGCAGCAGTCCCTGCTGGAGGCCGTGCAGCAGGAGGACGACCCGCTGGTCGCGCCGTTCGCCCAGCAGATGGCCGAGGCCGGGGCCAGCGTGCCGGTGACCGAGCAGTACGGAGCCATCCAGGGCGAGCAGGTGATCCCGCAGATGCTCCAGTCCATCCTCTCCGGCGACAAGGACGTTCAGCAGGCGGCGGACGACGCCGCGGCGGCAATGGACCAGACCTTTGGCGGCTGAGCTCGCCCGGTCGGACCCCGAGCGGGCGCCGGCACCGGCCGGCGCCCCCGCGGGCCGGCGCGCCGGGGGGGCCAGGCGCGCGAGCTGGACGCGGGCCCTCCGCCCCTGGCTGCTGCTCGCGCCCGCGCTCGCCGTGCTGGCCGTCCTGCTCTTCTGGCCCCTGGTCCGCGTCCTGCTGCTCTCCTTCCAGGACTACGGTCTGCGCCAGATCAACACCGGCGAGAGCAACTACACCGGGTTCGACAACTACCGCGAGATCCTGAGCGACTCGTTCCTGTGGCGCACGGTGCTGCCCAACACCGTGCTCTTCGCCGTCACCTGCGTCGTGCTCACCGTCGTCGTCGGCACCCTCGTCGCCCTGCTCCTGCGACGCCTCGGCCGCGTCTGGCGCGTCGTCTGCTCCAGCGTGATCATGATGGCGTGGGCCATGCCGGCGGTCACCGGCACCTACGTCTGGATCTGGATCTTCGACCCGCTCAACGGCGTGGTCAGCGGCGGCCTCGACGGCCTCGGCGTGATCGAGCCCCGCGAGACCAACTGGTTCACCGACCGCTGGTCGTTCTACGCCATCGCCACGCTCAACGTCGTCCACCACGGCTTCCCGTTCGTGGCCATCACCGTGTTCGCGGCGCTCCTCACCATCCCGAGGGAGCTGCCCGAGGCCGCCACCGTCGACGGAGCGAGCGCCTGGCAGCGGTTCTGGCACATCACCGTCCCCACCATCAGGCCGGTCTTCCTCGTCGTCACCATCCTGTCGACCATCTGGGACTTCAAGGTCTTCGCCCAGATCTATCTGATGCCGGGCGGCGCCGGCTCCAACCAGGAGGTCCTCAACCTCGGCGTCTGGTCCTACATCCAGTCCTTCAGCCGCAACCAGTACGGCATGGGCTCGGCCATCGCCGTGCTGCTGACCCTGCTGCTGCTCGCCATCACCGTGGTGTACGTCAGGGCCCTGTCCAACGAGAGGGACGAACTGTGAACCGCACCTCGACCGCGGGACGGATCGGGCTCGGCGTGGCCGTCGCCGCGCTGCTGGGCTTCACGCTCTTCCCCGTCTACTGGATGCTCTCCTCGGCCTTCGACCCGGGCGCCGACCACCGCGGATCGGCCGTGCTGCCGTCCGGGTTCACCCTGGACCACTTCCGGTACGTCCTCGACACCGGCGAGTTCGGCCGCTACCTCGCCAACTCGGCGCTCGTCGGCGTCGGCACGGTGCTGCTCTCCGGCGCGCTCGCGCTCTTCGCCGCCATCGCCGTCGCCCGCTTCCAGTTCCGGATGCGGACCAAGGTGCTGGTGATGATCCTGGTGGTGCAGATGGTGCCGCTCGAGGCGCTGGTCATCCCGCTCTTCCTGCAGATGCGCAGCCTCGACCTGCTCAACAGCCTCCTCGGCCTCACCATCGTCTACCTGGCGTTCTCCCTGCCGTTCGCCATCTGGACGCTGCGCGGCTTCGTCGCCACCGTGCCCAAGGAGGTCGAGGAGGCCGCCTACCTCGACGGCTGCGGCTGGTGGCGGATGTTCCGCAGCGTGCTGCTGCCGCTGGTGGCCCCCGGGCTCGTCGCCACCAGCATCTTCGCCTTCATCGTCGCCTGGAACGAGTTCGTCTTCGCGTTCGTGTTCATGCAGGACGACAGCAACTACACCGCCGCTGTCGGGCTGCACCGCTTCTTCGGCCAGTACAGCACCGACTGGGGCGCGGTGATGGCCGGCTCCACCCTCATCACGCTGCCCGTGCTGGTGTTCTTCGTCCTCGTGCAGCGCCGGCTCGCCGGCGGCCTGGCCGCCGGCGCCATCCGCTGACCCCGGGCCTCAGCCGTTCTGCCCGTAGCAGAGGCAGAACGGCTTGCCCGCCGGGTCGGCGTACACCCGGAACCCGCGCCGCTCGCCGCCGCTGTCGTGCAAGAGCGTGGCGCCGAGCGCCAGCACCCGCTCCTGTGCCTCGGCCATGTCCTCGATCCCCGGCACCTCGAAGTCCAGGTGGAACTGCTGCGGGTGCTCCGGGTCGGGCCAGCGCGGCGGCCGGTACTCGCCCAGCACCTTCTGGAAGGCGAACCTGGCGCCCGTCGGCGGCTTCAGCCACACCCAGTCCTCATACGCCTCGTCCACCTCGCCGCCCAGAATGCCCTGGTAGAAGCGGGCCAGCGCCGCCGGGTCAGGACAGTCGATCACCGTGCACTGCAGAGTCGCGATCATCCCCGCAGCATAGGCTTGCCGCATGAACAGCAGCACGCAGCTCGACGAGAGCGTTCGCGCGGAGCTGACCGCGCTGCGCGACAGCATCGACAACATCGACGCCGCCGTGGTCCACATGCTCGCCGAGCGCTTCAAGTGCACCCAGCGCGTCGGCCGCCTCAAGGCCGACCACCAGCTCCCGGCCGCCGACCCGGCGCGCGAGGCCCGGCAGATCGCCCGCCTCCGCGAGCTCGCCGAGAGCGCCAAGCTCGATCCGGCCTTCGCCGAGAAGCTGCTGAACTTCATCATCGCCGAGGTCATCAGGCACCACGAGACGATCGCCAACGAGCGCGTGACCGGCACCGACCCCGAGCCGTCCTGATCCGGCCCCTCCCGGGGCCCCGCGCCGACCGTTGCGGGACCCGACCGGGGCTACTGCTGCCGTGCGGCGTCCCCCGGCACGATCGTCATCTCCTCGGGCGCGCACGTCGCCGGCGGCGACGGGTTGGAGCCGCAGTACGCCTGCGCGTCGTCCGCCGGCGTGACCCGCTCCTGGAAGGCGGTCGGCTCGGACGAGGTACCGGACAGGCCCGTCAACACCACGGCGCCCGCCAGCAGGGCACCCACCATCACACGTTTCACGCGTATCTCCCTCACTCAGGTGAGGGCACCGTAACGGCCCACGCCCGGCCGTGGTGAGCCCACATCCGGCCGTGAACGCGTGCCACCCGCGGCCGGCTCCGGCCGCCCGTAAAGCCACTGCGGGCCGTGAGGCGAGTGGGGCAGCATGGCCCCCATGGCCTCACTCACCCGTACCGAAGCGGAAGACCGCGCCGCGCTGCTCGACGTTCACCGCTACACCGTCGACCTGGACGTCGGCGGCGCCGACGACGGCGCCGACACCTTCGCCTCGACCACCGTCGTCACCTTCACCGCGCGCCGGGCGGGCGACACCTTCGTCGAGCTGCGGCCCACCACGCTGCGCCGCGCCACCCTCGACGGGCAGCCGCTCGACCCGGCCACCCTCGCCGACGGCCGGCTGCCGCTGGCCGGTCTCGCCGCCGGCGCGCACGAACTGCGGGTCGAGGCCGACATGCCCTACTCCCGCACCGGCGAGGGCATCCACCGCTTCACCGACCCCGAGGACGGGCTCACCTAC
Organism: Streptomyces sp. 8K308; assembly: GCF_004348315.1. Taxonomy (GTDB): domain Bacteria; phylum Actinomycetota; class Actinomycetes; order Streptomycetales; family Streptomycetaceae; genus Streptomyces. The sequence goes on along the minus strand of NZ_SMKC01000300.1, from coordinate 4,009 downwards.
CTCTACAGCATGTGCTGCATGACCGAGGGGTCCCTGGTCTTCGCCGCCTTCGACCAGCCCGACCTCAAGGCCGTCTTCGACGTCACCGTCACCGCGCCCACCGGCTGGACCGTGCTGGGCAACGGCATCGCCACCGAGGAGGGCCCTGGCCGCTGGCGCTGCGCGCCCACCCCGCCCATCTCCACCTATCTGATGGCGGTCGCCGCCGGCCCCTACCACTCGGTCCGCACCGAGCACGCGGGACTGCCCTTCGGCATTCACGTCCGCCGCTCCCTCGCCCCGCACCTGGACAAGGACGCCGAGGAGATCCTCGACATCACCCGCCGCTGCTTCGACCGCTACCACCGACTCTTCGACGAGCCCTACCCGTTCGACTCCTACGACCAGGCGTTCGTCCCGGAGTTCAACGCCGGCGCCATGGAGAATCCGGGGCTCGTCACCCTCCGCGACGAGTTCGTCTTCCGCTCCGCCGTCACCGACACCGAGCGGGAGGTGCGCGGCGTGGTCATCGCCCACGAGATGGCCCACATGTGGTTCGGCGACCTCGTCACCCTCCGCTGGTGGGACGACACCTGGCTCAACGAGTCCTTCGCCGAGTTCATGGGCTACCAGATCCTCACCGAGGCCACTGACCTGAGGCCCTGGACCGAGTTCGCCGTCTCCCGCAAGTCCTGGGGCTACGACGCCGACCAACGCCCCTCGACCCACCCCGTGGCGCCCGAGCCGGACGCCGTGCCCGACACCGCTTCCGCCTGGACCAACTTCGACGGCATCTCCTACGCCAAGGGCGCCTCGGCCCTCCGCCAGCTCGTCACCTGGCTCGGCGAGGAGGCGTTCCTCGCCGGCATCAACCGCCACTTCGCCCGCCACCGCTTCGGCAACGCCACGCTCGCCGACTTCATCGACGCCATGGCGGAGGCATCGGGCCGCCCCGTCCACCAGTGGGCCGACGCCTGGCTGCGCACCAGCGGGCCCGACACCCTCACCCCCGAGGTCACCGCCACCGACGGCGGTTGGCGGGTCGCCGTCCACCACGCCGGCGGCCGTCCGCACCGGCTCCGCCTCGGCGCCTACGACGCCGTCGACGAGCGGCGCCTCACCCCGCGCGAGCCGGTCATCGAGATCGAGCTGCCCGCGGCCGACGGCACCACCGTCCACGAGTGGCCAGGACCGCGCCCCGACCTGCTGGTCGTCAACGACGGCGACCTCACCTACGCCAAGGTCAGGCTCGACCCTGCCTCCTGGAACACCGCCCAGCGCGCGCTCGGCTCCCTCCCGGAGCCGCTCAGCCGCACCGTGGTGTGGAACGCGGCCCGCGACATGGTCAGGGACGGCGAACTCCTCCCCGGCGCCTACCTGGAGGCCGCCCGCCGCCACCTTCCCGGCGAGCCGGCGACCGCCCTGCTCCAGGGCGTGCTCGACTTCGCCCGCCGCCAGATCGCCGACCAGTACCTCCCGGACGACCGCCGCGGCGCCGCCCTCGACACCCTCACCGAGCTGGCCCGTGACATCCTGGAGCGCACCGCAGACGGCGCCGAGCCCGCCCGCCGGCTGATCGCCGTCCGCGCCGCCATCGGCGCCGCCACCGCCCCCGACACCCTCCGCGCCTGGTGGGAGGCGGGCACCGTGCCCGGTGGCCCCGAGCTCGACCCGGAGCTGCGCTGGCAACTGCTGCACCGGCTCGCCGTGCTCGGGGCCACCGACGAGGCGGAGATCGCCGCCGAGGCCAGGCGCGACCCCAGCGCCACCGGGGAGGAGGGCGCCGTCCGCTGCCGCGCCGCCCTCCCGGAACCGGCCGCCAAGGCGGCCGCCTGGGACGCCATGTTCGATCCCGCGGACCGTCTCTCCAACTACCTGTTCATCGCCACGGCCCAGGGCTTCTGGCAGCCGGAGCAGCGGGCGCTCCTCACCGACTACGTCGAGCGCTACTACCCGGCGGCCACCGGGCTCGCCGCCCGCCGCGGCCACTCGCTCGCGACGGCCGCCGGCCGGTACGCCTTCCCCAGGATCGTCGACGAGCGCACCCTCACCCTCGGCGAGCAGACCCTGCGCGAGGGCGGGCCGACGCCCGCCCTGCGCCGGGCTCTGGCCGACCAACTCGACGACCTGCGGCGGGCGTTGGCCGTCCGCGCCGCGAGCTAACGGCCGGTCACCGCCAGATGGATCCCGCGGTGGCGCGGCTCCGCGATCTCGTCGAGCAGTGCCACCGCCAGGTCCTGGTAGCTGATCCGGTCCGCCGGGTCGCCGTGGGCGGCGACCCGGTAGCGCCCGGACCGCTCGCCGTCCTCGTCGAAGAGACCCGACGGGCTCAGATACAGCCAGTCGACGTCCGCGCCCTCGGTCCGCAGGATCTCGAGACCGGCGCCGTGCGCCCGGCAGAACGGCAGGGCCTCGGGCGGTATCGCCGGCGAGTCGAGCAACGGCCGCCCGGCGGCGTCCGGCAGCAACGCGCCGAGCCCCACCACCAGCAGCCGTCGGACGCCCGACGCCCGCGCCGCCGCGAGCAGCGCCCGCGTCGAGTCGGCGAAGAACGCGTCCGGATCGGTGCCAGGACCGTACTCGGCCGCCGCCGACACCACGGCCTCGTGCCCGGTCGCCAACTCGGCCACCCGCGCCGCGTCCGTGACGTCCCCCGCCACCACGCGCACCCCGTCGGCCGCGAGACCCGGATGCCTCGCCGGGTCCCGCACCACCGCGGTCACCCCGAACCCACGCCGCCGCGCCTCCGCGACCGCCCGCCTGCCGGCCCTGCCGCCGGCTCCGAAAACCACGAGTTCCGTCATGCCACCGGACCGTAGCCGCGACCCCGGTATCCCCACGGATACCGGCCACCGGGCTACCGTGACCGCATGAGGGAACCGCTGCCACCCGACATGTTCGAGGAACTGTGCCCGTCCAGCCTGGTGCCCATCCGCTTCGGCGACAAATGGGCCGGCCTCATCCTCGCCTGCCTCAGGAAGGGGCCGCGCCGCTACTCGGAACTCCGCGTCCCGCTCGCCCGCGTCACCCCGAAGGTCCTCACGAGGTCGCTGCGCGCCCTCGAACGCGACGGGCTGCTCACCAGGAACGTCAGCCAGTGCCCGCCCCGCGTCGAGTACGAGCTCACCCCGCTCGGGCACAGCCTGATGGAGCTCTACGCGACCGTCTGCGACTGGACGGCGCGGCACTGGGACGAGCTCCTCGAAGCGCGCGAAACCTACGACGCCACGCACGCCGAGGCCGCGGCGCGGTAGCCGGGGACGGTGCGAAGCCGGGCCCTGTCCCCCCTTCGGGGGAACGAGGGGAAAGCCGGGCACCTGCCGCACGGGCACGGCGTAGCTTGTGGCCGTTGTCCCGGCGCGCGACACCGGTCGCGCCCCATCGGAAGAGGTCAGCCATGCCCGCGCCGCCAGCGCACGACCCCAGCCTGCTCGCGGGCGGCACCGCGGGCCCGCGTGCGCTCCGCCCTCTCCTCGACACCGTGCTCGGCGCCCTCGCCGAGGGCGCCGCCGCCCGCTGCGGCCCGCTGCCCGCCGGCGGCCCGGAGGTCGTGCGCCGCCGGCTCGCCGAGGCGGCCCCCGAGCCGGCGATCCCCGACCACGGTGCCGGCGCCCTCCCCGCGCTCCACCAGTTGGTGCGCGCCCTCGCCGAGGGCGCCGCCGACCCCGCCGACCCGCACTGCGCCGCGCACCTGCACTGTCCGCCGCTCGCGGTGGCCGTCGCCGCCGACCTGGCCGCCAGCGCCCTCAACCCGTCCCTCGACTCCTGGGACCAGGCGCCCGCGGCCTCCGAGCTCGAGGACCGGATCAGCCGCGAGCTGGCCGCGCTCGTCCACCCCGCCGGTCCCGACCCGCACGCCCTGATCACCACCGGCGGCACCGAGTCCAACCTCCTCGGCGCCCTGCTCGCCCGGGAGCACCACGGCCGGGGCGCCGACCGTCAGCTCACCGTGATCTGTGGCGCCAACGCCCACCACAGCGTGCACCGGGCCGCCTGGCTGCTCGGCCTGCCCGCCCCCCAGGTGCTGCCC
>NZ_SMKC01000002.1 GCF_004348315.1 Streptomyces sp. 8K308 | reverse complement strand
TTGATGGGGTAAGGCTCCCTGTAGACGACGGGGTTGATAGGCCGGAGATGGAAGCCTTGTGAGAGGTGGAGTTGACCGGTACTAATAGGCCGAGGGCTTGTCCATAGATGCTCGCGTCCACTGTGAAATTCGCTGTATGACCAGCAGAGGTGCCCTTGTAGGGTTCCGGTGGTCATGGCGGTGGGGAAACGCCCGGTTACATTCCGAACCCGGAAGCTAAGCCTGCCAGCGCCGATGGTACTGCATGGGGGACCGTGTGGGAGAGTAGGTCGCCGCCGGACATTTCGCCCCAATAGCTCAGTCGGCAGAGCGTCTCCATGGTAAGGAGAAGGTCAACGGTTCGATTCCGTTTTGGGGCTCCGCAGCAGAGCGTTGCACCACCAGAAGGCCCCCGCCATTTCGGCGGGGGCCTTTCTGCTATTTCGGGATCCGCAGGGTCAGGATCGCCATGTCGTCCGAGGGCGGGTTGGGGGCGAAACGCTCCACGGCACGCAGCACCCGCGCCGCCACCGCGCCGGCGGTGAGCCCGGTACAGGAGGCGAGCACGTCCGCCAGGCCGTCGTCGCCCAACATCCGCGTGCCCTCGCGGCGTTCGGTGACGCCGTCCGTGACGCACAGCAGCACGTCGCCCGGGTCGAGGCTGATGTTCTGCTCGAACAGCTCCAGGTCGTCCATGACGCCGAGCAGCGGCTGCGGGCTGGCGGCCGGCTCCACGCGGCCGTCGGGGGTGAGGCGCAGCGGCAGCGGGTGGCCGGCGCAGACCATCCTGAGGAGCGCGCCGCCCTCGGGCTTGGGCCACAGTTCGCCGTAGAGCAGCGTCAGGAAGCGGCCGCGCGGCCCCTCTTCGAGGATCGCGGTGTTGAGCCGCTCAAGGACCGCGGGGCCGCCGAGCCCCTCGCGGGCCAGCAGCCGCAGCGCGTGCCTGGCGAGGCCGGTGACCGAGGCGGCGAGCGGCCCGGTGCCGCAGACGTCTCCGATGGCGAAGCCGTACGCGCCCTCGCGGATGGGGAAGACGTCGTAGAAGTCGCCGCCCACCTCGTTGCCCTCGCCGGCGGCGCGGTAGATGACCTCCACGTCGACGCCTTCGATCTCCGGCAACTCCGGCGGCAGCAGGCTGCGTTGCAGGGACTGGCTGATGGCGGTGCGCTCGCTGTAGAGCCGTGCGTTGTCCAGCGCGAGGGCCGCCCGCCGCGAAAGGTCCTCGGCGAGCTCCAGGATGTCCTGGCGGAACCGCTCGTCCGTCGGCTTGCCGAGGGCCAGCAGGCCGATGACCCGGTTGCGGGCGATCAGCGGCAGCAGGATCGTCTCGCCGCCCACGGCCGCCGCGGTGCTCAGGCTGATGCCGGGCGGCTGCGACTCGTTGGGCTGCCGGCCCAGGCCGAGGCTGCGCAGCGAGGTGCGCAGCGCGGTGTTGCGGGCCGCGTCGGAGGGCGCCTGCCAGGGGCGCACGCCGAGCGTGATGTCCGGGTCGGGCGGGTCGACGCGCTCCAGGAGCGCCTTGATGCCGTCGATCCGGTCCTCGTCCTCGTGCAGCACGTAGGAGAGCACGGGCTCAGAGCCGGGCTCGGGGACGGTGTAGACCGCGCACCAGGTGGCCAGCGTGGGCACGGTCATCTGGGCCATCAGGGCCAGGGTCTGGTTGCGGTCGAGGGTGCCGGCGAGCAGCTCGGATGCCTCGACCAGGAAGGCGAGCGAGCCGCGGCGCAGCCGCTCGAGCTCGGTCAGGCGGGCGGACTCGACGGCCAGCGCGATCCGGTCGGCGGCGAACTGGAGGCGCAGCGCCTCCTCGTTGCTGTAGCGGCCCGGTGTCTCGGAGGCGACGCCGAGCGAACCGGTGAGCCGGCCCTCGACCTTGAGGGGCACGGTGACCACGGCGTGCATGCCGGTGCCGGAGAGCAGCGGCACGGCGCCCGGGGCGCCGGCCAGGTCGTCGTGGACGGAGGGCATGCGGGCGGAGCCGTAGCGGCCGCTGCCGGTCTCGACGGGGACGCGGGCGAAGCGCTGCCTGGCGGACGGGAGTCCGGTGGTGGCGCGCACCTCGAGCTCGGTCTCGTCGTCGGTGGCGAGCAGCAGGAAGGCCGCGTCGCCGTCGAGCATGTCCCTGGCGCGTTCGACGGTGCGCTGGAGCAGGCCGTCGAGGTCGTCCGGGGGCGGGGAGCCGATGAGCGCGTCGAGCGGGTCGCCGTGGCCGCGGTCGAGGCCTTCGCCGCCGGACTGCAGGGGCAGCCGGATGGGGCTCTGCAGGATGGCGCGTTCCTGGTCGCGGACGATCAGGCAGACCGTCGACGGGTCGCCCTTGGCGTCGCGGACCCGCAGGTGGCAGGCGTAGACGGGGACGGTGCGGCCTTCGGAGTCGCGCAGCCCGTAGCTGCCCTCCCAGCGGGAGAGGGCCAGGGCCTCGGCGATGCCGGTGCCGGTCCCGGGCGTCTGGGGCCAGGCGGCGAGGTCGGCGAGCGGCTTGCCGACGACCTGTTCCGCCCGGTAGCCGAAGAGTTCGGCGGCGTCGTCGTTCCACACGGTGATGGTGTCGGTGCGGTCGACCTGGACGACGCCGACGCGGACCCTGGTGTCGCTGACGGGCAGGGCCTCGTCGGGGAGCACGGGGCCGGCTGAGCGGGTGCCGACGGGCAGCACCTGCTGGTCGAGGCGGAACCACACGCACTTCTCGGCCGGGGTGTAGTCGACGCCCCAGCGGGCGGCGAGCGCGGCGCACAACAGCAGGCCGCGGCCGCCCTCGCTGTTGAGGTCGAGCTGGCCGCGGGAGACCTCGGCCATCGGGAGCTCGCGCTCGGGGTGGCGGTCGACGACCTCGATGCGGACGCCGTCCTTGTCGCGCAGGCAGCGGACCTCGGCCGTCGTGCCGGCATGGACCACGGCGTTGGTGACCAGCTCGCTGGTGAGCACCACGGCGTCCTCGATGAGGTCGGTCAGGCCCCACCCCTGGAGGGTGTCCCGGACGAAGCCCCGCGCGGTCGCGACCGAGCGTCCAACCGGCTCGAAGGTGGCCGCAGCTCGCGCGGTGATCACGTCACTCCCCCAAAGAAGCTCTCTCGTTTCCAGGCCTGGCGCCGCATGGCCGGCCGGAAGCCAGGTTACTGACGTCGGCGGCCACCATGGACGGCGCATCCGATGATTTCCCCCGGACCGGGAAAACAGTGCTATGCGATGCTGCCGAACTGTTATCGCCCGGTCGGTGGAGAGTGAAACACTGGGATGGCCCGACGCGAAAGCCCGGGTGGAACGGTCGATCCTGCGGGAGGGACACAGTGGTGTCTGAGGGAGCAGCGGCGCGCGCCGGCACGCGTGCGCGAACGAGGAGGTCGCGGGGCAGCGGAACGGTCGAAGTCGACGCCGTCGCCCTGAACCGGCTGCTCTCGGCCCTTGAGGCCATGCGAGACGGCAACCTGCGGAAGCGGTTGACGGTCACGGGCGAGGGGCCGATGGCCGAGATCGCCGCCGTGTACAACGAGGTCGCCGACCGGGGGCTGCATGTCACGGGACAGCTGGCCGGGGTGCGGCGTCTGGTGGGCCGGGAGGGCCGGCTGACCGAGCGCCTTGAGACCGGGGTCTGCGAGGGCGCCTGGGGCAAGGCCATCGACGATGTGAACGGCCTGGTGGAGGACCTGGCCGGGCCGCTGTCCGAGGTGGGCCGGGTGCTCTCGGCTGTGGAGGACGGGGATCTCGGGCAGCGGATGGAGCTGCGGGTGCCGGGGGAGCGGCAGGGCACCTGGCGGCCGTTGCGCGGCGAGTTCCTGAAGGTGAGCCGCACGGTCAACGGTCTCGTCGACCAGCTGTCGGCGTTCCACGACGAGGTCACGCGGATCGCGCGCGAGGTCGGCACCGAGGGAAAGTTGGGCGGCCAGGCCGAGGACCGCGGCATGTTCGGGCCGTGGCGGGAGCTCACGGACTCGGTCAACACGATGGCGCTGCGGTTGACGGCGCAGCTGCGTGACATCACCCAGGTGACCAAGGCCGTGGCCAACGGCGACCTGTCGCGCAAGGTGACGGTGCACGTCTCCGGGGAGATGCAGGAGCTGAAGGACACCGTCAACGGCATGGTGGACCAGCTCTCGTCCTTCGCCGACCAGGTGACGCGGGTCTCGACCGAGGTGGGCGTCGAGGGTGTGTTCGGCGGGCAGGCGAAGGTGGACGGCGTGGACGGGGTCTGGCGAGACCTCACCGACTCCGTGAACTCGATGGCCGCGAACCTGACCGCGCAGGTGCGGGAGATCGCGCACGTGACGACGGCGGTGGCCAACGGCGACCTGACGCAGCGGATCACGGTGCGGGCGCGCGGCGAGTTCGCCCAGCTGGCGGACACGATCAACGGCATGACGGAGACGCTGCGGGCGTTCGCGGACGAGGTGACGCGCACGGCGACCGAGATCGGCACCGAGGGCGCCCTCGGCGGCCAGGCGCGGGTGCAGGGCGTGGCCGGCACGTGGCGGGACCTGACGGACTCGGTCAACACGGCGTTCCGGAACCTCACGGCGCAGGTGCGGGACATCGCGCAGGTCACCTCGGCGGTGGCCAACGGCGACCTGTCGCGCAAGGTGACGGTCGACGTCCGTGGCGAGATGCTGGAGCTGAAGAACACCGTCAACCGGACGGTGGACCAGCTGTCCTCGTTCCAGTCCGAGGTCACCCGGGTCGCGCGGGAGATCGGCGACGAGGGTGTTCTGGGCGGTCAGGCGTCGGTGCTCGGGGTGGCCGGGGCCTGGAAGGACCTGACGGACTCGGTGAACACCGCGTTCCGCAACCTGACGGAGCAGGTCCGCAACATCGCTCAGGTGACGACGGCGGTGGCCAACGGCGACCTGTCGCAGAAGGTCACGGTGGACGTGTCCGGCGAGATGCTGGAGCTGAAGAGCACGGTCAACCGGATGGTGGACCAGCTGTCGTCGTTCGCCGACCAGGTCACCCGGGTGGCGACCGAGGTGGGCATCGAGGGCCGGCTCGGCGGTCAGGCGCAGGTCGAGGGCGTCTCCGGCACCTGGAAGGCGCTGACCGACTCGGTGAACGAGATGGCGTCGAACCTGACCCGGCAGGTTCGGAACATCGCTCAGGTGACGACGGCGGTGGCGCGGGGCGATCTGTCGCAGAAGATCGACGTCGATGCGCGTGGGGAGATCCTCGAGCTCAAGAACACCGTGAACACGATGGTGGACCAGCTGTCGTCGTTCGCGGAGCAGGTCACGCGGGTGGCCCGCGAGGTGGGGACCGACGGGCGGCTTGGCGGCCAGGCACAGGTGTCCGGGGTGGCTGGCACGTGGCGCGCGTTGACGGACTCGGTGAACGGCATGGCTTCCAACCTGACGGAACAGGTGCGGGCCATCGCCCGGGTCGCGACGGCGGTGGCGCGCGGTGACCTGTCACAGAAGATCACGGTGGATGCCAAGGGCGAGATCCTGGAGCTGAAGGACACCCTCAACACGATGGTGGACCAGCTGTCCTCCTTCGCCGAGGAGGTGACCCGGGTGGCGCGCGAGGTGGGCACGGAGGGTCGGCTCGGTGGCCAGGCGGAGGTGGACGGCGTGGCCGGCACCTGGAAGGACCTCACCCAGTCCGTCAACGGCATGGCCAACAACCTGACGTCGCAGGTGCGGCAGATCGCCGACGTGACGACGGCGGTGGCCGAGGGCGACCTGACGCGGAAGATCACGGTCGACGCGCAGGGCGAGATCCTGGTGCTGGTCAACACGGTGAACAAGATGGTCGACCAGCTGTCGTCGTTCGCGGAGCAGGTCACGCGGGTGGCGCGCGAGGTGGGCACCGAGGGCCGGCTCGGCGGTCAGGCGCAGGTGCGGGGCGTCTCGGGCACGTGGAAGGACCTGACCGACAACGTCAACCTGATGGCGGCCAACCTCACCAGTCAGGTGCGGAACATCTCCGAGGTCGCCATGGCGGTGGCCGACGGCGAGTTGACCAAGAAGGTCACCGTGAAGGCGAGCGGCGAGGTGGAGCAACTCGCCGACACCGTCAATCGGATGGTGGACCAGCTGTCGTCGTTCGCGGCCGAGGTGACGCGGGTGGCGCGCGAGGTGGGCACGGACGGCCGGCTCGGCGGCCAGGCCGAGGTGCCTGGCGTGTCGGGCACCTGGCGGGACCTGACCGATTCGGTGAACGAGATGGCATCGAATCTGACGGGGCAGGTCCGCAACATCACGATGGTCACCACGGCCATCGCGCAGGGCGATCTGACCAAGAAGATCGACATCGACGCGCGCGGGGAGATCCTCGAGCTCAAGGAGACCCTGAACACGATGGTCGACCAGCTGTCGCTCTTCGCCGAGCAGGTCACCAAGGTGGCCCGTGAGGTGGGCATCGAGGGGCAGCTCGGCGGCCAGGCGCTGGTGCCGGGTGTGGCGGGGACCTGGAAGGACCTGACGGACTCGGTGAACGAGATGGCGGGGAACCTCACCCGTCAGGTGCGGGGCATCGCCCGGGTGGCGAACTTCGTGACCAGGGGCGACCACAGCGTGCGGATCGACACGGACGCGGCGGGCGAGATCCTGGTGGTGCAGGAGAACATCAACCGGATGGTGACCGACCTGCGCGACACCACGCTCAAGACCAAGGAGCAGGACTGGCTCAAGAGCAACCTGGCGCGGATCTCGGCGCTGATGCAGGGGCGTCGAGACCTGAAGGACGTGGCCAGCCTGATCATGAGCGAGCTGGTGCCGACGGTCACGGCGCAGCACGGCGCGTTCTTCCTCGCGGTGCCGGCCGACGGCGACCTGGACGTGGTGGCGGGGCCGGTCGAGCACGGCAACTACGAGCTGCGGATGATCGGTTCCTACGGCTACGCGGCGGGGGCGCACGGGATGTCGTTCCGGCCGGGCGAGTCGCTGGTGGGGACGGCGGCCGAGGAGCGCCGGATGATCCTGTTCGGGCCGACGCCCGAGGGGTATCTGAAGATCTCCTCGGGGCTCGGTGAGGCGCCGCCGGTGCACGGGGTGGTGCTGCCGGTGCAGTTCACCGACCGGGTGCTCGGGGTGCTGGAGTTGGCGTCGTTCAAGCCGTTCACGCAGATCGAGCGCGACTTCCTCGAGCAGATGGCCGAGATGATCGCGACGAGCGTCAACACCATCAGCGTGAACACGCGGACGGAGCTGCTGCTGAAGCAGTCGCAGGAGCTGGCCGAGCGGCTCCAGGAGCAGACCGGCGAGCTCTCCGAGCAGCGCAAGGAGCTCCAGGAGCGGAACGCGGAGCTGCGCGAGAAGGCGGACCTGCTGGCGGAGACCAACCGGCGGATCGAGGTCAAGAACTCGGAGATCGAGGAGGCCAGGCGCGGGCTGCAGGAGCGTGCCGAGCAGCTGGCCGTCTCGATGCGGTACAAGTCCGAGTTCCTGGCGAACATGTCGCACGAGCTGCGGACGCCGTTGAACTCGCTGCTGATCCTGGCGAAGCTGCTCGCGGACAACGCGGAGTCGAACCTGTCGCCGAAGCAGGTGGAGTTCGCGGAGACGATCCACGGGGCGGGGTCCGACCTGTTGCAGCTGATCAACGACATCCTCGACCTGTCGAAGGTCGAGGCGGGCAAGATGGATGTGAGTCCGACCCGGATCGCGTTGGTGCAGCTGGTGGACTACATCGAGGCGTCGTTCCGGCCGTTGACGGCCGAGAAGAACCTGGAGTTCTCGGTGCGGGTGTCGCCCGAGCTGCCGGCGACGCTGCACACCGACGAGCAGCGGCTGCTTCAGGTGCTGCGGAACCTGCTGTCGAACGCGGTGAAGTTCACGGACACGGGCTCGGTGGAGCTGGTGATCCGGCCGGCCGGAGGCGAGGTGCCGGACGAGATCCGGCAGCAGATGCTGGAGAACGGCTCGGTGTTGACGGCGGACGCGCCGCTGGTGGCGTTCGCGGTCTCGGACACCGGGATCGGCATCGCGGCCAGCAAGATGCGGGTGATCTTCGAGGCGTTCAAGCAGGCGGACGGCACGACGAGCCGGAAGTACGGCGGGACGGGGCTCGGGCTCTCGATCTCCCGCGAGTTCGCGCGGCTGCTCGGCGGGGAGATCCACGCGGCGAGCGAGCCGGGGCGCGGTTCGACGTTCACGCTGTTCCTGCCGTTGCAGCCGACGGAGCTGCCGCCGCCCGGCTACGGGCAGTTGACGTCGGGGACGCTGGCGGTCGAGGAGCCGCAAGTCGAGTCGTCCGGGGCGGAACCGGCGGCCGAGGCGGCGCCCGAGGACGGCGGTGCCGAGGGGCCGCGGGCGTTGCCGCCCGGTCCCTCGGGCGGCGTCGGCGCCGCGTTCGGCACGGCGGCCGACCGGGAGCGGGAGAGCCGCAAGGCGTCGATCGCGGCGGAGCGGGCGGCCGAGTCGTTGACGCGGCGGCACCGTGAGCGGTTCGCGGAGAACGGGGCGCACATCGCCGAGCGGCGGGAGCGGCAGGACGCGGCCGAGGCGGGTGACCAGGAGCCGGTGCGGCGCCGTGTCTACCGGGACTTCCGCGGCCGGAAGGTGCTGATCGTCGACGACGACGTGCGCAACGTGTTCGCGCTGACCAGCGTGTTGGAGCAGAACGGGCTGCGTGTGCTCTACGCCGAGAACGGGCGGGAGGGCATCGAGGTCCTGGAGTCCAACGAGGACATCGTGCTCGTGCTGATGGACATCATGATGCCGGAGATGGACGGTTACGCGACGACGGCGGCGATCCGGCGGATGCCGCAGTTCGCCGGGCTGCCGATCATCGCGTTGACGGCGAAGGCGATGAAGGGCGACGAGGACAAGAGCATGGAGGCCGGCGCGTCCGCCCACGTCACCAAGCCCGTCGACACCGACCACCTGTTGACGGTCATGAGCGAGTGGATGGACGGATCGTCCTGATCGGCCCCGCGCGGGGCCCGGCGGGGGAACTCGCGGGCCCGCGTGGGCGTTTTGGGAATGAGCGCGGCGGATCGCGGGTGTCGCACGTCGCGCACCGGACGGGTTCGCCGGTCTCGGGTGCGCGTGGTATCGTGACGCAGCGCAATGCGCTGATCACTGGGTGCCTTGCGTTTCTGGCCGCTGAACGAGCGGCCAGAGGGTTTTCTGGTGAAGCGGGGGTTAGGCCGGAGGTGTTCGGCTTCTCGCAACGACGCGAGGGCCCCCGGAAGCCATCGCGTGCGGTTGCGCGGCGGGCCGGGCTCGCTGGCGTCGAAGCCGGCGTGGATGTCAACATGTCCGGCATAGGACCGGGCGGCGTGAGGGTGCCGTCCACAACGGCGGCGCTCGGCGGCGTCGCAGGGGCGAGGAGGACGGGCCATGGTGCAGAAGGCCAAGATCCTCCTGGTCGATGACCGGCCCGAGAATCTGCTGGCGCTCGAGGCGATTCTCTCGGCGCTCGATCAGACGCTGGTCCGGGCATCGTCAGGGGAGGAAGCGCTCAAGGCGCTGCTGACAGAGGACTTCGCGGTGATCCTGCTTGACGTCCAGATGCCTGGCATGGACGGCTTCGAGACCGCGGCACACATCAAGCGGCGTGAGCGCACACGCGATATCCCCATCATCTTTCTCACGGCCATCAACCACGGCCCGCACCATACTTTCCGCGGCTACGCGGCGGGCGCGGTGGACTACATCTCCAAGCCGTTCGACCCCTGGGTGCTGCGTGCCAAGGTGTCCGTCTTCGTCGACCTGCACATGAAGAACGTGCAGCTGCGCGAGCAGGCGGCGCTGCTGCGCCGCGAGTTGGACGGCGGGCAGGCGCCGGCGGACACCGAGCGGGGTTCCGGTGGGCTGCTCCCCGAGCTGTCGGCACGGCTGGCCGCGGTGGAGGAGCAGGCCGAGGTGCTGTCCAAGGAGCTGGCCGAGTCCGGCGGCGGGGCCGCGGTGTCGACGGCCGCCCATCTGGAGCGGAAGCTGGCCGGGCTGCGGCGGGCGCTCGACGCCCTGCAGCCGGGGGCCGACGGGGCGGAGCCGGTCGACTCGCCGGCCTAGTGCGTGGCGGGTCTGACGGCGTCTCAGGGGTGCGTGGGGTCCGTGCTCCTGCGGTGAGAGCCGGGTAATCTCACCCTCATGGCCTCACGTACGTCCGGCAAGGGTCCCCAGAACGCGCGCGCCGGGCAGAGCGGCGGGGGAGCGGCCAGAAAGTCGGCGCCGGCCAAGAAGGCACCCGCGAAGAAGACCGCGGCGCGGAAGCCGCCGGCCAAGAAGGCCGCGGCCAAGCCGCCTGCGCCGCCCCGCAACATCGTGGTGCGCGTGCTGCGCGGCGTGTGGCTGGGCATCGCGCACCCGGTCGGGGCGCTGCTGCGCGGCATAGGGCGGGGCGCCAAGGGCCTCGACCCGGCCCACCGCAAGGACGGTCTCGCGCTGCTGCTGCTCGGCCTCGCGCTGGTGATCGCCGCCGGCACCTGGTCCAATCTGCGGGGCCCGGTGGGTGAGCTGGTCACCATGCTGGTCACCGGCGCGCTCGGCCGGCTCGACCTGGTCTTCCCGCTGGTGCTCGGGTACATCGCGGTACGGCTGATCCGGCATCCGGAGAAGGAGGATGCCAACGGGCGGATCGTGATCGGGCTCAGCGCGCTGCTGCTCGGCGTGCTGGGCCTGGTGCACATCGCCGCCGGCGCGCCAGGCGCCAGTGAGGGCGAGCAGGCGGTGCGCAACGCCGGCGGCCAGCTCGGCCTGGTCGCCTCCCGGCCGCTGATCCTGGCCATGGGCGAACCGCTGGCGATGGCCCTGCTGGTGCTGCTGACGGTGTTCGGGCTGCTGGTGGTCACCGCGACGCCGGTCAACGCGATCCCCAGGCGGCTGCGCGAGGGCGCCATCCGCCTCGGCCTGCTGACGGACGACCGGCCGCGGCACGAGCGCGGCGAGGACGGCGGCGGCTTCGTCCCCGAGCGTTACTGGGACGACGACGAGCGGCCGGCCGCCAGAGGCGTCGTGGCGCCCAAGGAGGACGGGCAGGAGCGAGCCGAGCGGGCCGCGCTCGAGTCCCGGCGGCGCTCCCGGCGGACCGCCGCCCGGTCGACCGAGGGGGCCGACCCGGTGGACGTGGCGGCCGCTGCCGCGGCCTCGCTGGACGGCGCGGTGCTGCACGGGGTGCAGCCCTCGCCGCTGGTCGCCGACCTCAGCAGCCGCGTCTCGGCGGGCACGCGTCGGTCCCGGGCGAACCGGGAGGATCACGCAGACCGCGAGGAGGCGGCGGAGCCGGCCGTGGAGCTGGCGGCGCCCCGGAAGGCCGGCCGGGCCGCGCAGGCCGGCGGGAGCGCCGTTCCCGACCTGACCAAGAGCGCGCCCCCGCCGGCCGAGCCGCTGCCGCCGCGCGCCGAACAGCTCCAGCTCTCGGGCGACATCACCTACGCGCTGCCCTCGCTCGAACTGCTGCGGCGCGGCGGCCCCGGCCGCAGCCGCAGCGCTGCGAACGACGCGGTGGTGGAGTCGTTGACCACCGTGTTCACCGAGTTCAAGGTGGACGCGCGGGTCACCGGTTTCACCCGCGGGCCGACCGTCACCCGCTACGAGGTGGAGCTCGGCCCGGCGGTGAAGGTCGAGAAGATCACGGCGCTGGCCAGGAACATCGCCTACGCGGTGGCCAGCCCGGACGTCCGCATCATCAGCCCGATCCCCGGCAAGTCGGCCGTGGGCATCGAGATCCCCAACAGCGACCGCGAGATGGTCAACCTGGGGGACGTGCTGCGCACCGCCGACGCGGTCGGCGAGGACCATCCGCTGCTGGTCGGGCTCGGCAAGGACGTCGAGGGCGGCTATGTGACGGCCAATCTCGCGAAGATGCCGCACATGCTGGTGGCCGGCGCCACCGGATCCGGCAAGTCGTCCTGCGTCAACTGCCTGATCACCTCGGTGATGATGCGGGCGACCCCGGAGGACGTGCGTCTGGTGCTGGTCGACCCCAAGCGGGTGGAGCTCACGGCCTACGAGGGCATCCCGCACCTGATCACCCCGATCATCACCAACCCGAAGCGGGCCGCCGAGGCGCTGCAGTGGGTGGTGCGCGAGATGGACCTGCGCTACGACGACCTCGCCGCCTACGGCTACCGGCACATCGACGACTTCAACGCGGCGGTGCGCGCCGGCAAGGTCACCGCACCCGCCGGCAGCGAGCGCGAGTTGGCGCCGTACCCGTACCTGCTGGTCATCGTGGACGAGCTGGCCGACCTGATGATGGTGGCCCCGCGCGACGTGGAGGACGCGATCGTCCGGATCACACAGCTGGCGCGCGCCGCCGGGATCCACCTGGTGCTGGCGACCCAGCGGCCGAGCGTGGACGTGGTGACCGGCCTGATCAAGGCGAACGTGCCGTCCCGGCTGGCGTTCGCCACCTCCTCGCTGGCCGACAGCCGCGTCATCCTCGACCAGGCGGGCGCCGAAAAGCTGATCGGCAAGGGCGACGGCCTCTTCCTGCCGATGGGCGCGAGCAAGGGCATCCGGATGCAGGGCGCGTTCGTCACCGAGGAGGAGATCGCGGCGGTCGTCGCGCACTGCAAGGAGCAGATGGCGCCGGTCTTCCGGGACGACGTCACGGTGGCCTCGGGGAAGAAGCGGGAGATCGACGAGGAGATCGGGGACGACCTCGACCTGCTCTGCCAGGCGGCCGAGCTGGTGGTCTCCACGCAGTTCGGCTCGACCTCGATGCTGCAGCGGAAGCTGCGGGTGGGCTTCGCCAAGGCCGGGCGGTTGATGGACCTGATGGAGTCGCGTGGCGTGGTGGGGCCGAGCGAGGGGTCCAAGGCCAGGGACGTGCTGGTCAAGCCGGATGAGCTGGATGGCGTGCTGGCGCTGATCCGGGGGGAGCCTTCCAGCTAGGTGGCGGTTGGAGGACCATCCTGTTGGCCCACAATTCAGGTCGGCCCGGTTGCCTGTTCCTTTCGCGCCGCCCCTAGACTTATATGCACAGCACGCGGCTCCACGCTCGAAAGGCGCCCCCGTGTCCAATGGCAACGCCTCAGCCGAGGACCGGCCTTCCGTCGGTCGTACCCTTCAACAGGCTCGCGTCGACGCGAAGCTGACCGTGGACGAGGTCAGCGCGTCCACGCGGGTGCGTGTCCCGATCGTGCAGGCCATCGAGCGGGACGACTTCTCGAGATGTGGTGGTGACGTCTACGCGCGCGGGCACATTCGCACGATCGCGCGAGCGGTGGGCCTCGATCCGGCCGAGGTGATCGCGCTCTACAACGAGCAGCGGGGCGAGCAGCCGCCGCCCACGCTCTCGTCAGGGCCGCTCTTCGAGGCGGAGCGGATTCGTCCGGAGCCGCGCCGGCCCAACTGGACGGCCGCCATGGTGGCCGCGATCGTCGCCGTCATCGGCTTCGTGGGCTTCACCTTCTTCAGCGGCGGGAACGAGGTGGACCCGGGCGCGGTGGCGGAGGGCGCCTCGACGCCGGGGGCCTCGCCCGAAGAGGAGCCGGAGCCTGGCGGCGAGGAGCAGGAGGAGGCGGTCCCCGAGGAGGACGAGGCCGACCCCTCGGAGAGCGCGGTGGCCGCCGCGCCCGATGACAAGGTCACCGTCCAGGCCACCGTCGAGGGCGGCTCCAGCTGGGTCTCGGCCAAGAACGGAAACGGTGAACTGATCTTCGAAGGCGTCCTCCAGGACGGGGATTCGCAGATCTTCACCGACGACGAGCAGATCGACGTGGTGCTGGGCAACGCCGGGGTCGTCTCGCTGCGGGTCAACGGCAAGGACATCGACAGCGACTTCGAGGCGGGCCAGGTCCAGCGCCTGACCTACACCCCGGGCGACCCCGAGGAGGGGTGACCGCCCCCGGCGGGCGGCGTGGCCGGGACAAAGTAGGCTGACCCCATGTCCGATCGCCGTACCGTCGCCCTGGTCACCCTTGGTTGCGCCCGTAATGAGGTGGACTCGGAAGAGCTGGCGGGGCGTCTGGCCGCGGACGGCTGGGAGCTGGTGGACGACGCCGCCGACGCCGAGGTCGCCGTCGTCAACACCTGTGGCTTCGTGGAGGCCGCCAAGAAGGACTCCGTCGACGCCCTGCTCGAGGCCAGTGAGCTCAAGTCGACCGCCGCCGGCGGCGCCGGGCGCACCCGCGCGGTGGTGGCCGTGGGCTGCATGGCGGAACGGTACGGCAAGGAGCTGGCCGACGCGCTGCCCGAGGCCGACGCGGTGCTGGGCTTCGACGACTACGCCGACATCTCCGAGCGGCTGCGGACCATCCTCTCCGGCGGGGTGCACGCCCCGCACATCCCGCGCGACCGGCGCAAGCTGCTGCCCATCAGCCCCGCGGAGCGGCAGGGCACGGAGGTGGCCCTGCCAGGACACGGCGCGGCCACCATCGCCGACCTCCCGGCCGGGATCGCCCCGGCCTCCGGCCCGCGGGCCCCGCTGCGGCGCCGCCTTGGCGCCGGTCCCGTGGCGTCCGTGAAGCTCGCCTCCGGGTGCGACCGGCGGTGCACCTTCTGCGCCATCCCGTCCTTCCGCGGCTCGTTCATCTCCCGGCGGCCGTCCGACGTGCTGGGCGAGGCCCGTTGGCTGGCCGAGCAGGGCGTCAGGGAGATCATGCTGGTCTCCGAGAACAACACCTCCTACGGCAAGGATCTCGGGGACATCCGCCTGTTGGAGACGCTGCTGCCCGAACTGGCCGCCGTGGACGGCCTCGAGCGGATCCGGGTGAGCTACCTGCAGCCCGCCGAGATGCGGCCAGGGCTCATCGAGGTGCTCACCGGCACCGAGAAGGTCGCGCCCTACTTCGACCTGTCCTTCCAGCACTCGGCGCCCGGGGTGCTGCGCGCCATGCGGCGCTTCGGCGACACCGAGCGCTTCCTCGAACTGCTCGACACCATCCGGGCCAGGGCGCCGCTGGCCGGCGTGCGGTCCAACTTCATCGTCGGCTTCCCTGGCGAGACCGAGGCCGACCTCGCGGAGCTGGAGCGCTTCCTCACCGCGGCCAGACTCGACGCCATCGGCGTCTTCGGCTACTCGGACGAGGAGGGCACCGAGGCGGCGGGCTACACCGAGAAGAACCCGCCCGAGGTGGTGGCCGAGCGGCTGGCCCGCGTCACCCAGCTGGCGGAGGAGCTGATCGGGCAGCGGGCCGAGGAGCGGGTGGGCGAGCGGTCGCGGGTCCTGATCGAGTCGCTGGAGGCCGAGGACGGCGTCGAGGGCGATGTGGTCGCGGTGGGTCGCGGCGAGCACCAGGCGCCCGAGACGGACGGCCAGATCCTCGTCACCGTGCCGGAGGCCGGCGCGGTCGTGCCCCGGGTCGGGGACTTCGTGGAGACCGAGATCGTCGCCGCGCAGGGTGTGGACCTCGTCGCCGTGGCGCTGCCGGCCGTCGTCGGCACCGCCGCGGGGGGCGGAAGATGACGGACACGCCGACCTCGGCCGCAGGTAAGGGACACGCGGCCGACGCCCGCCAGGGCCCACCGGCGTCCGGCGACCGCCAGGGGCAGGCGGCGGCCCTGTGGAACATCGCCAACGTGCTCACCATGGTGCGGCTGCTGCTGGTGCCGGGCTTCGTGCTGCTGATGCTGGCCGACGGGGGGCACGATCCGGCCTGGCGCTCGCTAGCCTGGGCCGCCTTCACGGTGGCGATGATCACTGACCTCTTCGACGGGGAGCTGGCCAGGCGGCGCAACCTGGTCACCGACTTCGGCAAGATCGCCGACCCGATCGCGGACAAGGCGATCATGGGCGCGGCGCTGATCTGCCTCTCGCTGCTGTCCGACCTGCCCTGGTGGGTGACGGTGGTGATCCTGGTGCGGGAGCTAGGGATCACGGCGCTGCGGTTCTGGGTGATCAGGCACGGGGTCATCCCGGCCAGCCGGGGCGGCAAGCTGAAGACCCTCGCCCAGGGGGTGGCGGTCGGGATGTACATCCTGTCGCTGACCGGGCCGCTGGCCACCCTGCGGTGGTGGGCGATGGCGCTGGCCGTCGCGCTGACCGTGGTCACCGGCCTCGACTACGTGCGGCAGGCGGTCGTGCTGCGCCGGGCCGGGCTCGCGAGGGGGCGCTCCGATGGGCGGTGATCCCTCGGTCGCGGAGCCGGTCGTCGCGGAGCAGGTGCTCGAGCTGCTGAGCCGGCGGGGCCAGACGGTCGCCGCCGCCGAGTCGCTGACCGGCGGCCTCGTCGCGGCGGCGCTGACCACGGTGCCCGGCGCCTCGCGCTCCTTCCTCGGCTCTGTGACGGCCTATGCCACGGCCGTCAAACGCGAGGTGCTCGGGGTGGCGGGCGAGCTGCTCGCCGAGCGCGGCCCCGTGGACGCCGAGGTGGCCAGACAGCTGGCCAGCGGGGTGCGCCGGCTGCTCGGCGCCGACTGGGGCGTGGCGACGACGGGGGTGGCCGGGCCCGAGCCGCAGGACGGCCAGCCCGTAGGGACCGTCTATGTGGCGGTTTCGGCGCCCGGAACCGGGGGAGTCGTGGCCCAACGGCTCACCCTGCGGGGGGACAGGGCGACGATCCGCGCCGAGAGCGTGCGGGCGGCGCTCGTCCTGCTGCGGAACGAGCTGGTTCAGCACGGGCACCGGAGCCCGCGGGCGGCACAGGATACGGAACAGAACGGAGACGGTGGATGTTTGCAGCCCTGAGTGAACAAGACATCGCTCCCCGCGCGGTTGGAGTCCGAGGCGGTACGGTGGGGCATGAAGCAAGCGAGGCCAACGGTCCGAGGAGGGAGCCACCGATGATCCTGCTCCGTCGCCTGCTGGGTGACGTGCTGCGTCGGCAGCGCCAACATCAGGGCCGCACCCTGCGCGAAGTTTCCTCCTCCGCCCGGGTCTCCCTCGGATACCTCTCCGAGGTGGAGCGTGGGCAGAAGGAGGCTTCATCCGAGCTGCTGGCCGCCATCTGCGACGCGTTGGACCTGCGGATGTCGGAGCTGATGCGGGAGGTCAGCGACGAGCTGGCACTCGCGGAGCTGGCCCAGTCCGCCACGAGCGACACGGTGCCGTCCCTCGGGGTGCCCTCCGGACGGAGTCTGGCGGAGCGCCCCATGCTCAACCCGGTGCGGGTCACCTCCGTGACCCACCGCCCCGACGATCGCGTCACGATCAAGGCCCCGGCCGAGGCCGTGGACGTCGTCGCCGCCTGATCGCGCCACCCCGGCCCGCCGCCGCATCGGCGGGCCGGTGAGTACTTTTCCTGGCCACGTATGCCCTATGCCCGCAGGCGCAGTCCCTTGGGCGTGGCGTGGAAGCCGGCGCCCTCGAGCAGCCGGACCCACAGCGGATCGGTGAGCACCGGGGAGCCGTTGACCCGCTCCACCGTCAGCGTGCCGAGCGCGCCCTCGCGGGCTGCTGCGGCCAGCACCTCAGCGGCCGGCCGCATCGCCTCCTCGACGACCTCGGCGGCGCCATCGGGCGCCCAGGCGAGCATCGACCGCCCGCCGCGCTCCAGGTAGAGCGCGAGCTCCCCCGCCACCAGCACCACGAGCGCCCCGGCCTTGCGGCCCGGCTTGTGCCCCGCGCCTTGCGGCGGCTCGGGCCAGGGCAGCGCGGCACCGTACGCGTTCGCCGGGTCGGCGGCGGCCAGCAGCACGGCGCGCCGGCCGCCGGTGGCCGAGGGCGCGCCGTCGGCGGCCGAGCCGATCGCCCGCAGCCGGTCCACCGCGCCGTCCATCGCGAACTGGGCGGCGCCGAGCCCCTCCACCACGTAGCCACGCCTGGCCTGGCCGCTCTCCTCGAAGGCGGAGAGCACCCGGTAGGCGGCCGCGAAGCCGCCCGGCACGCCCTCCGCCGCCACGGCGCCGCGCGTCACCACGCCGTGCCGGTCGAGCAGGGAGCGGGCCAGGGCGTGGGCGCGCAGCGTCGGCTCCTCCTCCCGTGGCGGCAGCAGCGACCAGCGGCCGGAGACGGTCGGCGGCCCGCTCCGGGAGGCCGTGGGGCGCCTCGCCTGGCCGGTGGGGACGGCCAGCGCGCCGTAGCGGCCGCGGGGCGTGGCCCGGCGGGCCCGGTGTGCGGTCGCGCCCGCCGTGCGGCCCGAGCCGAGCAGCGCGCGCAGCGGGCCTATGGTGTCGTTGGTCAGCCGGCCGGACCAAGCCAGATCCCAGACGGCCTCGGCCAGGGCCGCGTCCGACGCCTCCTCGCCGCCCGCCCGCACCTGCTCGGCGATCTGCCGGAAGAACAGCCCGTAGCCGCCGACCAGCGTGTCGAGAACGGCGCGGTGCAGGGGACCGAGCTCCAGCGGCAGCGGGGGCGGCAGCAGCAGCGGGGCGGCGTCCGCCGTGTAGAGCGAGATCCAGCCGTCTTTGCCGGGCAGCGCTCCGGCGCCCGCCCACACCACCTCGCCAGAGGCCGTCAGCTCGTCGAGCAGCGGCGCGGCGAACCCCCTGACCCGGAAGGGCAGCACCAGGCGCTCCAGCGCCGAGGCCGGCACGGGCGCGCCCTGCAACTGCTCGACGGCCCGCAGCAGGCCGTCGACGCCACGCAACTCGCCGGCCCCGCCCGGCCCCGCGAGGTGCTGCCAGCGGGGCAGGAAGGCCGCCAGGGCGGCCGGCGGGACCGGCTCGACCTCCTGGCGCAGGGCGGCCAGGGAACGGCGGCGTAGCCGCCGCAGCACGCCGGGCTCGCACCACTCCTGGCCGGCCTCGCCCGGCCTGAACTCGCCCTGCACCAGGCGGCCGGCGGCGGCCAGCCGGTGCAGCGCGCCGTCCGCCACGGCCGTGCCGAGCCCGAAGCGGGCGGCGGCCTGAGCCGAGGTGAACGGGCCGTGGGTGCGGGCGTAGCGGGACAGCAGGTCGCCCAGCGGATCGGCCACCGGTTCGGTGAAGGCCTCCGGCACCCCCACCGGCAGCGCGGCGCCCAGCGCGTCCCGCAGGCGGCCGGCGTCCTCGATGGCGGACCAGTGCTCCTCGCCGGCGATCCGCACCCGCAGCGCGCGGCGGGCGGCCGCCAGCTCCGCCGCCCACTCGGGGTGCGCTCCCCGGGCAGCCAGCTCGGCGTCCGTGAGCGGGCCGAGCACCCGCAGCAGGTCGGCGACGCCCTCGACGCCCGAGACCCGGCGCTCCTCGGTCAGCCAGCCCAGCTCCCGCTCCAGGTCGGCGAGCACCTCGGGGTCGAGGAGCTCGCGCAGCTCGGCCCGCCCGAGCAGCTCGGCAAGCAGCCGCGAGTCCAGGGAGAGTGCCGCGGCGCGGCGCTCGGCCAGCGGCGAGTCCCCCTCGTAGAGGTACTGGGCGACGTAGCCGAAGAGCAGGGAGCGGGCGAAGGGCGAGGGCTCCCGGGTGGTGACCTCGACGAGCCGGACCCGGCGGGCCTGGATGTCGCCCATCAGCTGGGCCAGGCCCGGCACGTCGAAGACGTCCTGCAGGCACTCGCGGACCGCCTCGAGCACGATCGGGAATGACCCGAACTCGGAGGCCACCGACAGCAGCTGGGCCGCCCGCTGGCGCTGCTGCCACAGCGGGGTGCGCCGGCCGGGGTCCCGCCTGGGGAGCAGCAGCGCGCGGGCCGCGCACTCGCGGAAGCGCGACGCGAACAGGGCGGAGCCGCCCACCTGGTCGGTGACGAGGTCGTCGACCTCGCTCCGGTCGAACAGCACGTCCCCCGCGCCGACTGGTGCCTGGCCGTCGTCGAACGCCGCGTCCCCCGCGCCGGAGACCGGCCCTTCCGGGTCGAGGCCGGCCTCGACGGCCAGCAGGTCGGCGTCCGGCAGCCGCAGCACGATCCCGTCGTCCGCGTGCAGCACCTGCGCGTCCATGCCGAAGCGCTCGGTGAGCCGCGCGCCGAGCGCCAGGGCCCAGGGGGCGTGCACCTGGGCGCCGAACGGGGAGTGCACCACGATCCGCCAGTCGCCCAGCTCGTCCCTGAACCGCTCGACGACGATGGTGCGGTCGTCCGGGACGTGGCCGCAGGCCTCACGCTGCTCGCCGAGATAGCCGAGCACGTTGTCCACGGCCCAGGCGTCGAGGCCGGCGGCGGCGAGCCGCTCCCTGGCGGCCTCCGGGGACAGGGCGCCGATCTCCCGCACGAACGCGCCGATCGCGCGGCCGAGCTCCAGCGGGCGACCCAGCTGGTCGCCCTTCCAGAACGGCAGCCGGCCAGGCACCCCGGGCGCCGGCGTGACCAGGACCCGGTCCCGGGTGATGTCCTCGATGCGCCAGGATGTGGTGCCGAGCGTGAAGACGTCCCCCACCCGGGACTCGTAGACCATCTCCTCGTCGAGCTCGCCGACCCGGCCGCCGCCGCGGCGCGGGTCGGCGCCGGCCAGGAACACCCCGAACAGGCCGCGGTCCGGGATGGTGCCGCCGGAGGTGACGGCCAGCCGCTGGGCGCCCGGCCGGCCGGCGACGGTGTGCGCCACCCGGTCCCAGACGAGCCTGGGCCGCAGCTCGGCGAAGGCGTCCGACGGATACCGGCCGGCCAGCATGTCGAGCACCGCGTGGAAGGCGGACTCCGGCAGGGCCGCGAACGGCGCGGCGCGCCGCACGAGGGCGAGCAACTCGTCCACGTCCCAGGTGTCCATCGCGGTGATCGCGACCAACTGCTGGGCCAGCACGTCCAGCGGGTTGGCCGGGATCCGCAGCGCCTCGATGGCGCCGGCCCGCATCCGCTCGGTGACCACGGCCGACTGCACCAGATCCCCCCGGTACTTGGGGAAGACCACGCCGGTCGAGACGGCACCCACCTGGTGGCCGGCGCGGCCCACCCGCTGCAGCCCGGAGGCCACCGAGGGCGGGGACTCGACCTGGACGACCAGGTCGACCGAGCCCATGTCGATGCCGAGCTCCAGGCTCGAGGTGGCGACCACGGCCGGCAGCCGGCCGGCCTTCAGATCCTCCTCGATCAGGGCGCGCTGCTCCTTGGAGACCGAGCCGTGGTGTGCCCTGGCGAGGACCGCGGGGGCGCCCCTGGTGGCCCCGGAGCCGCCCATCAGCGCGGCGGGGGAGTGCTCCTCGGGCAGCGGCTCGCCGGTGGCGCGCTCGTGGGCGATCTCGTTCATCCGGTTGCACAGGCGCTCGGCGAGCCGGCGCGAGTTGGCGAAGACGATGGTGGAGCGGTGGGCGAGCACCAGGTCGACGATGCGCTCCTCGACCGATGGCCAGATGGACGGCGGGCCGCCGGGAGAGCCGCCGGGGCCCGGGGCGTCGGGCACGGGCGAGCCGCCGAGCTCGCCCAGGTCCGCGACGGGCACGACCACCGAGAGCTGGAACTCCTTGCCGGACGGCGGCTGGACGATCCTCGCCTTGCGCTGCGGCGAGAGGAACCTGGCCACCTCGTCGACCGGCCGCACCGTGGCGGAGAGACCGATCCGCCGGGCCGGCCTGGGGAGCAGCGCGTCGAGCCGCTCGAGGGAGAGCGCCAGGTGCGCGCCGCGCTTGGTGCCGGCGACCGCGTGCACCTCGTCCAGGATCACGGTCTCGACGCCGGCCAGCGCCTCGCGGCTGGCCGAGGTGAGCATGAGGAACAGCGACTCCGGGGTGGTGATGAGGATGTCGGGCGGCCGGCGGGCCAGGGTGCGGCGGTCGGCCGCCGGGGTGTCGCCGGTGCGGATGCCGACGCGGATCTCCGGCACCGCGAGGCCGAGGCGGGCCGACTCCTGCCGGATGCCGGTGAGCGGGCTGCGCAGATTCCGCTCAACGTCGACGGCGAGCGCCTTGAGCGGCGAGACGTACAGCACTCGGCAGCGCTTCAGCGGCTCGGCCGGCGGCGGCGTGGCCGCCAGTCGGTCGAGCGAGGCGAGGAAGGCGGCCAGGGTCTTGCCGGAGCCGGTCGGCGCGACGACCAGGGCGTCCGACTCCTCGGCGATCGCCTGCCAGGCCCCCACCTGCGCCGCCGTCGGCGCGTGGAAGGCCCTGGTGAACCATGCCCTGGTGGCCGGTGAGAACCCGTCGAGCGCGCCCGCCGCGCCCGGTGCCGATTGTCCGTCCATGTCCCTCATCGTGACACCCGGCACTGACAGCCACTCTCGGGCACCCTCGGGGGCGGCGGGATACTGGAGGTATGCGGTTGACGGACTTCTGGCAGCGGATGGCGGAGCAGTTCGGTCCTGCCTACGCGGACTCCTTCGCTCGGGACCACGTGATGTCCGAACTCGGGGGAAAGACGGTGAACGAGGCGCTGGCCGAGGGCTGGAGCGCCAAGGACGTCTGGCGGGCGGTCTGTGCGGCCATGGATGTGCCCGCGCACCTGCGGTGATGGCTCTGAACAGGCGTTTTCCCGGTTATCCACAGACCGGCTCGTTCGCTTGACACAAAAATCGAACAGCCATTCTTATGGGGGTGCGGAACGGCGTCCCGGTCCTCGATTGTCAGTGGCGGGCGCTAGCGTCCGTGGATGTGAAGCGATCGAATCAGACGGACCGGGTGGCACCCATGGCAGGTACGGACCGCGAGAAGGCGTTGGACGCCGCACTCGCGCAGATTGAGCGGCAGTTCGGCAAAGGCGCCGTGATGCGCCTGGGCGAGCGGCCGGACGAGCCGGTCGAGGTCATCCCCACCGGTTCCACGGCCCTCGACGTGGCCCTCGGCGTGGGCGGGCTGCCGCGCGGCCGGGTGGTCGAGGTGTACGGCCCCGAGTCCTCAGGAAAGACGACCCTGACCCTGCACGCGGTGGCGAACGCCCAGCGCGCCGGCGGCACGGTCGCCTTCGTGGACGCCGAGCACGCGCTCGACCCGGAGTACGCCAAGAAGCTGGGCGTGGACGTGGACCAGCTGATCCTCTCCCAGCCGGACAACGGCGAACAGGCGCTCGAGATCACCGACATGCTGATCCGCTCCGGCGCCCTCGACCTGATCGTCATCGACTCGGTGGCGGCCCTGGTGCCGCGCGCCGAGATCGAGGGCGAGATGGGCGACTCCCACGTCGGCCTCCAGGCGCGGCTGATGAGCCAGGCCCTGCGGAAGATCACCGGTGCGCTCAACCAGTCGAAGACCACGGCCATCTTCATCAACCAGCTCCGCGAGAAGGTCGGCGTGATGTTCGGCTCGCCCGAGACGACCACGGGTGGTCGGGCGCTGAAGTTCTACGCCTCGGTGCGGCTCGACATCCGCCGCATCGAGACCCTGAAGGACGGCACCGAGGCGGTCGGCAACCGCACCCGGGTCAAGGTCGTCAAGAACAAGGTGGCCCCGCCCTTCAAGCAGGCCGAGTTCGACATCCTCTACGGCATCGGCATCAGCCGCGAGGGCGGCCTGATCGACATGGGCGTCGAGCACGGCTTCATCCGCAAGTCCGGCGCCTGGTACACCTACGAGGGCGACCAGCTGGGGCAGGGCAAGGAGAACGCGCGGAACTTCCTGCGTGACAACCCGGGCCTGGCCAACGAGATCGAGAAGAAGATCAAGGAGAAGCTGGGCATCGGGCCCAAGACCGAGGCGCCCGAAGGCGAGCCGGGCAAGGACGCGGCCGCCACCGCGGCCGCCGCCGTCGCGCCGCCCGCGCCCGCCAAGGGCGGGAAGGCCAAGCCCGCGGCCGCCGCGGCCAAGAGCTGACGGTGACCCGGCGCACCGACTGGCCGGAGGGCGCGGGACACGAAGACGGCGGTGGCCCCGCCGCGTCGAGGGCCGGGGCAGGGCCACCGCACCCCCCGAGGAGCCCGGAGGAGCGGGCGCGGGCGATCTGCCTGCGGCTGCTCACCGGGACACCGCGGACGCGTCGGGAGCTGGCCGACGCGCTCCGCGAGCGGGACGTGCCGGACGAGGTGTCGGCGGCGGTCCTCGACCGGTTCGAGGAGGTGGGGCTGATCGACGACGCCGCCTTCGCCGCGGCCTGGGTGGAGTCCAGGCACCACGGCCGTGGGCTCGCCCGGCGAGCCCTGGCGCGCGAGCTGCGGACCAAGGGGGTGGCCGCCGCATCCATCGACGAGGCGATCGGCCGCCTTGACGCCGAGCGCGAGGAGGACACGGCCCGGGCGCTGGTGGCCCGCCGGCTGCGGGCCACCCGGGGCCTCGACCGCGATCGGCGACTGCGCCGGCTGGTCGGGATGCTGGCCCGCAAGGGCTACCCGGAGGGCACGGCCCTGCGGGTGGTCAGGGAGGCCCTGGCCGCCGAGGGGGAGGACCCTGGCGAGGAGACCGAGCTGATCGGGGACGGCCTCTGAGCGGCCCCGCCCAGGCGGAGCGGCTAGGCCCCCGTGGCGCCGCGCAGGCCGCGCACGCACTCGGTGAGAGCGGCCAGGTCGGTGCCCGGCAGCGCGGCGGCCAGGTGTCCGTCGGGGCGGACGACCAGCAGGGTGTGCGCGCCGGCCCCCGGATACTCCTCGGTGACCATCAGCTCAGCCGGCAGCGGCAGGGTGCCGACCGCAGCCGCCAGCCGGGGCATGAGGCCGGCCGTCAGCCAGTGCCTGGCGTCCCACACCCGCGATCCCGGGGCGGTCAGCACCAGCAGCAGCGGGCCGCCGAGGCGCTCCCTGAGTGAGCCCTGGGCGCCGTCCAGGGACGTCACCGGGACGTCGTCGACCAGGGTGCCTGGCGGCTCGGCCGGGGTGGCGCGGGGCGCGGTGCTGGCCAGCGGGGACGCCGGATAGCCGGCGGGCGCGCCCAGGGTGCCGCGGCCCAGGTGGCCGTCGGCGAGCAGGGTGAGCCGCCCCCGGCCGCGCCCGGTGAGGCGGCCGGCGAGCCCGCCGCCGCGCACCAGTGGCAGCGCCTGGTCGACCGCCCGCAGCCGATCGGCGACGGCGGTGCGGCGCTCGGCCTCGTAGCTGTCGAGCAGGGTCTCGGCGTCGCCCTCGCGACAGGCGATGGCCAGCTTCCAGGCCAGGTTGTCCACGTCCCGCAGGCCCTCGGCGACCTGCTGGGTGCCGAGCGCCCCCAGCAGGTGCGCCGCGTCCCCCGCGAGGAACGCCCGGCCGGCGCGCCAGCGGCGGGCCAGGCGCTGGTGGCAGATGTGCACGCCGGCGTCCAGCAATTCGTAGGGCGGGAGTTCACCGTCGTGCCAGGTGGTGAGCGTGGCGTGCACCCGCTCCAGCATGGCGTCCGGGGTGACCAGGGCGCCGTCAGGCGGCAGCGGCCAGTCGAGCCGCCACCGGTCGCCGGCCAGCGGCCTGGTGATGACCTCGGCCTGCGGCACCCCTCGGTGCAGCCCGGCCTCGCCAGGCCAGGGCAGCTCGGCGCGCAACGCCGCCACCGCGTAGCGCTCGACGCCGGTGCGCCCGGGGAAGGCGATGCCCAGCAGCTTGCGGGCGGTGGAGCGGGCCCCGTCGCAGCCGACGAGGTAGCTGCCGCGGAACGACCTGGCCTGGCCGCGCTGCCCCTCGGGCGCCCGGCGCACCGTGTGGGCCAGGATCTCGCGGTCGTGCTGCTCTAGGTCCGTCAGCCGGTGCCCGGCCGCGATCCGGATCAGCTCCTCGTGGCCCGCGGCCTCCCGCAGGGCGTGTTCGAGCACGTGCTGCGGCACGTGGCGCGGCGCGGTGCGCTCGGGGAACTCGTGGCGGAAGACGGCGCGCCCCCGGACGCTGGTGCGCCAGGCCGCCCACACCCCGGTGTCCCGGCCGAGACCCGGCAGGGCCGCCCATCTGGCCAGGTCGGGCGGCAGCACGCAACTGCGGGCGAGGCGTTTCGGGGCCGGTCCCTCTCCGCCGTCGAGTATCACGGAGGGGACGCCCTGCCCGGCCAGGGCAAGCGCCAGCGCGAGCCCGATCGGGCCCGCGCCGGCAATGATCACGGGCAGCACAGCACGTATGCAACCCAGCGGCTGATCGGGCGTCAAGTCCGCCCGGTCCCCGGTGATCGGCTAGGGGTTGGGGTCGGTCCCGGGCGTGCCCGGGGTGGCGACTCCGGCAGGTGCCGTGAGCTGCGGCTCGGACACCCGCGGGGTGGGGAGGGCGGAGGCCATCGAGGTGCTGTCCGCCGGGTCGGTCGGGTCGTTCTTGACCACCGTGCCGGTGCCCCGCTTGCCGCGCCGCAGCCGGTTCTCCAGCCAGGCGGCCAGGCTGGTGAGCAGGAAGTTCAGCGCGATGAAGATCAGCGCGGCCACCATGTAGGCGGCGATGGTGTTGGCGTAGTTGGTGGACACCAGGCGCGCGTTGGACAGCAGCTCGCTGTAGCCCAGTATGGCGCCACCGAGCGTGGTGTCCTTCACGATGACCACCAGCTGGCTGACGATCGCCGGCAGCATCGCGGTCACCGCCTGGGGCAGCAGCACGTGGACCATGGTCTGGCCCTTGCGCAGGCCGATCGCCCGGGCCGCCTCGCCCTGGCCGCGCGGCAGCGTCAGCACGCCGGCCCGCACGATCTCGGCCAGCACCGAGGCGTTGTAGAGGACCAGGCCGGTCACCACCGCGTACAGCGGGCGGACGTCACGGTCGACGTCGGACCACATCGCGTACGCCTCGTTGGCGAAGATCATCATCAGCAGCACCGGGACGGCGCGGAAGAACTCGACGATGACGTCGCAGGGTCGGCGGATCCACCAGTGGTCGGAGAGCCGGCCGATGCCGAACACGACGCCGAGCGGCAGCGCGATCACCAGCGACAGGGCCGCCGCCGTCAGCGTGTCCTGCAGGCCGGGCCAGAGGAAGGTGGTCCAGATCCGGGAGTCGGTGACGAAGACGTCCCACTTCTCCGCGTCGAGCTGGTTATTGTCGTTCATCGCCTGGATGACCCACCAGAAGAAGGCGGCGAGCACGGCAACAAACAGCACGGCGTAGAGCACGTTCCGCCGCTTGGCCCGGGGACCCGGGGCGTCATACAGAACGGACAGGTTGGTCATCGCTTCACCGCCACGCGCTTGGCCAGCCAGCCGAGGAAGAGTCCGGTCGGCAGGGTCAGGATGATGAAACCGAGGGCGAACAACAGGGCGATCGGGATGAGGTCGGCCTCGTTCTCGACCATGGTCCGCATCAGGAACGCGGCCTCGGCCACGCCGATGGCGGCCGCCACCGTGGTGTTCTTGGTGAGGGCGATCAGCACGTTGGCCAGCGGGGCCACCACCGAGCGGAAGGCCTGGGGCAGCACCACGATGCGCAGCACCTGGCTGAAGCTGAGGCCGATGGCGCGCGCCGCCTCCGCCTGGCCCACCGGCACGGTGTTGATGCCGGAGCGCAGCGCCTCACAGACGAAGGTTGAGGTGTACGCGATGAAGCCGAGGACGGCCAGCCGGAAGCCGGTGGTGTCGATGTCGTCGGAAAACATCGTCATCTGCAACGTCTGGCCCAGGCCCAGCGAGCAGAAGACGATGATCAGGGTCAGCGGGGTGTTGCGGAAGAGGTGGACGTAGGCGGTGCCGAAGGCGCGCATGATCGGGACCGGGCTGACCCGCATGCCCGCCAGGATCGTGCCCCAGATCAGCGAGCCGATCGCGGAGAGGACGGTGAGCTGCACCGTCGTCCAGAACGCGCCGAACAGGTCGTACTGTTCGAGGTCTAGGAAGTCGAACACGGAGTCTCTCAGTCTCGACTAGAGGGTGCGGAATGGGTGCGGCGCGCCGCCGGTCGAGGCGGCGCGCCACGGGGACCCGGTGGGTCAGCTGGCTGCCTCGATCTCGGGGGCGGGCTCGTTCTCGTACTGGGCCGGGCCGAGGTTGGCGTCGACGGCCTCCTGCCAGGCACCGGACTCGACCATGCTCGTGATCGCGTCGTTGATCTGCTGCTGGAGCTCGGTGTCGTCCTTGGGGATGCCGACGCCGTAGTACTCGTCGCTCAGCTCGAGACCGGCCAGCTCGAACTTGCCCTGGTTGACCTCCTGCGAGGCGTAGCCGGCGAGGATCGAGTCGTCCGTGGTCAGGGCGTCCACCGCGCCGTTCTCCAGGCCGGTCAGGCACTCCGAGTAGGTGCCCATCTCGTGGAGCTGGGCGTCCGGGGCGAAGTCGTTCTGGACGTTCTGCGCGGAGGTGGAACCGGCGACCGAACAGAGCGTCAGGTCGTTGATCTCGTCCGGCGAGGAGACCGTCTCGCCCGCCCGCATCAGCAGGTCCTGGTGCGCGAGGAAGTACGGGCCCGCGAAGCTGACCTGCTGCTCGCGCTCCTCGGTGATCGAGTAGGTGGCCACGATGAAGTCCACGTCGCCGCGCTGGAGCATGCTCTCCCGGTCGCCACTTGGCGACTCGACGAACTCGATCTGGTCGGGCTCGTAGCCCAGCTCGCCCGCGATGTAGGTGGCGACGTCCACGTCGAAGCCGGCGTAGTCGCCGTCCGGGGTCTGCAGGCCAAGGCCCGGCTGGTCGAACTTGATGCCGATCGTGATGCTGTCGCCGCCGCTTCCGCCCTCGCTTCCGCCGTCACCCTCGTCGTCACCGGAGCCGCACGCCGTGGCGGCGAGCGAGAGAGCGAGAACGGAGGCGGCCAGCGCGCTTGCCTTGCGGAGTCTCATTACGTGATCCCTTGTTGTCGTAAAAAGTGGTGCGGGTCCGTGGGCGACCGGGCTCGGTCGCGGTCGCGAGTCGCGAGCGTCAGTGCTTGAGGATCTTCGAGAGGAAGTCCTTGGCCCGGTCGCTGCGGGGGTTGTCGAAGAACTGGTGAGGGGCCGCCTCCTCGACGATCCGGCCGTCCGCCATGAAGACCACGCGATCGGCGGCGGAACGGGCGAAGCCCATCTCGTGGGTGACGACGACCATCGTCATGCCCTCCCTGGCCAGCTGCTGCATGACCTCGAGGACCTCGTTGATCATCTCCGGGTCGAGCGCCGAGGTGGGCTCGTCGAAGAGCATCACCTTGGGCTGCATGGCCAGGGCCCGGGCGATCGCCACCCGCTGCTGCTGACCACCCGAGAGCTGCGCCGGGTACTTGTCGGCCTGGGTGCCGACGCCGACCCGGTCGAGCAGCTCACGTGCCCGGGCCTCGACCTCTTCCTTGTTCTGACGCCGGACCTTGATCGGACCCAGCATCACGTTCTCGAGCACGGTCTTGTGCGCGAAGAGGTTGAAGGACTGGAAGACCATGCCCACGTCGGCGCGGAGCCGGGCGAGGCCCCGCCCCTCGTCGGGCAGGGGGTCACCGTCGATCGTGATCGATCCCGCGTCAATGGTCTCCAGGCGGTTGATCGTCCGGCAGAGCGTCGACTTGCCGGAGCCGGAAGGCCCGATCACGACGACCACTTCACCGCGCTTGATCGTGAGGTTGATGTCCTGGAGCACGTGCAGCGCACCGAAGTGCTTGTTCACGCTGTCCAGGACGACAAGGTCTTCCGCCAGGGGCGCGGCCTCCTCAGCGGCATCCTTGGTCAGCGGCACATTGCTCATCGTGGCTTTGCTCCGTCCTCGTCGGTTGACGGGACCTTAGCCAGCGCTTACAAGTACCGTCAGCAGATCTGAGCGGAAATTGAGGGTCACGATGTGATCGCGGTCTCGTTGCGCTCGGTGCTCCGGTGAGCGCTTTCGGTGAGAACCGGGTAACGGAACCGTTCAGCTCCTTCGGACCCCCTTGACGCCGGCAGCGTCCATCGGCGTGGATGCGGGGATACGCTTCAACTGCCGTGGGAGGAATGCGCGGGTGAGACTGCTCCTGGTCGAGGACGACGAGCATGTCGCCGCCGCCTTGGTCGCCGTCCTGACCAGGCACGGCTTCGACGTGGTCCGCGCGCGCGGCGGCGAGGAGGCCGTCACGCTGGTCCGCGACCGCTCCTTCAACGTCGTGCTGCTCGACCTCGGGCTGCCCGACGTGGACGGCTTCGAGGTCTGCGGCCGGATCAGGCGGGTCGCCTCGGTGCCCATCATCATGGTGACCGCGCGGAGCGACGTCCGCTCCCGTATCCATGGCCTCAATCTGGGCGCCGACGACTACGTCGTCAAGCCCTACGACACCGGCGAGCTGCTGGCCCGGATACACGCGGTCAGCCGCCGCAAGGCCCACGAGGAGGAGGCGGCGGCCCCGGAGACCAGCCCCACCGGCGTGCTCAGCCTCGGCCCCATCACCGTCGAGCTCGCCACCCGCCAGGTCTCGGTGGACGGCCGGCAGATCTCCCTGACCCGCAAGGAGTTCGACCTGCTCGCCCTGCTGGCCCAGCGCCCCGGCGTCGTCTTCCGCCGGGAGCAGATCATCAGCGACGTCTGGCAGACCAGCTGGGAGGGGACGGGCCGCACGCTCGAGGTGCACGTCGCCTCGCTCCGGGCCAAGCTGCGCCGGCCCGGGCTCGTCGAAACCGTCCGCGGCGTCGGCTACCGGCTGGCGCTTCCCACCGCCTGACACCCACCCCACTACTCATGCGCTCACGTCTGCTCCCGCTGCTCATCGTCCTGCTCGCCGGTGTGCTGCTCGCCCTCGGCGTCCCGCTCGCCGCCAGCCAGGCGCGCAGCGAGCAGCAGCGCGTCATCGTCGACCGGATCGACGACACCGCGCGCTTCGCCTCGCTGGCCCAGTTCGCCGCCGGCGACTCCGGCGGCGACCAGCTCGCCGCCCTCCAGCTGGAGCTCGACACCTACTACGAGGTCTACGGCATCCGCGCCGGCGTCTTCCAGCGCGACGGCGAGTCGATGGCCGCGGCGCCCCGCGACTGGCAGGTGCCCGGCGGCAAGCACGCGCAGGAGTTCGCCGAGGCGCTCGCCGGCCGGCGTAGCGAGGGCCCGAGCCAGGTGTGGCCGTGGAACACCGACCGGATGCTGGTGGTGGCCTCGCCGGTGATCAGGGACGGCGACGTGATCGCCGTGGTGGTCACCGAATCGCCCACCGGTCCGCTCCGGGCCCGCATCCTCAGCGGCTGGATGCCCATCGTGGCCGGCCTCGCCGCCGCCACCCTGCTCGCCGTGGCCGCCGCCTTCCAGCTCACCAGCTGGGTGCTGCGCCCGGTGCGGGTGCTCGACCGGGCCACCCACGAAATAGCCACCGGGCGGCTGACCGCCCGCGTCGCCCCCTCCGGCGGGCCACCGGAGCTGCGCCGGCTCGCGCACTCCTTCAACGAGATGGCCGACAACGTCGAGCAGGTGCTCGAACAGCAGCGCGCCTTCGTCGCCGACGCCTCCCACCAGCTGCGCAACCCGCTGGCCGCGCTGCTGCTGCGGATCGACCTGCTGGGCCTCGAGCTGCCGGACGACAACGCGGAGATCGCCTCCGTGCGGGCCGAGGGCAAGCGTCTCGCCACCGTCCTCGATGGCCTGCTGGACCTGGCCCTGGCCGAGCACAGCCCGGCCGACCTGGCCACCACCGACGTCGCCGCGCTGGTCGCCGAGCGGCTTGCCGCCTGGCAGCCCGTCGCCGAGCGTCGCGGCGTCGACCTCCACTTCTCCGGGCCGGCGGCCGCCACCGGCTGGGCCGACCCGGTCGGCCTCTCCAGCGCGCTGGACGCGATCGTCGACAACGCGCTCAAGTTCACCCCGAGCGGCGGCGAGGTCGCGCTGACCGTCGCAGCCGGCGGGGACCAGGTCACCATCGTCACCGCCGACACCGGCCCCGGCCTCGATGAGGCCGAGCTGGAGCGGATCGGTGACCGCTTCTGGCGCAGCGGCCGGCACCAGAACATCAACGGCTCCGGGCTCGGCCTGTCCATCGTCGGCGCCCTGCTCGGCGCCGCCGGCGCCGCCGTCGCCTACGACCACAACCGGCCCCACGGCCTGCGGGTGACGATCACCCTGCCCCGCTACGGCCCGGAGCGGCCGGGCGCGACCCGGCCGCGGCCGGTCAGTCCCGAGCGGCAGGCGTCAGCCGCAGAGTGACGATCTGGAACGGGCGCAGCGTGAGCGGCACACCGCCCTCCGCGTCGATCGCGCACTCCGGTGCCAGCGGGCCGGCGGCCAGCGGGCGCTCCAGCAGATCGGTCGTGGCCACCGCCGCCAGCGGGAAGCCGGCCACCAGGCGCCCGGTCGACCGGCCGCCCGTCGCCTCGTAGAGCCGGACCACCACATCGCCGCTCCGGTCGTCCGCCAGCTTCACGGCCGCCACCACCAGGCCGTCGCCGGCCACCGTCACCAGCGGCTCCACCGCGGCTGAGCCCGGCACCGCACGCTCCGGCAGGTTGATCCGGTGCCCCTCCGAGACCGCGTCGACCACGGAGGCACCCGGCGCGAGCGCGTACCGCAGCAGGTGCCCACCCTGGTCGGTCTCCGGGTCCGGGTAGCGCGGGGCGCGCAGCAGCGACAGCCGCACCGTCGTCGTCTGCCCGCCGTCCGGACGGACCTCGCGGGTGACGTCGTGCCCGTATGTCGAGTCGTTGACGACGGCCGCGCCCCAGCCGGGCTCGGCCACCCGCAGCCACCGGTGCGCGCAGATCTCGAACTTGGCGGCCTCCCACGAGGTGTTGGTGTGGGTGGGCCGGTGGACGTGCCCGAACTGGGTCTCCGCCGCCGACTGGTCGGCCTTCACGTCCAGCGGGAACGCGGCCTTGAGGATCTTCTCCCGCTCGTGCCAGTCGACGTCGGCCTCCGCGTCGAGCACCCGGGCGCCGGCCCGCAGCGTCAGCCGCTGCGTCACCCGCGAACCCGCCCCGAACGAGCGGGTCACCGCGACCGTCGCCGCCTCGGGCGAGGCGGACTCGAGCGTCAGCTCGTCCACCGCGACCAGGTCGGTGACCCGGTGTCGGTAGAAGGAGTCGACGTCCCAGGCGTCCCACAGGTTGGGCAGGTCGGGGTGGAGCTGGAGCAGGTTGCCCGCGCCGCCCGGCGCGATCGCCTCCCGGCCCGACGCCAGCTCGACGACCGAGACCACCAGGCCACGCCCGTCGACCACCACCCGCAGCAGCCCGTTGGCCAGCGTGAAGCCACCGGTACCGCCCTGCTCCACCGTGACCTGCTCCACGGTGACCGGTTCGGCCGCCGGCGCCAGCTCCGCGCGCGGCCGGGCCCCGCCGGCCGGCACCCCGCCCCGCTCGTGCGGCGCCGCGTTGAACACCACGGTGCCCGCGCCGCCGCCCGCCAGCGCCCGCTGTGCCTCGTCGACCAGCGCCAACAGCTCCTCCCGCAGCCGCGCGTAGGTGGCGCGCGCCTCCCGGTGCACCCAGGCGATCGACGAGCCGGGCAGGATGTCGTGGAACTGGTGCAGCAGGACCGTCTTCCAGATCGCGTCGAGCCGCTCGTGCGGATACCCGTACCCCGGCACCCGCACCGCCGCCGTCGCCGCCCACAGCTCGGCCTCCCGCAGCAGCGACTCGCTGCGCCGGTTGCCCTGCTTGGTCTTGGCCTGTGAGGTGTAGGTGCCCCGGTGCAGCTCCAGGTACAGCTCGCCCACCCACACCGGGGCGTCCTCGTACTCGGCCGCCGCCTTGGCGAAGAACGCCGCCGGCCGCTCGATCTCCACCCGTGGTGAGCCCTCCAGGTCCCGCAGCCGGCGGGCGCGCGCCAGCATCTCGCGGGTGGGGCCGCCCCCGCCGTCGCCGAAGCCGAACGGTACCAACGAACGCGAACCCCGGCCCTTCTCACGGTAGTTGGCGGCCGCGTGGGCAAGCTGCTCGCCGCCGAGGTCGGAGTTGTAGGTGTCCACCGGCGGGAAGTGCGTGAAGACCCGGGTGCCGTCGATCCCCTCCCACCAGAACGTGTGGTGTGGGAAGGCGTTGGTCTGGCTCCAGGAGATCTTCTGCGTCAGGAACCACGTCGAGCCGGAGAGCCGCACCAGCTGCGGCAGGGCCGCCGTGTAGCCGAACGAGTCCGGCAGCCACACCTCCTCGGTCTCGATCCCGAACTCCTCGAGGAAGAACCGCTTGCCGTACACGAACTGCCTGGCCATGGCCTCGCCGCCGACCATGTTGGTGTCCGACTCCACCCACATGCCGCCCACCGGCACGAAAGAGCCGTCCGCCACCCGCTTCTTGACCCGCGCGTACACCTCGGGCCGGTGCTCCTTGAGCCAGGCGAGCTGCTGTGCCTGCGACATCGCGAAGACGAACTCCGGGTGGTCGTCCATCAGCGCCACCACGTTCGCCGAGGTGCGCGCCACCTTCCGCACCGTCTCGCGCAGCGGCCACAGCCACGCCGAGTCGATGTGCGCGTGCCCCACCGCGCTCACCCGGTGCGCCGAGGCGTGCGCCGGATCGGCCAGCACCCCGGCCAGCGCGGCCCGCGCCGCGGGCGCGCTGCGGACGACGTCGTCCAGGTCGAGTGCGTCGAGCGCGCCCTCCACGGCCCGCAGGATCGTCCACCGCCTGGCGTCCTCGAGGGCCAGCCGGGTCATGAGACCGCCGAGCACCTCCAGGTCCTGCACCAGCTCCCACACCTCGGGCTCGAAGACCGCGAGGTCCATCCGCGTCACCCGGTACAGCGGGTCGTCGCCCGCCGTCAGCCGGTCACCGAGCGGCCCAGGACCCTGCTCGTTGAGGATCGGGTTGGCGGCCGCCTCCACCAGCAGCTCGACGCGCTCCCCGCCGGCCGCGGCCTCGGCGATCCGCACCCAGTCGTTGTGCGGGTGCAGCCCCTTCACGGCCTCGCC
Source organism: Streptomyces sp. 8K308 (assembly GCF_004348315.1). Lineage (GTDB taxonomy): Bacteria > Actinomycetota > Actinomycetes > Streptomycetales > Streptomycetaceae > Streptomyces. The sequence goes on along the minus strand of NZ_SMKC01000002.1, from coordinate 50,536 downwards.
GTCCGGCCGGTAGACCAGGCCCTCGCACTGGAACCCCGGCATCCGCCGGTCGAAGCCCAGGTCGAGCACGGCCTCCACGGTGCGCCCCGCCCACTCGGCCGGCACCAGGCCCGTCACCCGGAACCACGTGGTGCCCCAGGCCGGCCCCCACGCGTCGCCGACGGCGGACGGGCGGTAGGAGGCGGCGAGCCCGTCCGCCACCGGTACCGGTTCGCCCGGCGCGTCCCAGCGCTCCAGGGCCAGCGGCACGGCGGGACCGTGGACGGCTGGCCTGATCCGCTCGGTCAGCACCCGGTGCAGTCGCTGTTCGACGAGATTGCGGTCATCGTGCATGCTCGGCTGACTCCCTTGTCGGTCGTGGCGCGATGGACGACGGAGAGGCTGGAGGGCGTTGGGGCCGGGGGCTCAGGGCTTGACGGAGCGGTAGTAGTCGCGGGCGCCCGGGTGCAGTTCGAGCGGCTGGGTGTAGATGGCCGTGCGCCGGTCCACGCGCTGCGCCGCGTGTACCTCCTGCCCGATGCGGTCCCGGCCGTTGATCACGGACCTGGTCACCTGCTCGGTCAGCGCGTCGTCCACGGCGTCCGTCGTGAGCAGCAGGTTCGCCACCGCCAGGGTGTCCACGACCTGCGAGCCGATGATGTCGGGGTAGGCGTCGGGCGGCAGCCCCGCCGCCCGGTAGTACGCGTTCTGCGGGCCGAGCGCCGTCAGCGCGGGCAGCAGGTCCTCGAGCGGCACCAGGCGGATCTCGGTGTTGGCCGCCAGCCGCTCCACCGCCGAGGTGGGCAGCCCACCGGACCAGAAGAAGGCGTCGAGCCGGCCCGCCTCCAGCATCCTCGGCATCGCGTTGATGCCCGAGCGGATCGCCTCGATGTCCTCTTCCATGTCGAGGCCGGCCGCCTCGAGCAGCTGCCTGGCCGCCGGCTGCACCCCCGACTGGTCCTGGCCCACGCCCACCCGCAGCCCGGCCAGATCAGCGGTGTCCTGCACCGGGGAGTCGGCCGGCACCACCAGCTGTATGTAGTCGTCGTAGAGCCGCGCGCACGCCCGCAGCCGGTCGATGCCCTCGCCCCCGGACGCCTGGTAGGCGGCTATCGCGTCGGCGGTGGCGATGGCGAAGTCCGCCTCCCCGGCCACCAGCCGCTCGATGTTCTGCACCGAGCCCTCGCTCGGCTCGAGCGTTATCTCCAGGCCCGGGGCGTCCCGCGCGAGCTGGCCGCGCAACAGCTCCCCGTACCGGGAGTAGACGCCGCTCGCGACCCCGGTGCTCATGGTCACCGAGCCGGAAGGCCGCGCGTCGGCGCCGAAGAGCGGCCGCCACAGCAGACCGGCAAGCACGACGAGCGAGACCGCCACACCGAGCAGCACGGGCACCGGCTGGCGGCGCAGCGAACGCATGGAGAGCAGGCGGCGGTCCTGCGCACTGGGAGCCACCCGAGCAAGCTACCAGCGGAACGTAGACTTGGGGACTGCCTCCAGCTGGTCCCGGATCGATTTGGATTGAGTTCTCGCATGCCGGAAGTCGCGCGCACGTACCAAGTCAGGACGTTTGGCTGCCAGATGAACGTCCACGACTCGGAGCGAATGGCCGGGCTGCTCGAGTCCGCCGGCTACGTTCCCGCCGAGCCCGGAGCCGACGCGGCCGACATCGTGGTCTTCAACACCTGCGCGGTCCGGGAGAACGCGGACAACCGGCTCTACGGCAACCTGGGCCAGCTCGCGCCGAAGAAGAGCGCGCGCCCCGGCATGCAGATCGCCGTCGGCGGCTGCCTGGCCCAGAAGGACCGGGACACCATCGTGCGCCGCGCCCCCTGGGTCGACGTCGTCTTCGGCACGCACAACGTGGGCAGCCTGCCGGTGCTGCTTGAGCGCGCCAGGATCCAGCGCGAGGCCCAGGTCGAGATCGCCGAGTCGCTCGAGGCGTTCCCCTCCACCCTGCCGACCCGCCGCGAGAGCGCCTACGCCGCCTGGGTCGCCATCTCCGTCGGCTGCAACAACACCTGCACCTTCTGCATCGTGCCCGCGCTGCGCGGCAAGGAGAAGGACCGCAGGCCAGGCGACATCCTCGCCGAGATCGAGACGCTGGTCGCGGAGGGCGTCAGCGAGATCACCCTGCTCGGCCAGAACGTCAACGCCTACGGCTCGGACATCGGCGACCGCCAGGCGTTCTCCAAGCTGTTGCGCGCCTGCGGCCGCGTCGAGGGTCTGGAGCGGGTCCGCTTCACCTCGCCGCACCCGCGTGACTTCACCGACGACGTCATCGAGGCCATGGCCGAGACGCCCAACGTGATGCCCCAGCTGCACATGCCCCTGCAGTCCGGTTCCTCCCGGGTGCTGCGCGCCATGCGCCGCTCCTACCGCCAGGAGCGCTACCTGGGCATCATCGAGAAGGTCAGGGCGGCCATCCCGGACGCGGCCATCACCACCGACATCATCGTGGGCTTCCCCGGCGAGACCGAGGAGGACTTCGAGGAGACCCTGCACGTGGTGCGCGAGTCCCGCTTCGCGCAGGCCTTCACCTTCCAGTACTCCAAGCGGCCCGGCACCCCGGCGGCCGAGATGGCGGGGCAGGTCCCCAAGGAGGTCGTCCAGGCCCGGTACGAGCGCCTCGTCGCCCTCCAGGAGGAGATCTCCTGGGCGGAGAACAAGAAGCAGGTCGGCCGCACCGTCGAGGTGCTGGTCGCCGAGGGCGAGGGCCGCAAGGACGACGCCACCCGGCGGCTCTCCGGCCGGGCCCCCGACAACCGTCTCGTGCACTTCAGCCGCCCGACGGAACCGGTCAGGCCGGGCGACCTGGCCACCGTCGAGATCACCTACGCCGCCCCGCACCACCTGCTGGCCGAGGGCGAGGTCAGGGCCGTCCGGCGCACCCGCTCGGGGGACGCCTGGGAGCGGCGCACCGCCGCCCCGGCCGCGGACGCCAAGCCGGCCGGCGTGATGCTGGGACTGCCGGGCGTCGGCGTCCCCGCCTCGCTGCCGGAACCGGCCGGCGGCTGCGCGGTGTCCTGACCGGCGGAAGACGTCGGACCGGGCCCCGGGGTTAGGCTCCGGGCATGCTCGTCGCCGCCGCCGTCTGTCCCTGTCCACCGCTGCTCGTCCCCGAGGTCGCAGGGGGCGCCGCCCACGAGCTCGACGCGGCGCGCGCCGCCTGTTACGACGCGCTCGCCGTGCTGTCCGCGGCCCGGCCGGAGCGGCTCGTGGTCGCGGGCCCGGCGACCGGCGACGGCCTCGTCCACTTCGCCGCCGGCAGCCGGGGCTCGCTGCGCGGCTTCGGGGTCGGCGTCGAGACAGTGCTCGGGGGCTCGGAGCCCGAGACCCCGGGTGAGCCCGCGCTTCCCCCTTCGCTGCCCCCTTCGCTGACCGTGGGCTCCTGGCTGCTCGAGCGCGTCGGCTGGCGCTCGTCCCCCGTGTCCGCGCTGGCCGTCGGCGAGGAGCTCAACCCGGAGCGGTGCGCCGCCGCCGGCCGTGACCTCGTGAGCGGCGCGGAGCGGCTCGCGCTGCTCGTCCTGGGCGACGGCAGCACCTGCCGCTCACCCAAGGCGCCCGGCTACTTCGACGAGCGCGCGGCCGACTTCGACGCCGCCGCGGCGCGCGCCCTCGGCGCGGCCGACCTGACCGCCCTGCGCGGCGTGGACGCCGGGCTCGCGGCCGAGCTCGGGGCCGCCGGCCGGTCCGGCTGGCAGCTGCTCGCCGCGGCGGCCGACGGCGCGGGCCTCGCCGGCCGGCTGCTCTACGACGAGGCGCCCTACGGGGTCGGCTACTTCGTCGCCTCCTGGTCCTGAGGACCCGGAGCGGGCCGAGCCAGCCGGCGGCCCCGGCCGGCACTACGTGCGGGCGCCCTCCCCGGCCTCGCTGTCGGCCGCCTCGGCGGCCGCCGTCTGCTTCGGGATGCCGACCGACTCCGCCGCGGCGCCGGTGTCGGCCGCCTCAGCGCCCTCGCCGGCGGGCGGCTCCCCCTCGGCGGCACGGCGACGCAACCAGCTGAACACTCCCATGAACCTCTCCTGACCTGACGACTCGCGGGCGAGGCCCGGCCGGAAGACCGGCGGTTCGCCCTCGGAACCTCAACGACCCGAATCCCCCCGGCGTCACGTCGCTCGTTCGAGGACCGGCCGCCTGTCTGCGAGACTGCCCGGGTGAACACGCCAGCCTCAGCACCGCAGGTCATCGCCGTCGTCGGGGCGACCGCGGCCGGCAAGTCCGACCTCGGTGTCGCCCTGGCCGAGCGCCTCGGCGGCGAGGTGGTCAACGCCGACTCGATGCAGCTGTACCGCGGCATGGACATCGGCACCGCCAAGCTCACCGAGGAGGAGCGCCGGGGCGTGCCGCACCACCTGCTCGACGTGTGGGACGTCACCGTGACCGCGAGCGTGGCCGAGTACCAGCGGCTGGCCAGGTCCACCATCGACCGGCTGCTCGCGGCCGGCCGCACCCCCGTGCTCGTCGGCGGCTCCGGCCTCTACGTGCGCGGCGCCATCGACGCCCTGGAGTTCCCCGGCACCGAGCCCGCCGTCCGCGCGCGCCTCGAGGAGGAGCTCGCCACGGTCGGTAGCGGCGCCCTGCACGCCCGGCTGGCCGCCGCCGACCCCAGGGCCGCCGAGGCCATCCTGCCGAGCAACGGACGCCGGATCGTCCGCGCCCTGGAGGTCATCGAGATCACCGGCCGCCCCTTCACGGCGCAGCTGCCGGGCCCGGGCGCCGACCCCACCGTCTATCCGACGCTGCAGCTCGGCGTCGCCGTGGACCGCGCCGAGCTGGACGCCAGGATCGCCGACCGGGTGGACCGGATGTGGCGGGCCGGACTCGTCGACGAGGTGCGCGCCCTGGAGCGCGTCGGGCTGCGCTCCGGGCGCACCGCGTCGCGCGCCCTCGGCTACCACCAGGTGCTGGCCGCCCTGGCTGGCGAGTGCGAAGAGCACGAGGCGCGGGAGGAGACGGTTCGCGCCACCCGGCGCTTCGCCCGCAGGCAGGAGAGCTGGTTCCGCCGCGACGCGCGCGTGCACTGGCTCGACGGGTCACGGCAGGGGCGCGAGGGGCTCGTGGAACGGGCGTGGAAACTGCTCGAACGGACGGTCACATCCTGATCACGTGATGGCATCGGGACGCTCCAAGCGGGCGGGAGCGGCCATCGCGCGTGCCATCATCGAGCAATGTCGCAATGGCCGTGAACCGTTGGAACCAGGTAGGGAGGGCGCGTGGCGATGGAGGCCAGCCCTCGCGAAAGCAACGGCACGGCGGAGGACGTCCCCGCGCCCCCGTCCCGCCTCGACACGGAGACCGGTGCCGAACTCCACGTCGACACGGGACCGGTCGCCGGCGACGGCTACGCGGAGACCGTGGCGGCGCCCGACCCCGCGGCCGGCGGCGAGTCCTACGAGGAGCTGCGTCCGCCCCGGCGGCTGAAGCTCGTCCTCTTCGCCCCCATCGTCGTGCTGAGCCTGCTCGGCGCCCTGATGTTCGCCTTCCCCCTGGCCTTCGCCTTCGACGGCGCGGGCGCCGTGGTCGCCATGCTCGGCCTGCTGATCGGCTGCAGCGCCGCCGGCTGGGGCATGATGGCCGCCGGCCGGGCCGGCTTCACCTGGCCAGGGCTGCCGCCGCGCGGCTCGGGACGCCGCCCCGACTGGCGGGTGCTCGCGCTCTACGGCCTCGGCCTCGTCCTCTTCGCCCTGCTCGCCGTCTGGCGCGTCGCCGGCCTGCGCTGACCCCGACTACCATCGGGCGGGTGAGCACCACCGCGCAGCCCGTGCCGTTCCTCAAGGGACACGGCACCGAGAACGACTTCGTCATCATCCCCGACCCCGAGGGGCGGCTCGACCTCACGGCCGCCGCCGTGGCCCGGATCTGCGACCGGCGCGCCGGCGTCGGCGGGGACGGCGTGCTGCGCGTGGTGCGCTCAGCCGCGGACCCGGCGGCCCGCGCCCTGGCGGGCGAGGCCGAGTGGTTCATGGACTACCGCAACGCGGACGGCAGCCTGGCCGAGATGTGCGGCAACGGCGTCCGCGTCTTCGCGCACTACCTGCGCCACGCCACCCTCGTCAAGGACGGCGCCGCCGCCGGCGGGGCGGGGGAGTGGCTGCCGATCGCCACCCGGGCCGGCGTGCGCCGCGTCCGCTTCGCGGAGGACGGCGACGTGGTCGTCGACATGGGCGCCGCCCGGCTGCCGGCCGGCCCGGAGCCGGCCGCCACCGTCGCCGTGGGGGAGCGCCGCTGGCCCGCACTCCAGGTGGACATGGGCAACCCGCACGCGGTGGCCTTCGTCGAGGACCTGGGCCACGCGGGGCGGCTGTTCGACCCACCGGCCGTCGCGCCGGCCACCGCCTTCCCCACCGGGGTCAACGTCGAGTTCGTCGTGGACTGCGGCCCGCGCCACGTGGCGCTCCGGGTCCACGAGCGCGGCTCGGGCGAGACCCGCTCCTGCGGCACCGGCGCCTGCGCCGTGGCCGTCGCCGCGGCCCGCCGCGACGGGCTCGACCCCGCGCTGGACGGCGAGACGGCCGTCTACACCGTGGACGTGCCCGGCGGCCGACTGGTCGTCACCGAGGCCCCCGAGGGCACCGTCACCCTCGCCGGCCCCGCCGTCCTGGTGGCCGAGGGCACCCTCCACCCGGCCCTGCTCGACTGACGCCGCCCCCCACGCCCACCGGGAACGGCGCTGACGTGCGCTGATGTGCGCCCGTCGTGCGCCGGACGTTTCCTGGCCTGTCGGACCATCGCTTTCAGCCAGCTTTCCCCGGACATAAGTGACTCGCCTGGGTGATCCACCACGTTAGGGGCGGCCGGTGGTCAGGGCGGCGCGCTGGGCTCGGTAGCATCAAGCACCGGCGCCGCTGCGGGATCACAGGTCACGGGGATCACTGAGATGAGCCGCGGTCCGGTCTGGAGACCGCGGGAGGTGCCACCCCATGAGCGCAGAGGCGACAGCACCGAGAGGCCGGCGGGGGCATCGCCGGGACGTGCTGAGGCTGCGTCAGCTCGGCCGCGCTGCCATCTTCGGAACGGCCGTCAACAACCGGCTGCCCGACGCCATCGAACACGTCGCCCAGGTTCATCGCCGCCACCATCCGGGCGCCGACCTGGACGCGCTGCGCCGCGCCTACCTGCTGGCCGAGTCCGCGCACCGCGGTCAGACCCGCAAGAGCGGCGAGCCGTACATCACCCACCCGCTGGCCGTGACGCTGATCCTGGCCGAACTCGGCGCCGAGACCACCACGTTGACCGCCTCGCTGCTCCACGACACCGTCGAGGACACCGAGGTGACCCTCGATCAGGTCGGCACCGCCTTCGGCGACGAGGTCCGCCACCTCGTGGACGGCGTCACCAAGCTGGAGAAGGTGGACTACGGCGCCGCCGCCGAGCCCGAGACCTTCCGCAAGATGCTGGTCGCCACCGGCAGCGACGTCCGGGTCATGTCCATCAAGCTCGCCGACCGGCTGCACAACATGCGGACCCTGGGCGTGATGCGTCCCGAGAAGCAGGCCCGCATCGCCCGGGTCACCCGCGACGTGCTGGTCCCGCTGGCCGAGCGGCTCGGCGTGCAGACCCTCAAGACCGAGCTCGAGGACCTGGTCTTCGCCGTCCTGCACCCAGAGGAGCACACGCAGGCCAAGGCGTTGATCCGCGAGCACGCCAGGCGCCCCGACCCGCTCGCCGCCGTCGCCGAGGCCGTCCGCGAGGTGCTGCGCGCGGCCGGCGTCGCCGCCGAGGTGCACATCAGGCCGCGACACGTCCTCTCGGTGCACCGGGCCCGCCGCAAACGCGGCGAGCTCGGCCCCTGCGACTACGGCCGGCTGCTGATCCTCGTCGGCGAGGACGCCGACTGCTACGCGGTGCTCGGCGAGCTGCACACCTGCTTCACCCCCGTCGTCTCGGAGTTCAAGGACTTCATCGCGGCGCCCAAGTTCAACCTGTACCAGTCGCTGCACACCGCCTTCCTCGACGACGAGGGACGCCTCGCCGAGGTGCTGGTGCGCACCCACCGGATGCACCGCGTCGCCGAGACCGGCGTCGTGGCCCTCGGTGACCCGCACCGGTCGGCCGACGGTGAGGCCGCGGGGGACGACACCGAGCGCGCCGACCCCACCCGGCCCGGCTGGCTCTCCCGGCTGCTCGAATGGCAGCGGCAGGAGCCGGACCCCGACACCTTCTGGAGCTCGCTGCGCGACGAACTCGCCAGCGACCGGGAGATCACCGTGTTCGCCGAGCGGGCCGACGAGGGCCCGCTCCAGCTGCCGGCCGGCGCCACCTGCGTGGACGCGGCCTACGCCCGGCACGGCAAGGCCGCGCACGCCTGCCTCGGCGCCCGGGTCAACGGCCGGCTCGCCAGCCTGCGCACCGTGCTGCGCGACGGGGACACGGTGCGGCTGCTGCTCGCCCCCGACGGTGGCTCGGGCCCGTCACCCGAGTGGCTTGACTACGCCGTCACGCCGGCCGCCAGGATCGCCATCCGCCGCTGGCTCGACGCGCGGACCCCCGAGGCGGAGGGCGAGCCGGAGCGTGCCGCGCCCGTCGCCGAGCCGCGCGCCCGCACCCGGGTGCCGGCGCCCGGCACGCAGCCGGGCACCGCCGGCGCGCCCCGGCCGCCCGGCGAGGTCGCGGCCGAGGCCCAGGGCGCCGAGGTGCCCGACGCGCCCGGCGCCCCCGTCAGGCTCGCCCGCTGCTGTACCCCGGTGCCGCCGGACCGCGCCCTCGGCTTCACGGTGCGTGGCGGGGCCGTCACCGTGCACCGGGAGAGCTGTCCCTCCGCGGTCCGCATGGTCGGCGCCGGGCGGCAGCCGCTGGCCGTCAGCTGGCGCTCGGGGGCCGTGGAGGGCCGCGTCACGCTGCGCGCCGAGGCCCTGGGCCGCGCCGAGCTGCTCGCCGACCTCACCGAGGCCATCGCGGCGCAGGGCGTCGCCGTGGTGCACGCCGAGGTCGAGCCGCCGCGCCAGCAGCGCGTCCGGCACACCTACACCCTGCGACTGCCCGACGCCTCCAGGCTCCCGGGGCTGATGCGGGCCATGCGCCGCGTCCCCGGCGTCTACGACGTGAGCCGCGCCGTGCACACCAGGCCCTGACGCCGGGACCCCGCAGATCCGCGCGGCCGCGGGCCGGGCCGGAAACCGCCGCCAAACCCGGATGACGGGGCGGTGCCGGCGTGCCACTATGGTGCGCGCCGCGGGAATTCTCCGGTTCGCCCAGGCGTTCCCCGGACAGTCATCGCAGTCGACCCTAAGGATCGAATTGACCTTCTCCTCTCTTCCTCACATTCCTCAGGACCACCAGCACCGCACCGCCGGCCGCCGGGCCGACGCCCTGATGGACGAGGACGTCGCCTGGAGCGGTATCGACGAGGAGCGGGACGGTGAGCAGTTCGACCGCGAAGACCGCGCTGCGTTGCGCCGCGTCGTCGGCCTCTCCACCGAGCTCGAGGACGTCACCGAGGTCGAGTACCGGCAGCTGCGCCTCGAGCGCGTCGTGCTGATCGGCGTCTGGACCTCAGGCACGGCCAGGGACGCGGAGAACTCGCTCGCGGAGCTGGCCGCCCTCGCGGAGACCGCGGGCGCGCTCGTGCTCGACGGCGTGATCCAGCGCCGCGACAAGCCGGACCCGGCCACCTACATCGGCTCGGGCAAGGCCCAGGAGCTTCGCGACCTGGTGCTCGAGAGCGGCGCCGACACCGTGGTGTGCGACGGTGAGCTGAGCCCCGGTCAGCTCATCCACCTGGAGGACGTCGTCAAGGTCAAGGTGGTCGACCGCACCGCCCTGATCCTGGACATCTTCGCCCAGCACGCCAAGTCCCGCGAGGGCAAGGCCCAGGTCTCGCTGGCCCAGATGCAGTACATGCTGCCGAGACTGCGCGGCTGGGGTCAGTCGCTCTCCCGGCAGATGGGCGGCGGCGGTTCAAGCGGTGGCGGCGGCATGGCCACCCGCGGTCCCGGTGAGACCAAGATCGAGACCGACCGGCGGCGGATCCGCGAGAAGATGGCCAAGATGCGCCGGGAGATCGCGGAGATGAAGACCGGCCGCGAGGTCAAGCGCCAGGAGCGCCGCCGCAACAAGGTGCCCTCGGTCGCCATCGCCGGCTACACCAACGCCGGCAAGTCCTCGCTGCTCAACCGGCTCACAGGCGCCGGCGTCCTGGTGGAGAACGCGCTGTTCGCCACCCTGGACCCGACGGTGCGCCGCGCCGAGACCCCGAGCGGGCGTGCCTACACGCTGGCCGACACCGTCGGCTTCGTGCGCCACCTCCCGCACGACCTGGTCGAGGCGTTCCGCTCCACCATGGAGGAGGTCGGCGAGGCCGACCTGATCCTCCACGTGGTGGACGGGTCGCACCCCGTGCCCGAGGAGCAGCTGGCCGCCGTCCGCGAGGTGATCGGCGAGGTCGGGGCGCGCGACATCCCCGAGATCGTGGTCGTCAACAAGGCGGACGTGGCCGACGAGTTGGTCCTCCAGCGGCTGTTGCGCGCGGAGCGGCGGGCGATCGCCGTCTCGGCGCAGACCGGCCAGGGCATGGCCGAGCTGCTGGCCACGATCGACGCGGAGCTGCCGCGGCCGGCCGTCGAGCTCGAGGCGTTGGTGCCCTACACCCAGGGCGCGTTGGTGTCCCGGGTGCACGCGGAGGGCGAGGTGCTCGCCGAGGAGCACACCGGCGATGGCACGCTGCTCAAGGCCCAGGTCCACGAGGAGCTGGCGGCGCTGCTCGCGCCGTACGTCCCGGCGGCCAGGGGCTGACCGGCTCGGGAGGGGCGCGTGGCCGCCCGCGTATGCTGGTGGCGGCGTGTATCCCTCCCGGGAGCGCGACCCCTCCGACCAGGGAGAACGTGCATCGTGTTGCGCACCATGTTCAAGTCGAAGATCCACCGTGCCACCGTCACCGAGGCGGACCTGCACTACGTCGGTTCGGTCACCATCGACGCCGACCTGATGGACGCGGCCGACCTGCTGCCCGGCGAGCTGGTCCACATTGTCGACATCGACAACGGGAACCGCCTCGAGACCTATGTGATCGAGGGCACCAGGGGCAGCGGCGTCATCGGGATCAACGGCGCGGCGGCCCACCTCGTCAAGCCCGGCGATCTCGTCATCCTCATCAGCTATGCCCAGGTGGACGACGCCGAGGCCCGCCGGCTGCGGCCGACCGTCGTCCACGTGGACGGCGCCAACCGCGTCGTCCGGCTGGGGAATGACCCGTCGGAGCCGGTGCCCGGCAGCCGCACCGAGCGGAGCCCGAGCGCCGTCGCCACCGGCGGCTGACCAGCACACGCAGGGGCCGGTGTCCGCGAGCGGACACCGGCCCCTGCGTCGTGCGTGGGTGTAATCAGCCGGCCTGCTGGCTCACGTACTCGAGGACGTCGCGCGCCTCCACGTCGAGCCGCGGCCCGGCGAGCCACGTGCTCTCCAGCGGGCCGATAGAGTTGACCGAGATCAGCTCCGGGTTCCCGTCGTCACCGGTCCGCAGCCAGGGGCCGCCGGACGAACCGCCGGTCATGGTGCAGCCGACCCAGTAGAGCACCGGCATGGTGGCGTCGATGGACAGCCGGCCCGGGTCGCCGTTGCAGTTGTACATGAGGGCGCCGTCGTAGGGCTCGGCCGCCGGGAAGCCGTAGAGCGAGACGGAGCCGAGACCGGAGACCGCCGGGGCGTCGAAGTTGACCTCGACGGCCGCGCCGACCGTCTCCTCGAGCGAGCGGCCGCTGCCGTCCTCCGGCTCCACGGACAGCACCGCGAAGTCACCGTGGGCACCCTCGCCGCCCGTGGTGGTGCCGTTGTCGATCCAGTACTGCGTGGTCGACACGTAGTTGGCCCAGAAGACGCCGTACGGGGCGACCTCGGCGGCGTTGGCCGGGTCGTTGGCCTCGGCGGCGCTCAGGCCGTTGTTGTTGTACGCCGGCACGAAGCTGATGTTGCGGTACCAACCGCCGCCGACGCCCGCGTGCACGCAGTGGCCCGCGGTGGCCACCAGGTTGGAGCGGCCCGGGTTGTTCGGGTCCGCGATCACGGTGCCCGAGCAGACCATCGGTCCCTCCGGGCTGTCGAAGAACACCTTGCCGATCGGCGCGCCGTTCTCCGTGTACGGCGTCTGCACCGGAACGGCCTCGACGGGCAGCGGCTCGGGGTCGGTGATGCCCCGGTCGGCCATCGGGTCGTCGGCCTGCGGCGCGTCCGGGTCCTCCTCGATCTGGTCGTCGTCGATCGACTGCTCCGGGTCCTCGGCCTGACCCATGCGGTCGGCGTCCCACAGGCCCTCGATGATCGGGTTGACGAAGTCGCCGACCTCGCGGAGCCAGGTGTCCTGGTCCCAGTTCTCCCAACCGCCGTCGAGCCAGGCGTCGACGTCGAAGTCGAAGGGCAGGCTGTCGATCACGTCCTGGAGTTCACGACCCCCCTCGGCTCCTTCCGAGGAGCTGTCGGTCGGTGCCTGCGCGTCGTCGCTCGACTCGTCGTCGCCGTTGCAGGCGGTTGCGGTGAGCGCGAGACAGGCCGCCATGGCGGTGGCGGCGAGCGCGGCGCGGCGACGCGAAGGCCGCCTGCGTATCGATGACATGGGTGAACTCCCCCTGGATGGTCTCACTGGGTATTGCTCGGGGATGCTCGGAGTGCTTGTCCGCCATCCCGCCGGCACGGAGGCGACCTCCACTATGCCGGTGACCAAGTGGACGGTGGCACGCGGGTCCCCGGTTCCCGACCGGGGCGCGAAGGCTCGGCAAACGGCGCGCGCTTCGCTGATCGCCCAAAGGATCTTGCCACAGGCCGTGTTCCCGGGTGCACGCGGTCGTTACTACGGATGGAGCAACGAAGCACCAGCACAGACAGGTGAGAGATGAACGGACGCCCTCGTCCCGACCGCAGCCCGGGCCGCGAGCGCCAGCCCTTCCGCCGCCGGTCGGCCCGGCTCATGGAGTCGGCCATTCCCCGGCAGCCGAGGGGCGAGCGGTCTCAGCCGGCCGAGCAGGAGGGCGCGGTGGCGGCGGACGCCGCCGATCCGCTCGAGCATCCGCTCGTCGAGGCGGCGGCCGACGCGGCCACCGTGGAGAGCCTGTTGCGCTGCTGGATCAGGGAGACCGGCACGGTCAGGCCGGCCGGGCGCACCCTGTTCGTCCCGCTCGCCGCCTCGGGCGTCGTGCTCCGCGTCGGCCTGCGGTACTGGTCGGCCACCGGCTGGCACCGCTTCGGCGCCGTGCGCATCGAGGGCGCGCCGCCGGCCGCCGCCCCGGTGGATGCGGTCACGTTGGCCGCGCTGCTCGGCCGCGAGGCGGCGCACCGGGGCGGCGCGAGACAGGGCGGCGCCGAGGCCACCGCGATGGTCGGCCGGGTCGCCGACTCGGTGCGGCGGACCGCCGGCTTCCTGGCCGAGCATCGCCGCGCCCCGGGGCCCTCCGCGCACGGCCACGCCTTCCTCGACGCCGAGCAGTCCCTGCTGCTCGGCCACCCGCTGCACCCCACCCCCAAGAGCCGCGAGGGCCTGGCCGGCCACGAGGCCCGGCGCGCGTCGCCCGAGTTGCGCGGCTCGTTCCCGCTGCACTGGATGGCCGTCGACCGCTCGGTGCTCGCCGCCGACTCCGCCTGGACGGAGCGCGGCGAGACGGTGCCGGCCGAGGTGCTCGCCGCCCGTCTCGCCGGCCCCGGGCTCGCCGTCCCGCCCGGCACGGTGCCGCTCCCGCTGCACCCCTGGCAGGCCCGTGACGTGGTGCACCGCCCGTCCGTGGCCGCGCTGTTGGGCGCCGGGCTGCTGTACGACCTCGGCGAGCACGGCGAACCGTGGTACCCCACGTCCTCGGTCCGCACCGTGCACCGGCCGGGCGCGGCAGCGATGCTCAAGCTCTCGCTCGCCCTGCGCATCACCAACTCCCGCCGGGAGAACCTGCGCAAGGAACTGCACCGGGGCGTCGAGGTGCACCGGCTGCTCTCCAGTGGGCTCGGCGAGCAGTGGCGCGCCGCCTTCCCGACGGGACCGGGCTTCGACATCGTGCGCGACCCGGCCTGGCTCGCCGTCGACGACGCCCAGGGCCGGCCCGTGCCAGGACTCGATACCGTCCTGCGGCACAACCCGTTCGGCCCGCGGGACGACGCCCTGTGCCTGGCGGCGCTCACCGGCCCCCGGCCCTGGCCGGGCCGCCCCGAGGCCGAGCTGCGCTCCCGCCTGGCCGACGTGGTGTGTGCCATCGCCGACCGGACCGGGCGCGGCACCCCGGCCGTGGCCGCCGAGTGGCTGCTGCGCTATCTGCGTACGGTGGTGCGGCCGTTGCTCTGGCTCGACGCCCGGGCGGGCGTGGCGCTCGAGGCCCACCAGCAGAACACGCTGGTCCTGCTCGACGCCGAGGGCTGGCCGGCCGGCGGCCGTTACCGCGACAACCAGGGGTACTACTTCCGCGCCTCGCACCGCGCGGCTCTGGAGCGCCGGTTGCCCGGAATCGGTGAGCGCTCCGACACCTTCGTGGCCGACGAGGTGGCGGACGAGCGCTTCGCCTACTACCTCGGCATCAACAACGTCCTCGGCCTGATCGGCGCCTTCGGGGCCCAACAGCTGGCCGACGAGGGCCTGTTGCTGGCCGCCTTCCGCCGCTTCCTGACCGAGGAGACCCGTGGGGCGGGCGGCACTCCCGTCTCGTCGCTGGTGGTCCACCTGTTGGAGTCGGCCACCCTCCGCTGCAAGGCCAACATGCTCACCCGCCTGCAGGGCCTCGACGAGCTCGTCGGCCCGGTGGACGGCCAGTCCGTCTATGTGACGGTCCCCAACCCGCTGGCCGCCGCCTGAAGGAGCCGCCATGTCCGACGCCGACACCCGGCCCCGCGGCGCCGCCACCGCGGAGCCCGAAGGGGACCAGGACGCTGAGGGGGACTGTGCCGACCCGGCCCACCCGCTCGGCCGGATCGCCGACTGGGGGCCGATCGACACGCCGGCCGGGGCGTTGCGCCTCGTCCCCGCGCTGCCGGCCCGTGACCTCGAGCTCCTCGCCACCTGGATGAACGATCCGGTGGTCGACGCCTTCTGGTCGCTCGCCGGGCCTCCCGAGCGCACCGCGGCGCATGTTCGGGCCCAGCTCGTCGGGGACGGCCGGAGCGTGCCCTGCCTCGGCGAGCTCGACGGACGGCCGATGAGCTACTGGGAGATCTACCGGGCCGACCTCGACCCGCTCGCCCACCACTACCCGTCCCGCCCGCACGACACCGGGCTGCACCTGCTGATCGGCGACCCTGAGGACCGCGGCCGCGGCGTCGGCGCCGCCCTGCTGCGCGCCGTCGCCGATCTCGTGCTGCGCCACCGGCCGCGCTGTGGGCGCGTGGTCGCCGAGCCCGACGTGCGCAACGCGGCCTCGATCGCCGCGTTCCGCGCGGCCGGCTTCCGGCGGGTCGGCGAGGTCCTGCTCCCGGAGAAACGTGCCGCCTTGATGCTCAGGGAGCGCTGAGCGCCCGGCGGCCGGCCCGAGCCCCTGTCCCGCGACCGATCGCGCGACCGATCCCGCGACCGAGGAGGAGAGCCCGTGACCCCGTTTCCCGCCAGGCCGGCCACCGCCGGCCAGACCGCCTGGGAACTGGCGGCCCGCAGACTGCTCGCCAAGATGATCGGTGAGTTCGCCTACGAGGGCATCGTCAGCCCCCGCCCGGACGGCCCGCCGGCCGACGCCTATCAACTGCGTGTCGCCTCCGACCTCGGCTACCGGTTCCGGGCCAGGCGCGGCGCCTACGGCCACTGGAGCGTGGACCCGGCGAGCCTGACGCCCGCCGCCGACCCGCTCGAGTTCGTGGTCCGCGCCCACGACACGCTGCTCGGCCTCGCCGGCGACACCACGGGCCACCTGATCCGCGAGCTCACCGCCACCCTCAGCGCCGACGTGGCCCTGGCGGCCGATCCGATAAGCGCCGCCGAGCTCGCCGAGCTGGACCACGCCGCGCTCGAGGGCAGGCAGACCGGCCACCCGTGGCTGGTGGCGAACAAGGGCCGGCTCGGCTTCTCCGCCGCCGACGCCGCCCGTTGGGCCCCAGAGGCGCGCACCGCGCGCCCGCTGCCCTGGCTGGCGGCGCACCGTGAGTTCGCCCGCTACCGCGGCATATCCACGTTGGCCTCGCCCGAGGCGCTCTACGCCGACGAGTTGGCCGCCGCCACCCGGGAGGCGTTCGCCCGCACCGTCGCCGAGCAGGGGCGTGACCCCGCGCACTACCTCTGGCTGCCCGTCCACCCCTGGCAGTGGGACGAGAAGATCGCCCCCCTCTTCGCCCCCCAGATCGCCGCCGGCGCGCTGATATCCCTGCCCACCGACGGCGACCTGCGGCTGCCGCAGCAGTCCATCCGCACCTTCCTCAACGTCAGCCGTCCGCACGCCCGCACCGTCAAGCTGCCGCTGTCCATCCTCAACACCCTGGTGTGGCGCGGCCTACCGACCGAGCGCACGCTTGCCGCCCCCGCCGTCACCGGCTGGGTGCACGCGGTGCGCGACGGCGACCCGTTCCTGGCCGAGGAGACCAGGCCCGTGCTGCTCGGCGAGATCGCCTCCGTCACCGTCGAGCACCCGCTCTACGACCGGCTCCCCACTGTCCCCTACCAGTACCGGGAGTTGCTCGGCTGCATCTGGCGGGAGCCGATCGGGCCCGGCCTCGGCGCCGGGGAGCGGGCCCGCACCCTCGCCGCGCTGCTCTGGACCGACACCACCGGCCGCTCCCTGACCGCCGAGTTGGTCGAGCGGTCAGGGCTCTCAACCCGCAGCTGGCTGCGCAGCCTGTTCGCGGCGCTGCTGCCGCCGCTGCTGCACTTCCTCTACCGCTACGGCACGGTCTTCTCGCCGCACGGCGAGAACACGCTGGTGGTCTTCGACGAGCGGGACATCCCGGTCAGGCTCGCCGTCAAGGACTTCGTGGACGACGTCAACCTGAGCGCCGAGCCGCTGCCCGAGTTCGACGCCATACCGCGGCAGGTGCGCGAGGTGCTGCTGACCGAGCCGCCGGGATTCCTGACCCAGTTCATCCACTCCGGGCTCTTCGTCGGGGTGTTCCGCTACCTCGCCCCACTGTGCGAGCGGGAACTGGGGGTCGCCGAGGTCGACTTCTGGTCACTCGTCCGGGCGGAGATCCTCCACTACCAGCACCGCTTCCCCGAGCTCAAGCACCGCTTCGAGACGTTCGACCTGCTCACCCCGTGCATCGAGCGGCTCTGCCTCAACCGCAACCGGCTGCACCTCGACGGCTACCGGGACCGGGCGCAGCGCCCGCACGCCGTCGTGCACGGGACTGTCGCGAATCCGTTGCACACCCGCTGAGCGGGACGGGAGTGTCGGTGGGGCCGCGTAGGGTGTCACCCCTATGACTGCCACATCAGGGAAGCCCACCCTCACCGATCTGCTGCACGCCGCCGTCGCCGCCGTGGGAGGAGCCGAGCGGCCCGGGCAGGTCGCGATGGCGCAGGCGGTCGCCGAGGCGTTTCAGGACGGCACGCATCTGCTGGTCCAGGCCGGCACCGGCACCGGCAAATCGCTCGGTTACCTGGTGCCCGCCATCGCCACGGGGGACCGGGTGGTGGTGGCCACGGCCACCCTCGCGCTTCAGCGGCAGCTCATCGAGCGCGACCTGCCGCGCACGGTGGAGGCGCTGCATCCGCTGCTGCGTCGTCGCCCCGAGTTCGCCACCCTCAAGGGCCGGTCCAACTACCTCTGCCTGCACCGGCTCCACGAGGGCGTGCCACAGGACGACGAGGAGGGGCTGTTCAACCAGTTCGAGGTGGCCGAGTCGGCCGGCGGGCCCACCAGCAGGCTGGGCAAGGACCTGTTGCGGCTGCGGGACTGGTCGGACGAGACGGAGACGGGGGACAGGGACGACCTCACCCCCGGCGTCTCGGACCGGGCCTGGGCCCAGGTGTCGGTGTCCTCCCGGGAGTGCCTGGGCGCCAGCAGGTGCGCGTACGGCGCCGAGTGCTTCGCCGAGGCGGCGCGGGAGCGGGCCAAGCTGGCCGAGGTGATCGTCACCAACCACGCGCTGCTCGCGATCGACGCCATCGAGGGCGCGCCCGTGCTGCCGGGACACGACGTGCTGATCGTGGACGAGGCGCACGAGCTGGTGTCCCGGGTCACCGGGGTGGCGACCGGCGAGCTGACGCCGGGCGGTGTCGGGCGGGCGGTGCGGCGGGCCGCCAAGCTGATCGACGAGAAGACGGCCGACCGGCTTGCCACGGCGGCCGAGGGCTTCGAGCGGCTGATGGAGCTGGCCCTGCCCGGCCGGCTCGAGGAGGTCCCCGAGGACCTCGGCTACGCGCTGACGGCCCTGCGGGACGCGGCCCGCGCCGCGATCACCGCCCTGGGGAACACGCGGGACGCCTCCGTGGCCGACGAGGACGCGGTGCGCAAGCAGGCGCTGGCCTCGATCGAGACGGTGCAGGAGGTGTCCGAGCGCATCGTGCAGGGCTCCGAGTTCGACGTCGTCTGGTACGAGCGGCACGACCGGTACGGGGCGTCGCTGCGGGTGGCGCCGCTTTCGGTCTCCGGGCTGCTGCGGGAGAAGCTGTTCGAGGACCGCTCAGTGGTGCTCACCTCGGCGACGCTCAAGCTCGGTGGGGACTTCAACGGGGTGGGCGCCTCGCTCGGCCTGGCCCCCGAGGGGCAGCGCGACGAGGAGTTTCCGCAGTGGAAGGGCCTCGACGTGGGGTCCCCGTTCGACTACCGGAAGCAGGGGATCCTCTACGTTGCGCAGCACCTCTCGCTGCCCGGGCGGGACAGCAGCCGCGCGGACATGATCGACGAGCTGGCCGAGCTCGTGGAGGCGGCCGGCGGGCGCACGCTGGGGCTCTTCTCCTCGATGCGCGGCGCGCAGACGGCGGCGGAGGAGCTGCGGGGGCGCCTGGACGTGCCGATCCTGCTGCAGGGCGAGGAGACGTTGGGCGAGCTGATCCGCTCCTTCGCGGAGGACGCGCGGACCTGTCTCTTCGGCACGCTCTCGCTCTGGCAGGGGGTGGACGTGCCGGGGCCGAGCTGCCAGCTCGTCGTGATGGACCGGATTCCCTTCCCGCGCCCGGACGATCCGCTGGTGAGCGCCCGGCAGAAGGCCGTGGAGGAGGCCGGCGGCAACGGCTTCATGGCCGTGGCCGCCACCCATGCCGCGCTGCTGATGGCGCAGGGGGCCGGCCGGCTGGTGCGGGCCACCGGGGACCGCGGCGTGGTCGCGGTGCTCGATCCCAGGCTGGCCAAGGCGCGCTACGGCGGATTCCTACGGAGCTCGATGCCGGACTTCTGGTACACCACCGACCGGAATCAGGTGCGGCGCTCACTTGCCGCGATCGACGCGGCCGCGCGGGACGCGGCGGCCGAGGGCGCCTCATAGCGGGCGTCGCAGCCCGAGGGCCGGAAGGTGCGAGCGGGGGCCGGTCAGATGCGGCGCATCACGGCGACGACCTTGCCCAGGATGGTGGCGTCGTCGCCGGGGATCGGCTGGTAGGCAGCGTTGTGCGGGAGCAGCCAGACCTGGCCGTCCTCGCGCTTGAACCGCTTGACGGTGGCCTCGCCGTCCAGCATCGCGGCGACGATGTCGCCGTTCTCCGCTACCGGCTGGCGGCGCACGGTGACCCAGTCGCCGTCGCAGATCGCGGCCTCGATCATCGAGTCCCCGACCACCTTGAGCACGAACAGCTCGCCGTCGCCGACCAGCTGCCGGGGCAGCGGGAACACGTCCTCGACGGACTCCTCGGCCAGGATCGGGCCTCCGGCCGCGATCCGGCCGACCAGCGGCACGTAGGAGGCCGCCGGCTTGCCCGCCGTGTCGGCGACCTGCGGGGCGGGGGTCTCGGCACCACGCACCTCGTAGGCCCGGGGCCGATGCGGGTCGCGCCGCAGGAAGCCCTTGCGCTCCAGGGCCATCAGCTGGTGGGCGACGGACGAGGTGCTCGACAGGCCGACCGCCTGGCCGATCTCCCGCATGGACGGCGGGTAGCCGCGGCGCTGCACGGAGTCGCGGATGACCTCGATGACCCGGCGCTGCCGGTCGGTGAGGCCGGAGCTGTCGGCCCTGATGCCGGGAGGTCGGCCGGGCATCGAGCGTGGGGCCCCGGGCGCCGCGATGCGGTCATGGCGGCGCTCAGCTGCGGTGATGGCGTCGTCTGCTGCGGTGGTCATGTCGGCCCCTTCTCGGTGGTACTCCCTAGTCAGACAACGGTAGTTGCTATCGAAAGGTTGCGCCAAACACACGTTCGAGTGAAAAATCGCTGATCAGCTGACGCGATCAAGGGCGCGGGTGTAGAGAGCGTGCGTTGGCCAGGGTCGGCCGCGAACGGTAACCGAGCCATGCGATAGCCTCCCATGCGTTCGCCGGCCGCTCGCGCCCGGCCCGCCGCTCGGTCCCGTCCCTTCCGCCGCGACACGCGCGGCGATGATGTTGACAGCTTACCCGCAGTCACCCCTAGATCTAGTGGTCCGCTGTCGGATCGATCCCAGAAATTGTGGTCCCGCGTCATCCTCGGCGAACGAAATCGCCTATGCTTGGGAGCGTCCCTCGGGGAGCGCTGACGGCGCGACTCCGGGGTGTCGGAGTTGTGCCGTCATGTCCGTGGCGGCCACGCTCCGTGACCGAGGCCCGCGTGAGTCGTCAGCGCCGTGAGGAAGGGAGAAAGCGATGCACTGCCCCTTCTGCCGGCACCCCGACAGTCGCGTCGTCGACAGCCGCACCGCGGACGACGGGACCATGATCCGCCGGCGTCGGCAGTGCCCGAGCTGCTCGCGGCGGTTCACCACCGTGGAGACGGCCTCGCTGATGGTGATCAAGCGCAGCGGCGTGACGGAGCCCTTCAGCCGGGACAAGGTGATCGCCGGCGTCCGTAAGGCGTGCCAGGGGCGTCCCGTCACGGAGGACGCGCTGGCCCAGCTCGGCCAGCGGGTGGAGGAGGCCGTGCGCGCCACCGGCAGCGCCGAGCTCTCCACCCATGACGTGGGTCTGGCGATACTCGGCCCGCTCCGCGAGCTCGACCTGGTCGCGTACCTGCGCTTCGCCTCGGTCTACCGGGCCTTCGACTCCCTCGAGGACTTCGAGGCCGCCATCGCCGAGCTGCGCGAGGGCTTCGCGCCCGAGCGACCACCCACCAGCACGGGTCCGGCCCCCCTCCCCGAGGGCCGGCCGGCCGCCGCCGGCTAGCGTCTCGACACCGCCGGCGGCGAGGCGGGACCCGCGCCGGCCGTCGTCCGGGCGGACGACACACACAGAGCTTGGCCGAAGCGCATGGGCGCGCTCCGGTCATCAGAACAGAACGCGCGATCCGGTGCGAACCGGATGGCACCAGGGCGCATGCCCGTACAGGGAGGCGGAATGACTGAGACGACGAGCGGCCCGGCACGAGGGTCCCGCGCCAGGGGCGGCAGGGGAGCCAAGGGCCTGCGGATCGAGCGCATCCACACCACCCCCGGGGTCCACCCTTACGACGAGGTGGCGTGGGAACGCCGTGACGTCGTCATGACCAACTGGCGCGACGGCTCGGTCAACTTCGAACAGCGGGGCGTCGAGTTTCCCGACTTCTGGTCGGTGAACGCGGTCAACATCGTCACGAGCAAGTACTTCCGCGGCGCCGTCGGCACCCCGCAGCGGGAGACGAGCCTCAGGCAGTTGATCGACCGGGTGGTCAAGACCTATCGCGCGGCGGGCGAGGAGCACGAGTACTTCGCCTCGCCGGCGGACGCAGAGATCTTCGAGCACGAGCTGGCGTACGCCCTGCTGCACCAGGTCTTCAGCTTCAACTCGCCGGTGTGGTTCAACGTCGGCACCAAGCAGCCGCAGCAGGTGAGCGCCTGTTTCATCCTCTCCGTCGACGACTCCATGGAGTCGATCCTCGACTGGTACAAGGAAGAGGGGATGATCTTCAAGGGCGGCTCGGGTGCGGGGCTCAACCTGTCCCGGATCCGCTCCTCCAAGGAGCTGTTGTCCTCGGGCGGCAACGCGTCGGGGCCGGTCTCCTTCATGCGTGGCGCGGACGCGTCGGCCGGCACCATCAAGTCGGGGGGCGCCACCCGCCGCGCGGCCAAGATGGTCGTGCTCGACGTGGACCACCCGGACATCGAGGCCTTCATCGAGACCAAGGTGAAGGAGGAGGAGAAGATCCGCGCCCTGCGGGACGCGGGCTTCGACATGGACCTGGGCGGCGACGACATCACCTCCGTCCAGTACCAGAACGCCAACAACTCGGTGCGGGTGAATGACGAGTTCATGCGCGCCGTCGAGTCGGGCTCGAACTTCGGTCTCCGGGCGCGGACGACGGGCGAGATCATCGAGGAGGTGGACGCCAAGGCGCTGTTCCGCAAGATGGCCGAGGCGGCCCACGCCTGCGCCGACCCGGGCATCCAGTACGACGACACCATCAACCACTGGCACACCTCGCCGGAGTCGGGGCGGATCAGCGCCTCCAACCCGTGCAGCGAGTACATGCACCTGGACAACTCCTCGTGCAACCTGGCCTCGCTGAACCTGATGAAGTTCCTGAACGACGACGACAAGGGCAACCAGTCGTTCGACGTGGAGCGGTTCGTCCGGGTCGTGGAGCTCGTCATCACGGCGATGGACATCTCCATCTGCTTCGCGGACTTCCCGACCCAGAAGATCGGCGAGACCACCAGGGCGTTTCGCCAGTTGGGCATCGGGTACGCCAACCTCGGCGCCCTGCTCATGGCGACGGGCCACGCCTACGACTCGGACGGCGGCCGGGCGCTGGCCGGCGCCATCACCTCGCTGATGACCGGCACCTCCTACCGCAGGTCCGCCGAACTGGCCGCCGTGGTGGGGGCCTACGACGGCTACGCGCGCAACGCGGACGCGCACAACCGGGTGATGCGGCAGCACGCGGACGCCAACGCGGCGGCCAAGCGGATGGACGACCTGGACACCCCGGTCTGGGCGGCGGCCACCGAGGCCTGGCAGGACGTGCTGCGGCTCGGCAAGAAGAACGGTTTCCGCAACGCGCAGGCCTCCGTGCTGGCCCCGACGGGCACCATCGGCCTGATGATGGACTGCGACACCACGGGTGTGGAGCCCGACCTGGCGCTGGTCAAGTTCAAGAAGCTCGTCGGCGGCGGCTCCATGCAGATCGTCAACAACACGGTGCCCAAGGCGCTCAAGCGACTCGGCTACCAGCCGGAGCAGATCGAGGCGATCGTCGCCCACATCGCGGAGCACGGCAACGTGGTGGACGCGCCCGGGCTCAGGCACGAGCACTACGAGGTGTTCGACTGCGCGATGGGCGAGCGCTCCATCGCGCCGATGGGCCACGTGCGGATGATGGCGGCGGCCCAGCCGTTCCTGAGCGGCGCCATCTCCAAGACGGTCAACATGCCGAGCACCAGCACGGTGGACGACGTCGCCGAGATCTACCTGGAGGGCTGGAAGCTCGGCGTCAAGGCGCTGGCCGTCTACGTGGAGAACAGCAAGGTCGGCCAGCCGCTCTCCGCGAAGAAGAAGGAGTCGGAGAAGGCGGAGGCGCCGGCGGCGGTGGCTGCCGAGCCGGAGAAGGTCGTCGAGTACCGCCCGGTGCGCAAGCGGCTGCCGAAGGGGCGCCCCGGTATCACCACCTCCTTCACGGTGGGCGGCGCCGAGGGCTACATGACCGCCAACTCCTACCCGGACGACGGCCTCGGCGAGGTCTTCCTGAAGATGTCCAAGCAGGGCTCGACCCTGGCCGGCATGATGGACGCCTTCTCCATCGCGGTCTCCGTGGGCCTCCAGTACGGTGTGCCGCTCGAGACGTACGTCTCCAAGTTCACCAACATGCGGTTCGAGCCGGCGGGCATGACGGACGACCCGGACGTGCGGATGGCGCAGTCCATCGTGGACTACATCTTCCGCCGCCTGGCGCTGGACTTCCTACCCTTCGAGACCCGCTCGGCGCTCGGCATCCACACCGCGACCGAGCGGCAGCGCCACCTGGAGACCGGCTCCTACGAGCCGGCGGACGACGAGCTCGACGTCGAGGGCCTGTCACAGTCGGCGCCCCGCCAGGCCGAGGCGCCCCGGCCGTCCAGCTCGCCGACGCCGCCGGCCCCCGAGGTCCCGGCGCAGGAGAGCCCGGCTCCGCGCGAGGCGCACAGCTCGACGGAGCTGGCGGAGATGCGCCTCGGGCTGAACGCGGACGCGCCGCTCTGCCTGGCCTGCGGCACCAAGATGCGCCGTGCCGGCAGCTGCTATCTCTGCGAGGGCTGCGGCTCCACCAGCGGCTGCAGCTGATCCACACGCCCGAGGGGGAGCCGGCCCCGGTCGGCTCCCCCTCGGGCGTGTTCGGGGGGGTGCCCGGGCTCCCGGTGTGCGCGCTTCGGGTGATCCCACCACAATGAGGGTGGTGGAAGGTGGTGCTCATGAGCGTAATCCTGGTGACCGGCGGCACGGGGACGCTGGGGCGTGAGGTGGTGGCGCGGCTGCTGGAGGACGAGCACGAGGTGCGGGTCCTCAGCCGCCGGAGCCGCGACGAGGGCGAGCGGCTGCCGGTGCGGTGGTTCACCGGCGACCTCAAGTCCGGCCGTGGGCTCGGTCCCTCGATGGCCGGCGTCGACGTGGTCGTGCACTGCGCCACGACCGCCGGCCGGTCCGACATCACGGCCACCCGGCGCGTGATCGGGGCGGCACGGGAGGCCGGGACCCCGCACCTGGTCTACATCTCGATCGTCGGGATCGACCGGGTGCCCACCTTCCCCTACTACCGGGCCAAGCTGGAGTGCGAGCGGCTCGTCGAGGAGTCGGGGCTGCCGTGGACGATCCTGCGGGCCACCCAGTTCCACAACCTGATCACCCGTCTCGTGCACGCACAGCGCCTGCTGCCCGCGGTGTTCACGCTGGGTGGCGGCGCGCGGCTGCAGCCGGTGGAGGCCGCCGAGGTGGGCCGGCGGCTCGCCGAGCTGGCGACGAGCGAGCCGGCGGGGCGGGTGGCGGACATGGCGGGCCCCGAGATCCGCTCGGCCGAGGAGCTCACCAGGGAGGCGGTCAGGGCCGAGGGCCTGCACCGCCCCGTGCTGCCGCTGCGGCTGCCGGCCAAGTCGTTCCGCGCCGTGCGGGAGGGGGCGCTGCTGGCACCGGAACACGCGGACGGGCGGGTGTCGTTCGAGGAGTTCCTGGCTCGTCACTGATGGACCGGTCGTGACGAACGGCGCGTGAACGCTCGACGACTTGGCCGGTGTTCGGGGGGTCGCCCCGATTGGCCGTACGATGGCGCGGTGCTGGTCAGGTGGATGCGATGCACCGTGGTCGACAAGGTGGGCTTCGAACGGGGGCAGCGGAAGTGGGCGGGGCTGCTTGGTGAGCCGGGGTTTCGGGCGCAGGGCGGCGGGTGGAGCCGTGGCCGCCAGGGCGTGGTGCATCTCTTCGGCTTTTGGGAGAGCCGGGCGTTCTACGACTCCTTCATGGCCAGGTCCCACGACCGGCTCGCGGCCAGCCAGGCGGGCACCTACCAGGACATGCGGGTGCGGCTCTTCGAGTACCGATTCGATGTCAAGACCGGCTTCGAGCCGATGTTCGGGGACGCCGACCTGTTGCGGGTCGCGCACTGCCGGGTGCACCAGGAGCGGGCCGAGCACTTCGCCCTGATGCAGGAGAAGGTGTGGAACCCGGCGATGGCCGGGTCGCCCGGGATGCTGCGGGGCGTCTTCGCGGAGGCCGAGCCGGAGAGCGAGTTCCTGGTGCTCTCGATGTGGAACTCGGCGGCCGAGCGCGCCAAGTACCGCACGGAGCGGGTGGAGCGGCTGGCGCTGCGGGCCCAGATCGGGGCGGATGTCGCCGCGATCGCCGGGGACGTCATCGACATGGAGCCGGCCTGGACGGTCTGATGCTGCCGACCGGGCGGCCGAGGACCGTCGCATAGGGTGGCACCATGGCACAGCCGCGGCGTATCGTGCTCCTCCGGCACGGAGAGTCACAGGGGAACTATGACGATTCCGTGTACGAGCACATCCCCGATCACGCTCTGGAGCTGACGGCCAAGGGCCGGCTGCAGGCGAAGACCGCCGGCGAGCACCTGCGGGAGATCTTCGGCGCGGAGCGGGTCTCGGCCTATGTGTCGCCCTACCGCCGCACCCACCAGACGTTCCAACTGCTCGGCCTCGACCCGACCAGGGTGCGGGTGCGCGAGGAACCGCGGCTGCGCGAACAGGACTGGGGCAACTGGCAGGACCGGCAGGACGTGCTGCGCCAGAAGCGGGCCAGGGACGCCTACGGACACTTCTTCTACCGCTTCGCCCAGGGGGAGTCGGGGGCCGACGTCTACGACCGGGTGGGGGCCTTCCTCGAAAGCCTGTGGCGCAGCTTCGAGGAGCCCGACCATCCGCCGAACGTGCTGCTGGTCACGCATGGTCTGACCATGCGGCTGTTCTGCATGCGCTGGCTGCACTGGACGGTCGCCGAGTTCGAGTCGCTGTCCAACCCAGGGAACGGTGAGACGCGCGAGCTGCTGCTCGGGCGGGACCGCCGCTACCACCTCGACCGGCCCTTCGAGCACTGGCACACACCCGAGCGGCCCTTCCAGGGCTGGTGTGCGTAGGGTGGGGCGCGACATGCCGTACGAACCTCCCACCCATCGTGTTGAGCGGTCCATCCGGGCCCTCACCGGCGCCCGGCTGGTCGCCGGCGTCGACGAGGTGGGCCGCGGCGCCTGGGCCGGCCCGGTCACGGTGTGCGCGGCCGTCACCGGACTGCGGCGCCCGCCCGAGGGGCTGACGGACTCCAAGCTGCTCACCCCGCTGCGCCGCACCGCGCTCGCCGAGGTGCTGACGGACTGGGTGACCTCCTACGCCCTCGGGCACGCCTCGCCGCGGGAGATCGACGCGCTGGGCATGACGGCCGCCCTGCGACTGGCCGCCGTGCGGGCGCTCGAGGGCCTGCCCGAGCGTCCCGACGCCGTGATCCTGGACGGCAAGCACGACTATCTCGGCGCCCCCTGGCAGGTGCGCACGGTCATCAAGGGCGACCAGTCCTGCGTGGCGGTGGCCGCGGCCTCGGTGATCGCCAAAGTGCGGCGGGACGCGTTGCTGGTCGAACTGGGGGCCGAACACCCGGAGTTCGGCTTCGACAGCAATGCCGGCTACCCCTCGCCTGTGCACCGCGCGGCCCTGGAGGAGCTGGGCCCCACGCCCCACCACCGGCTCTCCTGGGCCTACATGGACGCGCTGCCGCGCTGGCGCCACCTCAAGCTTCCCTCCCACGGGGAGGCGGCGGCTGACCAGACCCTGGAGGAGGCCGGCCAGCTCGGCATCTTCTGAGTCGGTCATCCCTGCACCGCCAGGACGAGGGGCAGCACCTGGCCCGCGCCCTCGGCGCGCAGCAGCCGTGCGGCGAGCGCCAGTGTCCAGCCCGACTCGGCGAAGTCGTCGACCAGCAGCAGCGGCCCCAGGGTCTGCCTGATCGCCTCCGCCGTGCCCTGGGCCAGCTCCAGAGAGCCGTGCAGCTCCAGCACCCTGCGGCCGCTGTTGCTGCGCTGGGCCCAGGGCGCGGACTCGGCGTGCCGGACCGTGCCGAGGAGTGGCATCCGACCGGCGGCGGCGATGCCCTCGGCCAGCGACGTGACCAGCCTCGGCCGGGCGCGGGAGGCGACGCGGACCACGCCCACCGGCCGCTCCAGGGCGTCGGGGCCACCGACCACCCAGCCGCCCGGCCCTCGGGCCCAGTCGGCGAGCACCGCCACCACCGCGTCCAACACGTCCTTGGGCACCGGGCCGTCCTCCGCTCCGTGAGCGAGGAGCGGGCGCAGCCGGTTCCCCCAGCCGATGTCCGAGAGCCGCCCGAGGGCCCGACCCGGCTCGGCTTGCTCGCCCGGCGGGATGCGGCCCTTGAGCTCGAGCCCGATCGCGGGCAGCCCCGTGGGCCACATCCGCCGCGGCTCGAGCGTTATCCCCGGCCTGGTCAGCTCGCCGCGCGCGGCCTCGACCGCTGCCTGGGTCACGCCGGTTCCGAACCTGCCCCCCGCGCAGTTGTCGCACCGGCCGCAGGGCGCGGCCTCCGGGTCGTCGAGCTGGCGCCTCAGGAACTCCATCCGGCATTCCGTGGTCGTGGCGTACTCGCGCATGGCCTGCTGCTCGGCGGACCGCTGGCGCGCCACCCACGCGTACCGCTCGGCGTCGTACTCCCAGGGCTTGCCGGTGGCCGACCAGCCGCCGGGCTCCCTGCGGACGGCGCCGTCCACGTCGAGGACCTTGAGCATCATCTCCAGGCGCGACCTGCGCAGCTCCACCTGGGGCTCCAGGGCCGGCAGCGACATCGGCCGGCCGGCGGCCTCGAGCACCTGGAGGGTGTGCCGCACCTGCGACTCCGGGGGGAAGGCGAGCGAGGCGAAGTACCGCCAGATCGCCTCGTCCTCAGGTCCTGGCAGCAGTAGCACCTCGGCCTGCTCCACACCGCGTCCGGCGCGGCCGACCTGCTGGTAGTAGGCGATGGGGGAGGAGGGCGAGCCCAGGTGGATGACGAATCCCAGGTCGGGCTTGTCGAATCCCATGCCCAGCGCGGAGGTGGCGACCAGCGCCTTGACACGGTTGGCCAGCAGGTCGTCCTCGGCGGCGATCCGGTCCGCGTTCTCCGTGCGGCCGGTGTAGGCGGCGACGCGGTGCCCGCACGCCGTGAGATAGGCCGTCACCTCCTCGGCCGCCGCCACGGTGAGCGTGTAGATGATGCCCGAGCCGGGGAGCCGCTCCAGGTTCCCGTCGAGCCAGGCCAGTCGGTGCGCCGCGTCGTGCAGCCTCAGCACCGAGAGCCGCAGGCTCTCCCGGTCGAGCGGGCCCCTGAGGACCAGGGCCTCCGCGCTGTCGCCGGCCGTGCCGAGCTGCTCCGCGACGTCCGCGGTGACGCGGGAGTTGGCCGTGGCCGTGGTGGCGAGCACGGGCACCCCGGCGGGGAGCTCGGCGAGCATGGTGCGCAGCCGACGGTAGTCGGGACGGAAGTCGTGCCCCCAGTCGGAGATGCAGTGGGCCTCGTCCACCACAAGCAGCCCGGTGCTCGCCGCGAGCTCGGGCAGCACCGTGTCGCGGAACCCGGGATTGTTGAGCCGCTCCGGGCTCACCAGCAGCACGTCCACCTGGCCGGCGGTCACCTCGGCGCGCACGGTCTCCCACTCCTCGCTGTTGGACGAGTTGATGGTGCGGGCGCGGATGCCCGCCCTGGCGGCCGCCTCGATCTGGTTGCGCATGAGGGCGAGCAGCGGTGAGATGATGACGGTCGGACCGCTGCCGCGCTCGCGCAGCAGTGCGGTGGCCACGAAGTACACCGCGGACTTGCCCCATCCCGTGCGCTGGACGACGAGCGCTCGGCGACGCTCGGCGACCAGCGCCTCGATGGCCCGCCACTGGTCGGGGCGGAGCGAGGCCCGGCCCGTGGCGTCCCCGACCAGGCGGGCCAGCACGGCGTCGGCGGCCGCGCGCAGCGCCGACCCGGCCGAGGGATCCGGCCCGGTCTGGGCGGATCCGCCGGGGTCGGAGTGCGGGAGTGCTTCCGTGGATGTGTGCTGCATGCCCCCATGCAAGCGGATACCGGGGACGCTCCGCCAACGAGCCTGTGGATAAACCGGTCATTCTTACGACTACTTTGACCGCGGCGTCGTCCTGTGGATAACTCTCCGCGTCCACCGCCGGGGGCCAGGCACTCTCCTGGCATGACTCACCACACCGATTCCGTTCGTGAAGTCGCCCTCGCCTCCGACACCCGGGTCACGCTCCGCGGCCCGGCCGACCTCGCCGACGCCCTGCCCTATCTGCTCGGCTTCGAACCGGACGACTCCATCGTGCTGGTCGCCCTGCACGGGCCGCGTGGCCGGGTGGGCGGCCGCATCCGCACCGGCATCCCAGGCGACCCCGAGAGCTGGGAGGAGACCGCGAGGCAGTTGGCCGCCTGCCTCGCGGAGAGCGGGGGCAGAGCTGGCGTCAAGCCGGACGCGGCCGTCGTCTACCTCTGCCAGGGGGCGGCCGAGGGCGAGTCCGACAAGGAGGCCATGGAGCGCCTGCGCCCGCTGGCCCAGCGCCTTCGCACGGCCTGCGGGGCGCTCGACGTCCCGGTGTACGAGGCGCTCTTCCTGTCCAAGGACCGCTACTGGTCCTACTGCTGCCCCGGCACCGGCTGTTGCTCGGGCGAAGGCGACGAGCTGCCCAGGGCCGGCACCTCCGCGATGGCGGCCGCCGCCACCTATGCCGGCATCCGGGTGCGGGGCTCCCTCCGGGAGTTGGAGCGCAGGTTCGCGCCGCTCGGTCAGCCGGAGGCCGCCCGTCAGGCGCGTGCCTTTGACGCGGCCGCCGTCGCGCTGGTGCCGAGGATGCTCGGTGGCACGGACGCCCTGACCGTGCGTGGTGAGACCATGGAGCTCGCCGAGCGGCTGCTGACCCGCTTCCGCCGCGCGGCCCTCTCCGGCGGACGGGACGACGCCTCGACCGACACCTCCGACGACGCCCTGCTCACCTGCGAGGAGGCCGCCCGCCTCGTGCTGGGCCTCCAGGACCGGCTGACCCGTGACCGGGCGGCCGAGTGGATGGAGGGGGCCGAGGCCGAGGTGGCCCTCCGCCTCTGGCGCGCTCTCGCCCGGCGCTGCGTGGCGGCCTACGAGGCCCACGCGGCCGCGCCGCTCACCCTGGCCGGCTGGGTCTCCTGGTCCACGGGCGACGAGCTCGGTGCCCGGGTGGCGTTGGGCAAGGCGCTGGAGATCGAGCCCGAGTACGTCTTCGCCAGGCTGCTCCACCAGGCGTGCAACGAGGGCCTCGATCCCGAACCGTTGCGCCGCTGCATGCGTCAGCAGCGGGCCGCACGCGAGCACTGAGGGGGTGTCGGAGGCCCCTATGATCACGGCATGCCCTACGACCCGTCGGACTTCCCGCCGTTCGCCGTCACCGTCGATCTGGTCGTGCTCACCGTCCGGCGCCACGCGCTGTGCGCGCTCACGGTCCGTCGGGGTGAGGAGCCCTTCCAGGGGCGGTGGGCGCTCCCCGGTGGCTTCGTTCGGGTGGACGAGGATCTGGCCTCCGCGGCGGCTCGCGAGCTCGCCGAGGAGACGGGGCTGCGTACCCAGGACTCGGGCAGCCGACACGCGGCGGCCCACCTGGAACAGCTCGCCACCTACGGCGACCCGGGGCGCGACCCCCGGATGCGGGTGGTCAGCGTGGCTCACCTGGTGCTCGCCCCCGACCTCCCGGCGCCGACCCCGGGCGGCGACGCCGGCGGCGCCCAGTGGACGCCGGTGGCTGGGTTGCTCGCGGGCGAGGGCGGCGCCCCGGCCGAGCGGCTCGCCTTCGACCACGCGCGAATCCTCGCCGACGGGGTCGAGCGGGCCCGATCCAAGATCGAGTACTCGTCGCTCGCCGCCGCCTTCTGTCCGGCCGAGTTCACCGTGGGCGAGCTGCGCCGGGTGTACGAGGCGGTCTGGGGAGTCGCCCTCGATCCGCGCAACTTCCACCGCAAGGTCACCGGGACCCCGGGATTCCTGGTGCCGGTCGGGGGCACGACGACCCGGCAGGGCGGTCGACCGGCTCAGCTCTTCAGGGCCGGTGAGGCCACCGCCCTCAACCCCCCGATGCTGCGTCCCGAGGTGTAGCGGACCCCGCCGGCGCGGCGCCGAGGC
The DNA here is from genome assembly GCF_004348315.1 of Streptomyces sp. 8K308. Taxonomy (GTDB): domain Bacteria; phylum Actinomycetota; class Actinomycetes; order Streptomycetales; family Streptomycetaceae; genus Streptomyces. Next base: position 19,041 of record NZ_SMKC01000002.1, on the reverse strand, counting down.
CAGGCCACACGACCCCGCGCGTCGCCCGGAAAATGAGATATATCCCGTTATGGTGCCGGAGGAGTGCACGCTCAACGGGAGATATCGATGATCCAGGCCATCGGACTCACCAGCGCGTCCCGCCGTGGCCGACCCCCGGCCGTCGACGACCTCAGCTTCGAGGCGCGCCCTGGCCACGTCACCGTGCTGCTCGGGGCCCCGGGCTCCGGCAAGTCGGCCGCGCTGCGGCTGATGCTCCAGCTGTCCCCGGGGCAGGGCGTCGCCCTCTTCCGCGGGCGGCCGATGGCCAGGGTGCCCCATCCGGCGAGGGAGGTCGGCACCCTGCTCGGGGACGTGCCGGGCCACCCACGGCGCACCGCGCTCGGCCACCTGAGGATGCTCTCGGCCGCCGCCGGGGTCCCGGTGGAGCGCGCCGAGGAGATGCTGGAGGAGGTCGGCCTCAGCGGGCTCGCCGACCAGCGGCTCGGGACGCTGTCGCGAGGCATGGAGCGCAGGCTCGGGCTGGCCGTGGCGCTCCTCGGGGACCCGCACACGCTGGTGCTCGACGAGCCGTCCCTCGGCCTCGGGGCGCGCGAGACCGCCTGGCTGCTCGAACTGTTGCGCGGCTACGCGGGGCGGGGCGGGACCGTCCTGGTGACCGCGCGGGACGCCGAGGAGGCGGCGGGCCTGGCCGACCGGGTGGTCAGCCTGAGCGCCGGCCGGCTGGTGGCCGACCAGACCGGCGAGGACTTCGCCCGCACACGGCTGCGGCCGAGGGTGGCCGTGCGCACCCCGCACGCGGAGCGCCTGGCCGCCGCCCTGGCCGGCGAGTTCCGCTCGTCCGTCGTCGCCGAAGGCGAGCCGTCGGTGGAGGTCGTCAGGGAGTCGGGCAACCGGCTCTCGGTGTACGGCAGCAGTTGTTCCGTGGTCGGGGAGGTCGCCTTCAGGCACCGGGTGCTGGTGCACCAACTCGCGGACGAGGTCGGGGAGTCGAACGACCGCTCGGCACTGGGCCCGCTGGCGCGGGCCGACGGTCGGGCGCCCGCGGGCGTCGGGGCGCCCGATGCCCCGCGGCCGCGCGGCTCGGCGGTGCGCCCCGCGCTCCCCGTCCTGCCGCCCTCTGGCCCGAGTTGGCCCCTGCGCTACGAGGTGCGCCGCTGGGTCGGGGTGCCCACCGGCTGGTGGGTGATGGCCGCGGCGCTGTTCGCCGGGCTGGTGGCCGCGCTCGCCCTCGCCGCCACCGGAGCGCGGCCCGCCGAGCGCGTGCTGGCCGGGTGGGCCGAGCCGCTGCCGCTGCCCCCGGTCGCGTTGGCCGCCGGCCTGCTGGGAGCGCTTTCGTTCGGGCACGAGTTCCGGTATCCGGCGCTGGCCCCGGCGCGGGTCACGGTGCCCAGGCGGCTGTCGCTGCTCGCCGGCAAGCTGGCAGTGTCCGCGGCGGCCGCCCTGACGCTGTGCGTCGGCACGCTCACGATCAACTCGGCCGTCCTCACGGCGCTGTTCGCCGACGGCCGGCGGATCTCCGGTGCCTGGGACGTCACGCTCGCCGGCACCGTGCTGCTGGCCGTCGGCTGCGCCTGGGCCGGGCTGCTGGCGGCCGGCATCTTCCGCTCCACTCTGGTCGGGCTGGCCGCCGTCGGCGCGGTGCCGCTCGCGCTCGCCCCCGCTCTGCGCGCGGCGCTCGGCGGTGGCGCCGAGCGCTCCCTCGACGGACTGCCGGGCAGGCTCCACGCGTTGACCACGCTTCCGCTCCCCTCCGGGGTGGACCGCCTGCTGTTCGCGCCCGCGGAGCTCGCGACCCAGCCCATCGGCTGGGCGCTGGCTCTCTCCCTCGCCGTCCTGACGTGTGGCTACGCCCTGGTCAGCCTGCGCAACAGCCCACGCTGAGCGGTGAGTCGGCCGGTCCGGCCCACCGGCTGGTGGGCGGAGTCCCTTTCCTTCCGGTTAGGCGTCAATTATGCGGGAGCCGCCGATCACCCTTTCGTGTGCTTTTCACCAAAGACCTCAAGGTGTCAACGAGGGCCGCCGACAAAGGAGGCGTGACTACCCTTGCGCACTCCATGATGACCGCCACCCGTTCCGCCGACTCCGGCCCCAGCGGCCCGGGTGAGCTCGACCGCTACTCCTACGCCGAGTCGACGGGAGCGGCCCGCACCACCAACGCCCCCGCCTGGGACGGCCCCGACCCCGACATGGGGCGGGTCGGCCGTCGGGCCGCCGGCAGCCGGGGCCGCGGGCTCCACGGCCAACTCGTCCAGCAGCTGGGCCAGATGATCGTCTCCGGTGACCTCGGCGCCGACCGGCCGCTGGTTCCCGAGGAGATCGGTCAGCGTTTCGAGGTCTCCCGCACCGTGGTCCGCGAGTCCCTGCGGGTCCTCGAGGCCAAGGGGCTGGTGAGCGCCCGCCCCAACGTCGGCACCCGGGTCCGCCCCGTCGGCGACTGGAACCTGCTCGATCCCGACATCATCGAGTGGCGGGCCTTCGGTCCGCAGCGCGAGGACCAGCGCCGCGAGCTGTGCGAGCTGCGCCTGACTATCGAACCGCTGGCCGCCAGGCTCGCCGCGGGCGACACCCGGGAGGAGGTCCGCCAGCGCCTCGGTGACATGGTCGACATCATGACCCACGCCCTGGCCCAGGGAGACGCGCTCACCTTCTCCCGCGCCGACGCCGAGTTCCACGCCCTGCTCCTCCAGGCCGCCGGCAACCGCATGCTGGAGCACCTCTCCGGCATCGTCGCCTCGGCGCTCCAGGTCTCCGGTGGCGCGGCCTCCGGCTGTGAGCACCCCACGGAGGGCTCTGTCGCCCTGCACCAGCGCATCGTGGACGCCATCTCCTCGGGCGAGCCGGCCGCCGCCGAGACCGCGATGCGCCACCTGCTCACCATCCCCTCGGACGGCGCCGCGGCCGCGGCGGGCTCGGACCATGTGGTTCCCGCTCCGCGCGAGCACTGACCGGCGGCGGAAGGACACAGGACCCGGCGCCGTCGGATCCGGGCCCGGCAGGGCTCCGGCGGCGCCTCGGGGTCGGCCCGTTACGCGTGCACTCGTGATGTGACTCGCGCCACGTGCGAGCCGCGTAACGCTTCGGGAAGCAGCGCGATGATTGAAGAGGTGGCCGCAGTGGCCGGACCGGTGGTCCGAGCCATCCGCACCACCGCCGTCGGCTCACCCCGCCGTCGGTCACGGTTCCGCTTGCTTCGGGCGGGCCCTAGCCGTTCCCAAGAGTTTCCGAGAGGTTGTTCGTGTCGGCCAGCACTTCCCGTACTCTCCCTGCCGAGATCGCCGAGTCCAATTCTGTGATGGCGCTGATCGAACGGGGAAAGGCTGAGGGGCAGATCGCCGGCGATGATCTGCGCCGGGCCATCGAGGCTGACCAGATCCCGAAAGCCCAGTGGAAGAACGTTCTGCGCAGCCTCAACCAGATCCTCGACGAGGAGGGCGTGACGCTGATGGTGAGTGCCGCCGAGGCGCCCAAGCGCACCCGGAAGAGTGTCGCCGCGAAGACGACGGCCAAGCGCACCGCGACCAAGACCGTGGCGGCGAAGGCGGCTCCGGCCAAGCAGGCCACGGCCATGGCCCGCCCGGAGGACCCGGCGGGTGAGGCCGAGCACGGCGAGGCGGCGGGCGGCTCCGTGAGCAGGCCGGCGGCTAAGAAGGCCGCGGCGAAGAAGGCGGTCGCCAAGAAAGCCCCCGCGAAGAAGGCGCCGGCCAAGAAGGCCCCGGCCGCCAAGAAGGGGCCGGTGGCCACCAAGAAGACCGCGGGCAAGAAGGACGAGCCCAAGAAGGAGCTTGCCGACGAGTTCCTGGACGGCGACGAGGAGGGCTTGGAGGAGCCCACCGACCGCGCCGTGCGGGCGGCGGCCCCGGGCGAGGGCCCCGACGGCAAGCCGGAGAACGAGGGCTTCGTGCTCTCCGACGAGGACGAGGACGACGCCCCGGCCCAGCAGGTCGCGGCCGCCGGCGCCACGGCCGACCCCGTCAAGGACTACCTGAAGCAGATCGGCAAGGTCCCCCTGCTCAACGCGGAGCAGGAGGTGGAGCTCGCCAAGCGCATCGAGGCGGGTCTGTTCGCCGAGGACAAGCTGGCCAGCTCCGACAAGATCGCCCCCAAGCTGCGGCGCGAGCTGGAGATCATCTCCGAGGACGGCCGCCGCGCCAAGAACCACCTGCTGGAGGCCAACCTCCGCCTGGTGGTCTCGCTGGCCAAGCGGTACACCGGCCGCGGCATGCTCTTCCTGGACCTGATCCAGGAGGGCAACCTGGGCCTGATCCGCGCGGTGGAGAAGTTCGACTACACCAAGGGTTACAAGTTCTCCACCTACGCGACCTGGTGGATCCGTCAGGCCATCACCCGCGCCATGGCCGACCAGGCCCGCACCATTCGGATCCCGGTGCACATGGTCGAGGTGATCAACAAGCTCGCCCGTGTCCAGCGGCAGATGCTCCAGGACCTGGGCCGGGAGCCCACCCCGGAGGAGCTGGCCAAGGAGCTCGACATGACCCCGGAGAAGGTCGTCGAGGTCCAGAAGTACGGCCGGGAGCCGATCTCCCTGCACACCCCGCTCGGCGAGGACGGCGACAGCGAGTTCGGTGACCTCATCGAGGACTCCGAGGCCGTGGTGCCGGCCGACGCGGTGAGCTTCACGCTGCTGCAGGAGCAGCTGCACTCCGTGCTCGACACGCTGAGCGAGCGCGAGGCCGGCGTCGTCTCGATGCGCTTCGGCCTCACCGACGGCCAGCCCAAGACGCTGGACGAGATCGGCAAGGTCTACGGGGTCACGCGCGAGCGGATCCGGCAGATCGAGTCGAAGACGATGTCCAAGCTGCGGCACCCGTCGCGCTCCCAGGTGCTGCGCGACTACCTCGACTGAGCGACCTCGGCCGAGCGGCCGAGGCGCCCCGAGACACACGAGAACGGCCGGTGGCCCCCACCAGGGGGCCACCGGCCGTTCTGGGTGTGCGCGTCCACGCGGGCAGCACGAAGCGGGCGCACGGCGGCGCCTGGGGTGCTCAGGAGAGCACGGAGCACGGAGACCTCGGACTGCGGGGCCGATGGCCCAGGTGACACACGGGTACGGAAACGGGCGGTCACCGCGCGTACGCGGTTGACCGCCCGCTGTCCGGCCGGGACGCCGGCCGGACGGAGCCCGTCGTCAGGAAACGCGATACGTCAGATCGGATCTGCGCTCGGATCAGCGTTCGTCGTCGCGCGCGGATGCGGGAGTCGCGGTGAGCTTCTCCGTCTCGTCCTGTATCTCCGCGGCGATCTTCTTGAGCTCCGGCTCGAACTTGCGGCCGTGGTGGGCGCAGAACAGCAGCTCTCCGCCGCTGATGAGGACCACGCGGAGATACGCCTGGGCACCACAGCGGTCGCAGCGGTCCCCGGCCGTCAGCGGGGTCGCGGGGGTCAGAACAGTAGTCACGTCGCCTCTTCTCTAGCTCGACGAGCTGTCGTACCAGGGACAACATCCAACCAGGCCGAGAACGTTCCCGCCCGCGGCTTTCTCGATGGAAAAATTTCTCCCGAGATGGCCGAACGCTGCCCGGTGGCGGCGAATGAGCCGTATTGCGGTTGCTTGGTGTAATGCGTCGTCTAGTTGTGTTGTTCCGGCTACCTCGGTGTATCCGGGGGCCCTGCCTTGTTCAGGAGGACGTGCCCGGAGCCTAAATGGTTCATGCCTCGAAGGGAACGTGATGTACACGTCACCCAGACGAGTTATCGAACGCGTGAGCGATGCTCGGCTACCCTGGATACTTCCCGGGGAGCCGCACAACCGCTCTACAGGGCCTCGGTACCCTCTGAGCGGCGACCGCCACCACATCAGCGCCAGATCAGAATTCAGCGAGGAGCGAACTGCGTGACCGCCGACACGTCCGTGCCGTCCACCGCACTGTTGACCGGGGCCGACCCGGCAGGCAACTACACCGCGCGGCACCTGCTCGTCCTGGAAGGTCTCGAGGCGGTCCGCAAGCGCCCGGGCATGTACATCGGCTCCACGGACAGTCGCGGCCTGATGCACTGCCTCTGGGAGATCATCGACAACGCCGTCGACGAGTCGCTCGGCGGCCACTGTGACCGCATCGACGTGCTGCTGCGCGCAGACGGCTCCGTCGAGGTCCGTGACAACGGGCGAGGCATCCCCGTCGACATCGAGCCCAAGACCGGGCTCTCCGGCGTCGAGGTCGTGATGACCAAGCTGCACGCCGGAGGCAAGTTCGGCGGCGGCTCCTACGCGGCCTCCGGCGGCCTGCACGGCGTCGGCGCCTCCGTGGTGAACGCACTGTCGGCCCGGCTCGACGTGGAGGTCGACAGGGGCGGCAGCACGCACGCCATCAGCTTCCGGCGCGGCACCCCCGGCGTCTTCACCGAGTCCGGGCCCGACGCCCCGTTCGACCCGGCCAGCGGCCTGCGCAAGGCCAAGAAGATCCCCAAGACCCGCACCGGCACCCGGGTGCGCTACTGGGCGGACCGGCAGATCTTCCTCAAGGACGCCAAGCTCTCCCTCGACACCCTGCACTCCCGGGCCCGCCAGACGGCCTTCCTGGTCCCCGGGCTGACCATCACGGTCCGTGACGAGCGGGGCGTCGAGGGTGCCGAGCCGTCCGAGGAGGTCTTCCACTACGACGGCGGGATCAGCGAGTTCTGCGAGTTCCTGGCCGCCGACAAGCCGGTCTGCGACGTGCTGCGGCTCACCGGCCAGGGCACCTTCAAGGAGACCGTGCCCGTCCTGGACGAGCGCGGCCACATGATCCCCACCGAGGTCAAGCGCGACCTGGACGTGGACATCGCGCTGCGCTGGGGCACCGGCTACGAGACGACCGTGCGCTCGTTCGTCAACATCATCGCCACCCCCAAGGGCGGTACTCACGTCACCGGCTTCGAGCGCGCGGTCACCCGCACGGTCAACGACGTGCTGCGCGCCACCAAGCTGCTGCGGGTCGCCGAGGACGACGTGGTCAAGGACGACGCCCTGGAGGGCATGACCGCGGTGGTCACGGTCCGGCTCGCCGAGCCCCAGTTCGAGGGGCAGACCAAGGAGGTGCTCGGCACCTCGGCCGCCTCCCGGATCGTCGCCCAGGTGGTCGCCAAGGAGCTCAAGGGCTTCCTCACCTCGACCAGGCGCGACGACAAGCAGCAGGCCCGCGCCGTGCTGGAGAAGGTCGTCGCGGCCGCCCGCACCCGGATCGCCGCCCGCCAGCACAAGGAGGCGCAGCGCCGGAAGACGGCCCTCGAGTCCTCGGCCCTGCCGGCCAAGCTCGCCGACTGCCGCAGCGACGACGTGGACCGCAGCGAGCTGTTCATCGTCGAGGGCGACAGCGCGCTCGGCACCGCCAAGCTGGCGCGCAACTCCGAGTTCCAGGCCCTGCTGCCCATCCGCGGCAAGATCCTCAACGTCCAGAAGTCGTCGGTCTCCGACATGCTGAAGAACGCCGAGTGCGGCGCCATCATCCAGGTGATAGGAGCCGGGTCGGGGCGGACCTTCGACATCGACCAGGCGCGCTACGGCCGGGTGATCTTCCTCGCCGACGCCGACGTGGACGGCGCGCACATCCGGTGTCTGCTGCTGACCCTCTTCCAGCGCTACATGAGACCGATGGTCGAGGAGGGCCGGGTCTTCTCCGCCGTCCCGCCGCTGCACCGGATCGAGCTGAGCAACCCGAAGAAGGGCCAGGACAAGTACCTGTACACCTACTCGGACGCGGAGCTCCGTTCGACGCTGCTCGACCTGGACCGCCGCAAGATCCGCTACAAGGAGTCGATCCAGCGCTACAAGGGCCTGGGTGAGATGGACGCGGACCAGCTGGCCGAGACCACGATGGACCCGCGCCGGCGCACCCTGCGGCGGATCAACATCAACGACCTGGAGGCCGCCGAGGAGGCCTTCAGCCTGCTGATGGGGAACGAGGTGGCCCCGCGCCGCGAGTTCATCGCCAGCTCGGCGGCCATGCTCGACCGGTCCCGCATCGACACGTGAGCGCCGCGCCTGCCCGAGCCACGACCGCTCGGCGTCGGGGGACGGGCGCCGCTCGGCGTTCGTCCCTGGCGTCGCCCCACGCGGCGCGGGGAAGCGCCGACGGCGTTCTCAGCCGAGTGCCCCGGCGGAGGCCAGGGCGGTGACGTCGGTGGCGGCCATCCGGCGCTGGGTCTCGAGGCGTGCCCCGCAGCTCGCGGGCGCCGGCTCGCCGTCGGTGAGTGCCGCCACCGTCACCCGCCAGCGGCGGCCGTCCGCGTGACCCACGGTGACCTCCCGCGTGCCGCCGGCGGCCCGGTCGGCGAGGACGGCGAGGGCGTCGAGGCCGCGCTCCCCGGTCGCCTCCCGCACGGCCAGCTCGGCGGCCTGTCCTGGCCGGTCCCAGGCGGACCGGCCCCGGCAGTTCTCCGTGACCAGCTGGCCGTCGTGCAGAGCCTCCAGGGCCCCCTTGACGCCCACGGCGGTGATCCGCCCGTATGCGTAGCCGTGCGGCAGCACGAGCAGCGTGGGGGAGAAGCGGTGGCCGCCGAGATGGGTGATCTCCCACACCTCCGAGCCGCCGCTGGCCACCAGCTCGGCGGCCAGTGGCCGGCCGAGCAGCGCGCAGCAGCGGTCTCGCCGGCCGTTGGTGCACACCAGGGTCAACGGGGCGCCGCGGTGCGGCTCCCACAGCTCGTCGTGGACCCCGGCGCCGAGCCGGAGGAAGTCCAGGTCGAGCAGGTCCTCGGGGGCCACCGCCGCGGTGGTGCGGACCCAGGAGTTCCCCGGCAGGGTGTGGGCCAGGTAGGCGCGGCGGGCCGTGGCGGCCCCCGGCCGGTCGGCGTGCCGGCCGGGGCGGCGGATCAGCGCCACCCGCACGCCGGTGCCGGTGGTGGCCGTCGCGAGGGCGCGGCCCACGGCGGGGTCGAGGTGGCTGTCGACCAGGGCGTCCGGGCCCCAGGGGCCCGGCTGCTCGATCAGCAGCCAGGTCCTCGCGGTGCTCGCGGTGCCGGCCAGCGGCTCGGCTAGGGCCCGGGAGAGGGTCGTGCACGTGCTCACCCAGGTAAGGCTAGCCTCTCCTGACCCAGGCGGCTCAGCCGTCTCCCCCCACAGGGGTGAAGCGAACCCCGTGCGCAACCTGCCCGGCGAGGTCTGCCGCCAGTGACGAACGGATCGGCCGCCACGGCTATCGTGGCGGCCATGACCACCAGCCGAATCCCGGTCGTCGTGCTGGCGGGCTTCCTCGGCGCGGGGAAGACCACGCTCCTCAACCACCTGCTCAGAAACCGCGACGGCGTCCGGATCGGCGCCGTCGTCAACGACTTCGGCAGCATCCCGATCGACGCCATGCTGGTCGCGGGGCAGGTCGACGCCATGGCCTCGTTCGACAACGGCTGCCTGTGCTGCGCCGTGGACAGCGAGGACCTGGACGCGGCCCTCGACCGGCTCGCCGACCCGGCGGCCAGGATCGACCTGATCGTGGTCGAGGCCAGCGGGCTCGCCGAGCCGCCCAGCCTGGTGCGGATGATCCTGGCCAGCGGCGACCGGCGCATCGTCTACGGCGGCCTGGTGCAGGTGGTCGACGCCGCCGAGCCGGGCAGGACGCGGCACCCGGGCGCCGCCGACCTGGTGGTCCTCAACAAGACCGACCTGGTGCCCGAGGCCGACTGGCGCGCGCAGCTCGCCGCGCTGCGCGAGCTCGGCGGCGGCGCGCCCATGGTGCCGGCCGCCAGGGGCCGGATCGACCCCGGTCTCTTCTTCGACCGGGAGAACGCGCGCGCCGGCGGCGCCGGGACCACAGGGCCCAGACAACTGTCCTTCGCCGACCTAGAGCTCGAAGCGGAGCACGGGGGCGGGCACGCAGACGGGCACGAGCATCCGCACACCGGCTACCAGAGCGTGGCCTTCACCAGCCGGCGTCCGCTGAGCCCTCGCGCCCTGATGAGCTTCCTCGACACCAGGCCGGCCGGGCTCTACCGCGCCAAGGGCTTCGTCACCCTCGCCGCGGGGCCGCGCCCCGAGCGCTACGTGCTGCACGCGGTCGGCCGCTTCCTCCGCTTCTACCCGGCCCCCGACGACGAGACCGCCGCCACGCAGCTGGTGCTGATCGGCGCCGGCATCGACGCCGAGGCGCTGCGCGCGGAGCTCGCCGGCTGCGTGGCAACGGGGTCGGCTGAGGCCGACCCCGCGCGCAACGGCATGTGGGAGGTGCTGCGGTACGTCGACGACCCGGAGGACGTCACCGAGCCCGAGCCGCAGCCCGTCACCTGACCGGTTGACCAGCCGGCAACCGGCGAACCGGGCCTACACCGGGCCCGCGACCACCGCGACCGGGCGGCCGAGCGGCATGCCCGAGCCGTCCCTGCGCGGGTCGGCCTCCGGCAGGTCGACGGGCGCGCCCGTCGCGGTGGCGGCGCGCGCCGGCATGGCGCCGGCCCAGGCGAACGTCAACCGCTCCTCGCCCTTCAGGAACCGCTGGCAGCGCACCCCGCCGGTGGCCCGCCCCTTCCGCGGGTACTGGTCGAACGGCGTGAGCTTGGCCGTGCCGAGCGAGTCGTCAAGCGTGCCGCTGCCGCCCGCCACCGTGAAGACCGCCGCCTCGCCCGCCGGATCGACGGCCGTGAACGAGATCACCCTGGCCCCGGTGGCCAGCTTGACGCCGGCCATGCCGGCCGCCGGCCGGCCCTGCGGCCGCACCTGGGCGGCCGGGTAGCGCAGCAGCTGCGCGTCGTCCGTGATGAAGACCAGGTCCTCGTCGCCGGTGCGCAACTCGGCCGCGCCGACGACCACATCGCCCTCCTTGAGCGCGATGACCTCCAACTCGTCCTTGTTCGCCGGATAGTCCGGCACCACCCGCTTCACCACGCCCTGCTCGGTGCCGATCGCGAGCCCGGGCGAGGACTCGTCGAGCGTGGTCAGGCACACCACCCGCTCGTCGGGGCGCAGCGTGAGGAACTCCGACACCTGCGCGCCGCCCGACAGGTTGGGCGAGGCGGCGCTGTGCGGCAGCATCGGCAGGTCCACCACGTTGAGTCGCAGCAGGCGGCCCTCGGAGGTGACCACCCCGATCTCGCCCCGGGTGGTGGACGGCACCGCCGAGACCACCACGTCGTGCTTCACCCGGCGCGCGTTCGTGTCGAACACCGGCTGCTCGTCGGCGGTGCGCGCCAGCAGCCCGGTGGAGGACAGCAGCACTCGGCACGGATCGTCCGCCACCTCGAGCGGCATCACCTCGAGCGGCGCGCCCTCCGCCTCGGCGAGCACGGTGCGGCGCGGGGTGCCGAACTTCTTGGCCACTTCGGCCAGCTCGGCCGAGACCAGCTTGCGCAGCTCCGCGTCCGAGTCCAGGATCCGGGTCAGCTCCTCGATCTCCGCGGTCAGCCGGTCGCGCTCCGACTCCAGCTCGATCCGGTCGAACCTGGTCAGCCGGCGCAGTGGGGTGTCGAGGATGTACTGGGTCTGCGTCTCGGAGAGGGAGAAGCGGGCCATCAGCGCGTCCTTGGCCTCCGCCGCGTTCTCGCTCGACCGGATGATCCGGATCACCTCGTCGATGTCGACGAGCGCCACCAGCAGGCCCTCGACCAGGTGCAACCGGTCCCGCCGCTTGCCGCGCCGGAACTCGCTGCGCCGCCTGACCACCTCGAACCGGTGGTCCACATAGACCTCGAGCAGCTCCTTCAGGCCCATGGTCAGCGGCTGACCGTCCACCAAGGCCACGTTGTTGATGCCGAAGGTCTCCTCCATCGGCGTCAGCTTGTAGAGCTGGGCCAGCACCGCCTCGGGGTTGAAGCCGTTCTTCACCTCGATCACCAGGCGCAGCCCGTGCTCGCGGTCCGTCAGATCCTTGACGTCCGCGATGCCCTGCAGCTTCTTCGCGTTGACCAGGTCCTTGATCTTGCCGACCACCTTCTCGGGGCCGACCATGAACGGCAGCTCGGTGACCACCAGGCCCATGCGCCTGGCCGTCACCTTCTCCACCGCCACCGTGGCCCGGATCCGGAAGGTGCCGCGCCCCGTCTCGTACGCGTCCCTGATGCCGTCGAGCCCCACGATCTGGCCGCCGGTCGGCAGGTCGGGCCCCGGCACGTGGCGCATCAGGGTGGCCAGGTCCGCGTTGGGGTGGCGGATCAGGTGGCGGGCCGCGGCGATGACCTCGCCCAGGTTGTGCGGCGGCATGTTGGTGGCCATGCCGACGGCGATGCCGCTCGAGCCGTTCACCAGGAGGTTGGGGTAGGCCGCGGGCAGCGCGACCGGCTCCCGCTCGCTGCCGTCGTAGTTGGGCGCGAAGTCGACGGTGTCCTCGTCGATGCCGGCGACCATCAGGCCGGCCACCGCCGACGACCGACACTCGGTGTATCGCATGGCGGCCGGCGGGTCGTCGTTGCCCAGGGAGCCGAAGTTCCCGTGGCCGTCCACCAGGGGCAGCCGCATCGAGAAGGGCTGGGCCATGCGCACCAGGGCGTCGTAGATGGCCGAGTCGCCGTGCGGGTGCAGCTTGCCCATCACCTCGCCCACCACGCGGGCGCACTTGACGTGGCCGCGATCGGGGCGCAGCCCCATGTCGTGCATCTGGTACAGGATCCGGCGCTGCACCGGCTTCATCCCGTCCCTCGCGTCCGGCAACGCCCGGGAGTAGATCACCGAGTAGGCGTACTCGAGGAAGGAGCCCCGCATCTCATCGACGACGTCGATGTCGAGGATGCGCTCCTCGAAATCCTCCGGAGGCGGGGTCGGCGTACTGCGGCGGGGCATCGCGCGGGGACTCCTTCGTACGTCTTGACGGTCTGCTGGCGACCATTGTGGACCGCGCCACCGACAGCCGGGTACCAACGTCGATCGCATCGCACACCCCGGCTCACCTTGCATAAGGTGACAGGACATCCGACAGACAACCGGACCGTCCGAGCGAAGGGACCTCACGCCCATGGGCCACACGGCCACCCCGCAGGATACCGCCGGCGGGCTCACCGCGACCGAACACAGGCTGCCCAACGGGCTTCGCGTGGTGCTGTCCCAGGACCATCTCACTCCCGTGGCCGCCGTCTGCCTCTGGTACGACGTGGGCTCCCGGCACGAGGTGGCGGGTCGCACCGGGCTCGCTCACCTCTTCGAGCACCTGATGTTCCAGGGATCGCGACAGGTCCAGGGCAACGGTCACTTCGAGCTCGTCCAGGCCGCCGGGGGCTCGCTCAACGGCACCACGAGCTTCGAGCGGACCAATTACTTCGAGACCATGCCCGCCCACCAGTTGGAGCTCGCGCTGTGGCTCGAGGCCGACCGGATGGGCACACTGCTGGCCGCGCTGGACGAGGAGTCCATGGAGAACCAGCGCGACGTGGTGAAGAACGAGCGCCGCCAGCGTTACGACAACGTGCCCTACGGCACGGCCTTCGAGAAGCTCACCGCCATGGTCTTCCCCGAGGGCCACCCGTACCACCACACCCCCATCGGCTCCATGGCCGACCTGGACGCCGCCTCCCTGGAGGACGCCAGGGAGTTCTTCCGCACCTACTACGCCCCCAACAACGCGGTGCTCGCGGTCGTCGGCGACATCGACCCGGAGCAGACGCTGGCCTGGGTCGAGAAGTACTTCGGCTCCATCCCGTCGCACGACGGCAAGCGCCCGCCGCGCGACGGCGCCCTGCCCGAGGTCATCGGCGAGGAGCTGCGCGAGCTGATCGAGGAGGACGTCCCCTCGCGCGCCCTGATGGCCGCCTACCGGCTGCCGCAGGACGGCACCCGCGCGGCCGACGCCGCCGACCTGGCGCTCACCGTGCTCGGCGGCGGCGAGTCGTCCCGGCTGCACAACCGTCTCGTCAGGCACGACCGCACGGCGGTGTCCGCCGGCTTCGGGATGCTGCGGCTCGCCGGTGCGCCCTCGATGGGCTGGTTGGACGTCAAGACCTCGGGCGAGGCGCGGGTCGAGGACATCGAGGCCGCGGTCGACGAGGAGCTCGAGAGGTTCGCCCAGGAGGGGCCGACCACCGAGGAGTTGGAGCGGGCCCAGGCCCAGTTGGAGCGCGAGTGGCTCGACCGGCTCGCCACGGTCGGCGGCCGGGCCGACGAGCTGTGCAGGTACGCGGTGCTGTTCGGCGACCCGCAGCTGGCGCTGACCGCCGTGCGCCGCATCCTGGAGATCACGTCGGACGAGGTGCGCGCGGTGGCCGCCGCGCGGCTCCGCGCCGACAACCGCGCGGTGCTGGTGTACGAGCCCACTGGTCCCCAGGAGGACGAGACCGAAGCCGACGAGACCGAAGGGGCCGACCACCAGTGAGCGACGTCACCGCGAGCATGCAGCTCCACCCGCGGCCGACCGCGGGGGAGCCCAGGCCCTGGGCGTTCCCGGCGCCGGAGCGCACCGCCCTGCCCAACGGCCTGACGGTGCTGCGCAGTCACCGCCCGGGACAGCAGGTCATCGCCGTCGAGCTCAACCTGACCGCGCCGCTGGCCGCCGAGCCGGCCGGCCTCGAGGGCGTCGCCACGATCACGGCCCGGGCGCTGTCCGAGGGCACCGACCGGCACACCGCCGAGGAGTTCGCCGCCGAGCTCGAGCGCTGCGGCGCCACCCTTGACACCCACGCCGACCACCCCGGTGTCCGGGTCTCCCTCGAGGTCCCGGCCTCCCGCTTCGACCGGGCGCTGCTGCTCCTGGCGGACGCGCTGCGGGCCCCGGCCTTCCCCGAGCACGAGATCGAGCGGCTGGTGCGCAACCGCCTCGACGAGATCCCGCACGAGCTCGGCAACCCGGGCCGGCGTGCGGCGATGGCGCTCTACGACACGCTGTTCCCGACCGACTCCCGCATGTCCAAGCCCCGGCAGGGCACGGCGGCCAGCGTCGAGCGGATCGACGCCAAGGCCGTCCGCGCCTTCTACGAGGCGCACGTGCGGCCGGCCTCCGCCGCCGTGGTCATCGTCGGCGACCTCAGCGGCATTGACCTGGACGCGGTGCTCAAGGACACCCTGGGCGCCTGGACCGGCCAGCCGCCGGCCACCGTCGCGTGGGAGCCGTCCGTCCCCGACGACACCGGCCGCGTCGTCATCGTGAACCGGCCCGGCTCCGTCCAGACCCAGCTGCTGATCGCCCGCACCGGGCCCGACCGGCACGACCCGGTGTGGGCCGCGCAGCGGCTCGGCGTCTACTGCCTCGGCGGCACCATCACCTCCCGCCTCGACCGGGTGCTGCGCGAGGAGAAGGGCTACACCTACGGCATCCGGGCCTTCGCCCAGGTGCTGCGGTCCCGGGCCGACGGCACCGGGCTCTCGCTGCTCGGCATCCGTGGCTCGGTGGCCACCGACGTGACGGGGCCGGCGCTGGCCGACCTCTTCCAGGTGCTGCGCACGCTGGCGGCCGAGGGGCTGACCGACGAGGAGCGGGACGCGGCGGTCCAGTTCCTGGTGGGCGTGGCGCCGTTGAGCTTCGAGACGGCGGCGGCCGTCGCCGGCACCCTGGCCGACCAGGTCGAGGAGGAACTGCCGGACGACTACCAGGCGCGGTTGTACGTCCGACTGGCGGAGACCGGCACCGTCGAGGCCTCGGCGGCGGTGGCGCGCGCCTTCCCGACCGACCGCCTGGTGACCGTGCTGGTCGGCGACGCCGAGCAGATCGCGGAGCCGGTGCGGGCGCTCGGCATCGGCGAGGTGACGGTGATCGACGGCTGAGACCGAGCCGTCAGCCGCCGGCGGCTCCGGGCCCTTCGGGACCCGGAGCCGCCGGCGTTCCGCGTAAACGTCCGAAAGGCACCGGGTTTTCCAGGGGCGCTATCGGCATTCCCGGGTTTTTGCCATACAGTTCGGTTGAGTGACCCGGTAGAAATGTAACAGGGCTGACGCCGGCTATTCTGTGGGGGTTTGTCATGCGTATCTCCGCGCACGCGGTATGCACGGCGATCCGTGACGACATTGTGAGCGGCGTCCTGCCCCCGGGCGCACGGCTCGCCGAGGAGCAGCTGGCCCAGCGCTACGGGGTGTCCCGGGTGCCGGTCCGCGAGGCGCTGCGCACCCTGGAGTCCGAGGGGTTCGTCACCTCGCGGCGCCACGCCGGGGCCTGCGTGGCCCAGCCGGGGGAGCGCGAGGCGGCCGATCTGCTCGACGTGCGGGCGCTGTTGGAGCCGCTTGGCGCGGCCCGCGCGGCGCAGCGGCGCACGGAGGCGCACCTCAAGGTCCTGCGCGGGCTCGTGCGCCTTGGGCGCCAGCGCGCAGGCCAGGGGCAGGAATCGGACCTGCGGTCGCTCGGCGACTGGTTCCACGAGACGGTGGCCCAGGCCACCTGCAGCCCGGGCCTGACCACCATGCTGGTGCAGTTGCGGCGCAAGATCACCTGGCTGTACGCGGGCGAGCCCGTCTCCCGCGCCGTGGTGCTGTGGCAGGAGCGCGGCGCCCTGGTGGACGCCATCGCCCGGGGCGACGCGGAGCGGGCGCGGGCCCTGTCGGCCGCCCAGCTCGAACGGTCGACCCCGGCCCGCAAGCAGACCAGGACCGGCGCCGTGAGAAGCCCGAAACCTGCTGTAAACACGGTGCGCGGCCAGATTTAACAGCGGCCGTATACACATGTGCGAAAGGGTTGCGAATTCCATCGCCGGAATCGCGCCCCCGTAATTCTGTTGCCCGAAATTCAGGCCCCCTGGCCCGGCGGATTTCTCAGACCGTTTCCGGCAGCTCCTCGAGCCCCTCGGAAACCAGCCGTGCGAGCCGGTCGACCGCCGCCTCGGCGGCGGCCTCGTCCTCGGCGGTCGCGCCGCTCGAGGCGAGCACCACCTCCTCGCCGCCCTCGGCGCCCAGGCTCAGCACCGCGAGCATCGACGCGGCGTTCACCGGAGTGCCGCCCTTCCTGGCGATGGTCATCGGCACGCCGGTGGCCGTCGCGGCCCGGACGAAGATCGAGGCGGGCCGGGCGTGCAGCCCCTCCGCCCAGCCGATGGTGACGCGTCGCTCAACCATGATGGTGCCCTTCGGTTCGAACAGGGTGGAACGGTTGTGCTGTACGCCGGGCCGCCGTCCCGGCTGACCCAACCGTACGCTGATGCCATGCGGACGACCGCCCAGCCGCCCTACCCCGCCCACTGGGAGGCCGACGTCGTGCTGCGCGACGGCGGCACGGCCCGGCTGCGGCCCATCACCCCGGCCGATGCCGACCGGTTGGTCGCCTTCTACGAGCGGGTCTCCGACGAGTCGAAGTACTACCGCTTCTTCGCCCCCTACCCACGGCTGTCCGACCGCGACGTGCACCGGTTCACCCACCACGACTACGTGGACCGCGTCGGACTCGCCGCCACCGTGGGCGGCGAGTTCATCGCCGTCGTGCGGTACGACCGGATCGACGAGCACGGCCGCGCCGCCACCGCTCCCGCCGACCGCGCCGAGGTGGCCTTCCTCGTCCAGGACGCCCACCAGGGCCGCGGCCTGGCCTCCGTGCTGCTCGAACACCTGGCCGCAGTCGCCAGGGAGCGCGGCATCCGCCGCTTCGAGGCCGAACTGCTGCCCGCCAACACCCGGATGGCCAAGGTCTTCACCGACGCCGGCTACTCCCAGCGGCGCAGCTTCGCCGACGGCTCCCTCCACCTCACCCTCGACCTGGAGCCCACCGCCCGCTCCCTCGCCGTGATGCGCGCCCGCGAGCAGCGCGCGGAGGCCGGCTCCGTGCGCCGCCTCCTCGCCCCCGCCGCCGTCGCCGTCGTGGGCGCCGGACGCCGCCCAGGAGGCGCCGGCCGCGCCGTGCTCGCCGGCCTGCTCGCCGGCGGCTTCACCGGGCCCGTGTACGCCGTCAACGCCGAGCTGCCCGAGGGCACGACCGAGCTCGGCGGCGCCCCCGCCCACCGCCGGGTCACCGACATCGGCGCGCCCGTCGACCTCGCCGTGCTCGCCGTCCCCGCGCCCCGGGTCGCCGCCGCCGTCGCCGACTGCGCCAGCGCCGGCGTCGCGGGCCTCGTGGTGCTCGCCGCCGGCCACGACAGGGACGAGCAGCGCGAGCTCGTCCACCTCGCCCGCTCCCACGGCATGCGCATCGTGGGCCCCAACGCCTTCGGCCTGATCAACACCGACCCCGAAGTCCGGCTCAACGCCAGCCCCGCGCCCCGGCTGCCGGCCGCGGGACGGATCGGCCTGTTCACCCAGTCGGCGGCCATCGGCATCGCCGTCCTCGACGAGCTCGCCCGCCGCGGCGCCGGCCTCTCCACCTTCGTCTCCGCAGGCAACCGCGCCGACCTCTCGGGCAACGACCTGCTCCAGTACTGGGACGACGACCCGGCCACCGGGGTCGCCCTGATGTACCTCGAATCGGTCGGCAACCCCCGCAAGTTCACCCGCATCGCCCGGCGCACCGCGGCCGCCGGCACCCCCGTCGTGGTGGTGCGCGGCGGCCGGCACAGCGGCGGCGCCCCGCCGCACGGCCACGCCGTCCCCGCCGGGCACGCCCCCGAGCCGACCGTCTCGGCGCTGCTCGGCCAGGCCGGCGTGATCGAGGCCGACACCGCGACCGAACTGCTCGACATCGGGCTGCTGCTGGCCCACCAACCGCTGCCCCAGGGCCCCCGCGTCGCCGTCGTCAGCAACGCCGAGGCCCTCGGCCTCGTCACCCACGACGCCTGCCGCGCCCACCGCCTGCGCCCCCTCGATCCCGCAGGGCTCGGCTCGCACGCCAGGCCCGCCGACTTCGGCGCCGCCCTGGCCACCGCCCTCGCCGACCCCGGCGTGGACGCGGCCGTCGTCGCCGTCGTCCCCACCGTCAGCGATCCCGCGGGCGCGGCCGGCGACCACACCGCCCGGCTGCTCGCCGACCTCGCGCCCGCGCTGCACACCGCGCTCACCGACGCCGCCACCGGCAAGCCCGTGGTCGTCGCGCAACTCGCCCTGGACGACCTCGCCACCGCGCTCACCGCCCGCGGCATCCCCGTCTACCCCTCGGCCGAGCGCGCCGTCCGCGCCCTCGCCAAAGCCGTCCGACACGCCGAGTGGCGGGCCACAGCCGCCCACCCGGGAGAGCAGCCCGCCTTCGCCGACATCGACGAGGACGCCGCGGCCGAGCACGTGGTCACCGCCCTCGACCCGCGCCGCACCGTCACCCTCAACCACGTCGCCACCCACCGGGTGCTCACCGCCTACGGCATCCCGCTGCTGCC
>NZ_SMKC01000029.1 GCF_004348315.1 Streptomyces sp. 8K308 | reverse complement strand
ACCAGGGGTGGGTCGAGGCGGCGGTGGGGCTTGGTGACGGCGAGCTGCTCGGCGCGGTCGAGGACGTCTTCGGTGATGGCGGTGACGAGCGGCGAGATGGTGGAGTGGGCGCTGTCCTTACCGAGGAGGTAGAGGGTGCCGTCGGCGTTGAGCAGGTGCTCGATGTCGGTGGCGTGGTCGGGGTCGATGTCGACGGCGTCGATGACGGGTTGGTGGGCGAAGGCGGCCAAGGCGTTGCCGAGGGTGGAGCGGGTGTTGCCGACGGCGCGTTCGTCGCCGGTGGTGGCGTCGAGGAGGCTTTCGGCCCACTCCGGTCCTGCGCCGGGGTGGTGGTGGAGGATCTGGCGGGGCGCGGGGTCGTCGGGGCGTTTGGACCAGCGCAGGACGTCGCGCCAGGAGGCGCCGTCGAGGGCGGCGGCGTGGATGAGGCAGGAGAGCCAGGTGCCGGCGAGGTGGCGGTAGTGAGCGGCGCCTTCGTCCTGGGCGCCGGATGCGCGGGTTCGGGTGCCGGCGATGAAGGCTCGGCCGCGGAGTTCGGCGGTGAGGGTGTCCTGGGCGCCGTGGATGGGTGACCAGCGCAGGGGTTCCTGGCCGGGGACGAGGTCCTGGGGGTCGAGGACGGCGACGGGACCGCGCCGGCGGCGGGCGCCAAGGGTGAGTTCGAGCAGGTCGGGCTTGGTGGAGGTCGCGAGGGCGGGTCCTGGGACGTCGCGGAGGAGACGGGCGAGGAAGCGGAAGGTCTTGCCGGAGCCCATCGGGCCGATGACGCGGAGGGCCTGGTCGTAGGGCGAGTAGAGCGGCATCCGTCCGCAGGCGGGCCGGGTGGCGTGGCCGAGGAAGTAGCCGAAGTCGGTGGCCACGGTCATTCGGGTGTCCGTGGGGGTGGGACGAGGAGGCCTGGGCGGACCTGGGTGCCGGCTCGGCGGACGGCGGCTTCGGAGAGGTGGTCGTGGAGTTGTTCGGGGGTGGCGAAGCCGGCGTGCGGGGCAGTGGGGCGGACGCCGGCGGTGAGGTGGCGGGCCAGTCGGCCACGCAGGTAAGCCGTGCCGCAGACCGCGGCCAGGGCGAGGAGGACGGCGGCGATGGTGGCGAGGGCGTTCACGCGGTCTCCGTTGGGTGGGGGCGGCCGGTCATGGCCTGGTCGGTGTCGGTGATCTCGATCTCCAGGGGTGTGCGGAAGTGTTGGACCATGCGGGCGGGTTCGTGGCCGATGCGCAGCACATGGACGCCTTGGGCGAGGGCGCCGAGTTGGGTACTGAGCGAGGACGGGAGTCGGAACTGGCGCAGAGCCTGGGCGGCGTCGTCCTCGCGGGACTGGCGGTAGACGTGCACGAGGCCGGCCTCGCGGACGAGGGACATGGCGTCGGAGTCCTCGCGGATGTCGCTGAGGTGGTGGATGACGGTGACGAAGGACAGGCCAATGCCGCGCCCGCGTTTGGCGAGGGAGCGCAGCACGGAGGCGACCTTGTCGAGGCGGGCGGTGTGGTAGCCCTCCTCCAGGACGATGAGGCGTTGGCCGTCGCGGTGTGCCCAGACTGCGGAGAGGAAGGTGGCGACCAGGGCCATCACCAGGGAGAGGGCGGGTGAGTCCTCGGGGAGGGCGGAGGTGTCGAAGACGATGAGGGGCGCGGTGAGGTCGAGGTCGTCGCTGGTTGCCTGGTCGATGAGGCCGGACAGGTCGCCGGTGATGAAGCGTTCGAGGTCCAGGGCCAGGTCCAGCCCCCAGGTGATGACGTCGGGGCGGGTGACGAGGCCCTCGTCGCGCAGGTGGGGCCGGGGAATGGTGTCGGGTGCGGGGTCGTAGAGGGCGGTGACGACGTCGTGGAGGGTGGCGATGCGGCCGGCGGCGCGGGCCCGTTGCAGGGCGGTGGCGTGTGCGGTGCGCAGGGCGTAGCGCTGGCGTGAGGTGAGCGTCCGCTCGTGGGCGTGCTCGGCGACCATCAGCAGCAGCCGGTCCTGGCCGACGCGGCCGTCGCCTCCGGACTCGGAGGTGGTGGAGATGCGGGGGTCGAGGAGGTTGATGGCGGTGCCGCCGGTCCTGGCGAACCGCACCGGGGTGACGCCGCACTCGGCCGCGGCTCGTTCGTACTCGCCGTGGCCCTGCTGGTTCTTGCGGTCCAGGACGACGACCTGTTTGCCGCAGGCAACCTGGCGGACGCAGTACTGGGTCTTGACCAGGGACGACTTGCCCGAAGAGATGTCGCCGAGGACCAGGACGTTGGGGCTGGTGATCCTGCCCTGGTAGTAGAGGGCATGCGGGTCGGTGGTGATGGGCTGGCCGGTCGCGAGGTCGATGCCGGTGATGGGGCCGGCGAGCGCGGGGTGGGTGGCGACGACGGCGGGATTCAGCGCGGCGGCCTGCCGGGTGGAGGTGAAGATGGTCTCCTGCTCCAGCTCCGCGCGCCCGAGGAGTTGGCGGAGACGGCCCCGGGGGCGCGGCGGGGTGGGTGTGGTCGTGCTCATGCGGTGATGCCTCTCGCCAGGGGCAGGGTGGTCAGAAGCGCCTGGTGGTGGCGGTAGGTGTGCCACCGCAGCCGCGTCACTCCGCCGCTCTCCGCCGCGGCGGTCACGCGAAGCCGTGCGGCAGCGAGTTCCTGCGGGGCGGGAGCGGAGACGTGAACGCGGACGGCCGGGTGAGCGCCGCCGACGACCGGGGTGAGGAGATCGTCCAGGACGCGGCGCGAAGACGACATGGATGCCTCGCTCACGCCGGTCGAGACCTGACCGCGGCGACGTTCCCCGTGCCGGTCGGCGGTGTCGTAGGTCAACGCCAACCGGGCCTTCTCCCGCGCCGACACCTTCGGCACCAGACGCCACTGGACCTGGACGGTGCGGATCGTCGCCGGGTGGACGCCGGTGACCAGGTGCTCCATCCACCGGGCGTTGACCGGTTGGAGCGGCCAGGCGTCGCGCGGCACGGACGCGACCGCGTGGTACCAGGGGCGCGACGACCCCGCCGTTCGCGCCCAGTCCCTGCCGGGGACGCGGGTCTGGGCCCAGCCGTCGGCGACCGAGTCGACGCCGTCGAGGTCGTCGATGTCCCGGTCGGGGTCGTGGAGATGCCGGATCAGCGCCCCGAGTCGGCGCGGCCCGAGAACGGCGCGCAGCGGGTGACCGGCACGGCCCACTCGACCGACCACGTCACCCAGCACGGCGAACGTCTCGGCGCACAACGCGTCCAGATCCCCCGCCTCCGTCAGTCGCCCGGCGAGCTGGTCCAACGGCATACGCACGGTGGCGAAGCTGCGGTACTCCTCGGTGTTGCCGGCCGCGTAGCCAGCCAGTTGCCGCATGGACCGGCGCAGGCGCGGCGGGACGTCGGCGGTGAGGAGGCAGGCCAGGTGTGTGCGGTAGGCCTCCGGCTGGACGGGCAGAACGCGGGTGCAGAGGTCGAGTTGATCCACAGGCACGTTCGCTCCGGACAGGCCGCCGAGGAGGCGTTCGAAGAGGTAGCCGGCGGTGTTGACGACCCGGATGGGCAGGAGGCCGTCCCCGCCTCCGGCGATCTCGAAGGTCGCGGTCAGGTGGCCGCCGGCCCACGATCGATGCCGCATGTCGCGGTGGTGGATCAGCGCCATCGGTGAACCCGGTGCCGCGGGCGGGGCGTAGGCGAGCACCCGCACCTCCCCCAGCTCGGGCGGCAGCGAGAGTCCGGGAACGAAGTCCGGCCGCTCCCGCCTCCCGCCGGCGAATCGCCAATGAGCCTGGTCCACCAGGCCGGCGCCCCAGGAGTCGCCCTCTGCGGTGCGGCGCCGCGCCACCAGCCAGCCGCCCGAGCCGCCCACCAGACCGAGGACAAGGACGACGACGGACTGGGTGGAGACGAGCAGCAGCAGCCACACCAGGAGGTAGAGCGCGAGCAGGGTGAGTTGCAGCGGGGTGACGGCGCCGAAGAGCGAGCGTCGTCGTGTCTCGCCGCCCAGCACGTAAGTCCGCTCTGTACTGCTCACTCTTCGTCCCTCGTTTCCTGGGAATCCGGGCCGTCGGCGGCGTCGGATTGGCGGGCCGGCGGGATGGCTGGGGCGGCCGTGCTGTGTTCGGCGTCGGGCTTGCCGTCGTCGCCCGCGACATCGGGCGTGGCCGGGTCGGCGCCCCTTGGTCGGCTGTCGTCGGTGCCGTCGTCCTCGCCGGGCTCGTGCGCGTCGCTTGACGCCGTGGCGTCGTGGTCGGGGGCTCCGACCGTCGTGGGCTGGCCGAAGTCGGATGCGCCGCGATCGGCTGACCCCGAGCCGCGCGCGGAGTCGGGGCCGTCGTCGTCGGCATCGGGTGACGGAGGACCGCCCCCACCGGTCGTGTTCCGGGTGCCGACTCGGCTCATCCGAGCTTCGAAGCGCTCCGCGAGGCCGGCCATCATCTCGCCGCCGGAGGGGTGGACGACCGCGCCCCGCACCTGCGGTTCCATGCCGGACACCCCCGGAGCGGCCATCGACATCAGCCACATGACGACGGCCGGGAACGCGTCGATCATGAACAGCCCGACGACGAGGAACAGCAGGATGGTGAGCCCGTCGTCCTCGGGGTGGTCGCTCATGAGCGAGTCGAACGCCGCCCAGATCGTGTTGAAGAAGAAGTAGATGAAGGCGGGCAGCAGCATCAGGCCGGCGATGAGCGCTGACAGGCGCCGCAGCGCGCCGGACCACGGCGGGTAGACCCACGCCACCAGCGCGAGCGGCACCAGCAGGGAACCCAGGTGCAGGCCCCATTGGGCGATGGCCATCTCGATCAACGTCACCAGGCCCAGGCACAGGATGCAGAGGAAGAGGATGAGCGCCAGCACCGTGCCGCCGAAGACGCCCCAGTCGCCCGCCGTGTCGATGATCAGCTGCATCAGCCGCTCGACCGCGCTGCCGGCGTGGGCCGTGCCCTCGTCGGCGAAGAAGCGCGCCAGGTCGTTGGCGGCGAGCTGCAACTCCAGCAGGGCAAGCGGGCCGGCGGAGATCAGCGGCACGACGAACACGAGTCGCCAACCGGACTGGCGGAAGAGGTCGACGGCGTTGAGCGAGCCGCCGGACGCGGCCAGTTGAGAGGTGATCCAGACGAGCAGGAGGGCGAGCACGATCAGCGAGAGGCCGAAGCTGGTGGCGTACTGCGATGCCCACCAGGCCTGGTCGAAGGCCGGCCTGGTGGCTCTCTCGCCGAGTTCCTGGATGTAGGCGAGCAGGGTGACCGTGGACTCGGCCATGCCCGTGACCCACTCCTCGATGAAGTTGTCGGGCACGAGGTCGTCGAGGGTGCCGGTGACGGCCTCGACCTTGTCGCGGTGTACGTCGCCCAGGTACTCGTAGACGCGGTTGACGCCGGGGATGTCGTTGAGTGTCGAGCAGGCCCACTCGCCGAGTAGCGCGTCTTCGCACTCGTCTCCGCCGGCCGCCACGGCTGCGTTCGCGCAACTCCCCCAGAGCGACAGGGCCAGGAGGACGCCGATGACCACCTGCCGCCAACGGGTCGCGGTCAGCGCCCCGTTCACCGCGGTGCCGCCGATTCGGCCTCGGCCGGACGGCGCTCGCTCGCGTCGGCGAAGGCGAGCCAGCCCGCGCCCAACAACGCCGCGCGCTCGGCCAGGGTGGTGGCCGGCTCGCCCTCGTCGGGCGGCGTGACGGGTTCGTCGAACGGGCCCCGAGCCAACTCGTCGACCCGCCAGTCGTTCTCGTGCCAGCGCAGCGCCATGCGACCCATCTGCCAGCGTGTCTGGACGTGGAGTGCCTGCCCGGCCTCGTCCACCGTGCCCAGGAGGCACGGCATCCAGTAGTCGACCTCCGCCCGCCCCGCCTCGAAGTCCTCGACGCGGTAGGCGCCCAGCTCCGGGTGACACCGAGAGGTGAACCGCACGCCCGGGACCGCCTCACCGGTCACGTCCAAGATTTCACCCGTCTCGGCCAGCCGGTAATTGGCACGGAAGGCGACGGCGTCCGTGTCCAGCCGCCGCTTCGGCGGTGGATCCGTCATCGCGTCCCGGACGTAGGCCCAACGCTCGGCGGCCGGCATCCGGTGCAGGTCGTAGACGGAGGCGACGAAGGCGGCCCCCGCTTCGACGGCGCCCGCCTCCGAGGGTGGGAAGCCACGCGGCAGGCCGGCGACGCTCCGGGTGGCCAGCACGGCGGCCCCGGTCGCGCTGCCTCGCTTGATCTCCACGGCGGATCGCCTCGCCGACGCCTCACCGGTGGGCTTCGTTTTCCCGTCGTCGGCGTCTGGCCCTGGGCCCGACCGGAAGGTGAGCAGGGCCAGCACGAGCAGCAGTCCGCCGCCCGCCGCCATGGCCAGGGCCCAGCCGCGCCGTCTCGACGGCCGCGGCTTCCTTCGCCGGCCGCCGCCAGGCCGTCCGGTGGGCTGGTAGTCGATACGCACGTTCACCGATATCCGCCCCGGCTCTCAGGCACTGACCAGAATCGCGTACACGACAGGAAGCGAGGCCATGCCGATCGTCGCGGCGGCCACGCGAACCAGTTCTCCCCTGGTCTCGTCAAGGTCGCCGCCGATCCCCTGTCGCTTGGCCTTCGCGGCCCGGGCGATGGCCTCGACGAGGAAGTAGGCGCAGACGAAGAAGCCGATGAGCCAGGCGAGGCCGAGGAACATGCCGAACTTGGACTCCAGCAACGGCGCGAAGGGCCCGAAGCTGGGGCTGACGCCGTCGAACGGGTTGAACTCCTGAGCGAGGTACGTCACGGTTCAGCTCTCCCGTGCCGGGGACAGGGTGGTCGCCATCGCGGCGCAGGCGTGGAGCCAGGCGGTGTGCGTCACGGCCGAAAGCCGCGTGTAGTCGATCTGGCCGCCGCCGACGAGACCCGGCTCGAAGGGAATGGGCATGGCGACGCCGCAGCGTTCGGCGAAGGTCTCCATCAGGAACCGCCGCAGCCCGAGATCGATGGTCGGCGCGGGCGAGCACACCAGGGCCACGCTCCGCCGCTTCAACGCGCCGGCCTCGAGGACGTGTCGTTCCAGGGCGTCCGCCATCCAGAGGGCGGAGGAGGCGGTGTCCTCGCGCACGGTGGTCGTGATGACGAGGAGATCCGCGTGCCTTGCCGCCGCGAGCCAGTTGGGCGCCCGCAGGTTGTTTCCCGAGTCGACGAGGACCAGGCGGTAGTAGCGGCGGAACAGCTCGTGGAGCCGGTCGAAGGACTCGGCGTCGAGCTGGCCGGTGATCTCGGGCCGTTCGTCGCTGGCCAGGACGTCGAAGTGGGCAGGACCCTGGCCTCGGGTGAACATGCCGAGGTCACCGAGCCGTGCCGCCGGCCCTTCGAAAAGATCGAGGTGGTCGAGGAGTTCGCGTGCGGTGTTGGCGTGCCCGGCGGGCAGAGCCCGTTCGCCCAGGGTCCCGCGGGCCTCGCTGTTGTCGATCGCCACGACGCCGCCCCCGCGGTGGACGCCGAACGTCCGGCCGGCCATCAGCGTGGCCGTCGTCTTGAACGCTCCGCCCTTGGGGTTGACGAAGACGATGGTGCGCGGGCCGCCGAAGGTCATCTGCACCGCGCGCAACGCCGCGTTCCAGCCCTGCTCGGCCGCGCTCACCCGAGGGGACACGCGGCCGCCGGTCCAGCGGTGGATCCGACCGCGCCAGCCCCACTGAGGGGCGGCCGGCCTGGTGTGCTGGCGCAGCGACGCGGTGAAGTCCGCGTGACTGGGCGGTGGTTCCTGAGGGGGCTCGTGGTTCTGCGTCGTCGCCGTGCCGGAGTCGCGCTCGGCAGCCGGCGTGACCTCTTCCGCCGGCCGCCTACCGGAAGGGGCCATACGGTTCGCGGCCGAGGAACGGAACGACTCAGCGGTCAAGGGCTCTTCGGATGAACGAGTGCTCATGGTGTCGTCCTCGCCGCTCACGTCGCCGAACCTGACGTCGCGGGGTCGCCCCAGGCCGTGAACGGAGGGACGCGGAAGACGCGGTCGGCGAGGCGCAGTTCCTGGGCCGTGCTCGGGATGGTCCCGCTGTTCTCCAGGGGCGTGGGCCCCGCGTCCGAGCTGACCTTGACCAGCTTCCAGTCGTCCGCCTGCCAGCGCAGGACGACCGTGTAGGTGGTCCACGTCGCCGCCACCGACGTACCTTCGCTCGCCTCAGGGACGCCGACGAGCTCGGTCAACCACACCTGGATCTTGGCCGCTTCGTCCGTGTAGCCGACCGTCCTGGTGCCCAGGGCAGCGGCGCGGGCCACCAGCGAGTCCGCGGTCTCCTGGGTGAGGCCGTGGGAGTCGAGCAGGCGACGAGTGGCCAGCTCCTCCTTGAGGAACAGCGCCTCGACCGTCTCGGAGGCCGTGATGGCGTCGATCACGCCGACGCGTACCTGGGTGTCGGTGCGGTAGGCCTTCGACGAGCGGACGAGCTGGTAGTTGACGGCGGCCTGGACCGCGCCGGCCTCGGAGCGCGGATATCCGACCGGGACGCCGTTGACCAACCGCACCACGTCCGCGTTGCGCCCTTCCGGCTCGGCCGCGCTGGCCGTCTCCCCCCTCTCGTCCGGAAACGGGCTCAGCGCCAGGGCCAGCATCAGCGCGACGGCACAGCCGGCTCCGAGAGCAGCGGCACCCCAGCACCGCTGCCGTCCACTGAGTCGCGGCATCTCAGAGCCCCCCGTCCAAGGGGCACGGGGCCGTTACCGCGAGGCGGTGTGTCACCAACATTCCGCTCCTCTCTCATGCGGGATGCCACGGTCCGAGGCCGGCTCAGCACCCGCAAGCCATGAAGATCCACGACTGACAACACATGTTTATGGCATCGATGCGTCCATGGCATCCCGCGCCCCGCCGGCGAGCTTGCGCTGAAGGTTGAGGGAAAGACCACGTCAATGCGCTATAAGTGCGTGCCGAGCAGTGCGACTCCTACACCGGCAATTCAGCCAATCGGCCCACGGCGCCTCATCGTCGCACCGTGGCAGCGATGCTCTACTGGTCTCGTCATTCACGTTCGTTTATTCTCGCGAGACAGGAGCCCCCGTGCGCCGGACCGTCATCGCACTCATGGGCGCGCTCCTGGCCCTGCTGCTCGTCTGCCTGCTCCTGATCGCCGGAAGCACCGACGCCTCGAGCACCGCGGCGGGGTGTGCACCCAGCCGTCAGTCCGAAGGCGCGGCCGACGGCGGACGATGGAGCCCGGAGCAGACACGCAACGCCACGACGATCACCGAGATCGCCCGGGCTCGTTCCCTGTCACAGCGCGCGGCCGTGATCGCCGTGGCCGTGGCCATCCAGGAGTCCAGCCTCGTCAACCTCGCGCACGGCGACCGCGACTCGGTCGGGCTCTTCCAGCAACGCCCGAGCCAGGGCTGGGGAACCAGGGAACAACTGACCGATCCGCCCTACGCGGCCGGCCGCTTCTACGACGCGCTGCTCGCCGT
Source organism: Streptomyces sp. 8K308 (assembly GCF_004348315.1). GTDB lineage: Bacteria > Actinomycetota > Actinomycetes > Streptomycetales > Streptomycetaceae > Streptomyces. The sequence continues at coordinate 29,607 of NZ_SMKC01000029.1, read as the reverse complement.
CGACGGCTGGGAAACCCGCCCGTTGGCCGACGTTGCCCAGGCCGTGCAGCGCAGCGCTTACCCCGAGGCCTACGCTCGATGGGAGGAGCCCGCAGGCGCACTGGTGTCCGCAGCATGGAGCGCCGGCGCCACGACGACCACCGCGACGGCATGCACTGACTACGGCGCGGACGCCGCGGTCGACTTCGATGTCGAGAACCCCCGTACCCCTGCCCAGGCGATCGCCGCGGCGCGGCGGGCCGTCGGCCAGACGGGCTGGTACCGCCGATGCGACGCGTTCGTGGCCCAGGCGTACGGATATCTCAACAGCGGCTCCCGCACGGCCAACGAGCACTGGGCGAGGCTGCGCGACGCCGGCCTCACCCATCCCGGCGATCACTCGCCGCCGCCCGGCGCACTGCTGTTCTACGACACCGGGCAGGCCGCCGGCCACGTCACGCTCTACCTCGGCGACGACCAGGTCGCCAGCAACGACATCCTCGACGCCTTCGAGGGCCAAGGCCGTATCGCCCTCGTCAACCGCGACGACCTCACCGCGGGCCGCTGGCGCCTGCACTACCGCGGCTGGGCGGCGCCGAGCTTCCCCGGCGCGGGCGGTCGAAGCACCATCTGAGGCGCCGCGCGCCTGCGAACCGACCTCGCCCGGGCGACACACGATGTCGACAGCGCCCGGCGGTCCCCTCACCGCGGTGGGCGCCGATAGGCTCCGCCCCGTATCGAGGCCCATCGCGGCAGGGCCAGAAAGGAGGCGACGTTGGCGAGCGTGAGGAGCAGGGGTACTCGCGACAGATCGCGCACATTGGCGGAGAAGCTGCAGTGGCTCAGGGAGACGAAGACGCCGAAGGGCGAGCAGCCACCGTCGTACGACATGACAGCGCGGCAGATCACCGAGCTCACGGGAATCTCCATCTCTGGTCCGTATTTCTGGGAGCTGGTCACGGGGCGGACGACCAATCCGAAACTCCACCATCTCCAAGCTCTCGCGCAGTTCTTCAACGTGCCCGTCGCATATCTGGCTGAGCCCGCTGCCGAAGTCAGCTCGCTTGAGTCCGAGATGGAACTCCTTCACGCACTGAAAAGCGGCGAAGCGTCCGGCATTGGATCTCAGCGGAGCGCGGGGGCCGCCGAAGAATGCGCCGCCCTCCAAAGTCTTCTCGGGAAGCTTCAGCTCCTCCAGAGCCTTGGCGACGAAGAGGTTCTGGAACTGGCCGTCCGATTGCGGGGACTCGACTCCGGCGAGCGAAGAGTCCTCGATGAGGCGGCCGGTGACGCTGCCCTCCTTGGTGCCCTGCGCTCCGACCGGGTACGGGGCGTCGCGCTAGGAGTCTCCCAACTGTCCGAGGACAGCCAGCAGGCCATCCTTGGCCTCGTCGAGCATCTCCACCGCGTTGAGAATCCCGGCCGGGGATAGTTCACAGTCGTCCGCCGCCAGGGGGCCAAGTCCCAGAGCGTCCGCGATGAGTTTCGGCGACAGGTGCGGCATCAGCCAGCACGCCTCCTCCAACGTCTCGCGACACGCGACGGCCTCGCCTGCTCCGGACCGTGCGGCGCCGTTCTCCCGACCAACGGCCGTTGCCACACGATCCGGCTGATGCGGCAGGAGAAAGACCGCTCCGCTCTCCGTCCCCAGGCGAACAAACGGACCTCCGCGAGATTTCGCTCGTAGCACGAAGTCATCTCGGGCCGCCGCACGGTTCCAGGAACCGGAGGTCACCTCACGCACATCAGCAGTCATTCCACCGCCCCGCCATTCACTCTGTTCCCGAAACCCGACTTCTCTTGACGCCTTTATTACCCACTCCACGGCAGCATGTCAACGCACGGACCTGGCCGTTCGACCGTAGAATCTCCCTCTCTCGCCTGACGAGAAATCCCTACACAACCTCCCAGTCGGCTTTCTCGCGTGGCGAGAAAAGACGTCAACCTAGCGAAGAACGCCGGCAGCGCACCATCTACGGGCCTCTAATCTGTGGGGAACAGGCAATCTGCCCCGTGTTCCTGGGAGAAGAAATGCGCGCGATCGTCATGAAGGAGTTCGGCGGCCCCGAGGTGCTCCAGTGCACCGACGTCCCGGATCCGGAGCCACGTGGAGCCCACCATCTGCTCGACGTGACCCGCGCGGGCGTGAACTTCGCGGACGTCCATGTCCGCAACAACACCTACCTCGCACCGGTGACGCTGCCCTACACCCCCGGGAACGAAGTGGTCGGAAGTACCGCCGACGGACAACGGTTCCTGAGCCTCACTCGCGGCGGCGGCTACGCCGAACAGGCCCTAGTCCACCGACGCGTCGCCTGGGCGATCCCCGACGACATCACCGACGACCAGGCCATCTGCCTCGGCCTCCAGGGGCAGTCGGCCTGGCACCTCCTCTTCACCACCGCGCGGATCACCGCCGGCGAGACCGTGGTCATCCCGGCCGCCGGCGGCGGACTCGGCTCCCTCGCCGTCCAGTTGGCGAAGCGCGCCGGCGCCAAGGTCATCGCCCTCGCCAGTACGGAGGAGAAGCGGCAGCTCGCCCTCGACCTCGGCGCCGACGCCGCCGTGGACTCGACCTCGGACAGCCTGACGGAACAGATCGTCGAGGCGGCCGGCGGACCCGTCCAGGTCGCGCTGGAGATGACCGGCGGCCCTGTCCTGCACGCGATTCTCGCCGTCCTGGCGCCGCGCGGTCGACTCGCCCTCTACGGCTACGCCTCCGGCGACATGACCGACCTCCCCGGGCGTCTCCTGATGGAGAAGTCCATCGCCGTCTCCGGCTTCTGGCTCCCCCACCTCTACAGCGACCGCACCGCGCTGCCAGCGAGCATGGCCGCGCTCTTCGGGGCCGTGCGAGCAGGCGAGGTGAGGCCCGTGCTGGGCGCCACCTTCCCGTTGGCCGACGCCGCCGCGGCCCACGAGACCCTGACTGCCCGCACCCACACGGGCAAGCTGGTCCTGGACACCACGCGATGACGTGCGGTTACATAGCAGTCACACCATGACGTCGGGGGTGTGCCGCCGAAGCGGCACGCCCCGGGCCCAGAGGGAGGGTGCGCCTGTGCACAGCCTTGGCGATCCCACCGCCGCACCGCCGACGTCGCGTTCCGGAGGCAGCGGACACGCCGAGCGCGTGTTCCGCGTCCAGCGGGCGTTCACGAACCTCGGCGGCGACATCCACGGCCCCGGGGAACTCGCCAGGGAATCCGGGCTCGATGACTCCGCCGTCTTCCGCATCCTCCAGTCGGGCGTCTACCAGGGCGTCTTCGAACGCGTAGGCCGCGGCCGATACCGGCTGGGCCGCAGCACCGCCCACCTGGCCATCCACGCCCTCGCCCACGTCCCCGACAACGCCTCCCACGAGATCCTCGAAGAGCTTCACGACGCCACCCGGGGCGGCCTCGTCATGCTCTACCTGCTGGCCCCCTTCGGCGGGGCGAAGCGCCAGTGCGTCGACATGGCGGTCGGTGACTCCGACCTCTCCGAGTACGGGCTCACCCCCCGAGAGGTCCTGTGCGTGACCCGCTCCCTGCGCACCGGCGCCAGCGGCCGCACCATCCTGGCCTACCTCCCGGAGCCGATCCAGCAGCGCGTCCTGGCCGAGCCGGTACCCGAAGGAGCCGGACCCGGCGCGATCCACGACAACGAGACGCTGCTCGCCTCCCTCGCGGACATCCGTGACCAGGGATACGCCATCGGCCTCCAGGAGTGCATGGCGGGCTGGAACAGCTGCGCAGCCCCCATCATGTGGCACGACTCGATCATCGGCGCCCTGCTGCTCCTGAAGCCCGCGGCCGTCATGCCCGAGCCGCCCAGCTCGACCATCGAAGCCACCAAGGCCGCGGCCGCGCGGCTGAGCCGGATCTCCAGCGTGCCGTGGGCCACGATGCGTTGACGCGGCGACCGCCGGTGCGAGTCCCAGGTACCGCTGCCGGCACCAAGGACGAACGCCGCAAGCGCCGGGGCAAATCAACGCTCGCGGATGCGCCACCACCACCAACGTCCGGCTGTCCACTCACTCTGCGGACCCGGATCAGGCAACGTACGCCTCTCATACTCGGCATCAATGCGCCCCACGAGCCGGCCCAAGTCCGCGCGGGCACCGACGGGCAGACGTCGCAGCACCTCCTCCAGGTCGTCGCGGGCGTCTTCGATCTCAAGCCCCGGCTGCCAGACCTCGGAGGCGTTCAGATAACGGCCTGGCTGCTGAAACGCGCGCTCGAACCGGGCCAACGACCTGGCGACGACATCCGACCGCCCCAGCTCGCACTCGACGCGCCGCACCGCGGCACGGGTGCGCGCTGAGACACCCCGTATACGACAGACCGGCACGTTTCGGGGAGGCCGCCACCGCTTATCGCGGACGGCCTTCGGCCGCCTACGCGGCATCGCTCCTTCGGATCGCCATGGCTGTCATGTTGCCACGCCATCCTCCTGAGGAGCACGCGGTTCGCTTCTGTGGGCCTTGACTGGGAGGATGACGGGTCCCGCCGAGGTCGAGAGGCCATCCGGATGCACTCGCCCGCCGACTACCTCGAACTGGCACGCGCCGCGAGCGATGGTTCCGTCCTTCGCCAACTCGCACGGCGCCCTCATCCCTTCGTCTGGCGTGCGGTAGCCGCCAATCCACACACCCCGGCCATCGTCCTCCTGGAACTGTGCGCAGCCCGTAGCACGGCATGGAGCGACAACGAGCTGCTCCACCTCCTCGCGCGGCATCCTCAAGCCGACCGCGCCGTGCTGTTGGCCGTACTCAACGCCGCAGCCGAGAAGCTCACGGAGGGAGAACGCCCCTATGCCGCCGTCCTCGCTCTGGCCGAGCGGATCGAACTCACGACGACCGAGGTGAGCCCGCTCGGCGCCCTTCCTGGCGCATCCGCGCGGCTACGTCGAGGGCTGGCCCATCGCCTGACCGCTCGGCCATGAGACGAGGGACAACCGATCCCCAACGTTCGCCGACCGCCCGTACCGATCCGAACCCCTTGAAGGCCGCTGGCTACGCTCCCGCAGGGCAGCCGACACCGGCCGAGAGGGGAAGGGCCGTGAGCCGACCGTTGCTCTTTCCCGACGGCCAGGGTTCAGCAGTCGTAGCGGTGGGTGTACGGGGTGTCCGGGCAGGTGCGGCAGATGAAGAAGTACACGCCGCCGAGGTCGCCCAGGGCCATTTCGTGTCCGAACGCGTCCAGGGCGACGGGATCGGCCTCAGCGAGCCAGGATGGAGCCGCAACCTGGTCCTGGTGGGAAGCCCAGTCGTCCAGGGGAAGCCAACGGCCCATGCCTGGTTCGGTCGCGGTGACACTCAGCAGGTGTTCCATGCGGGCGCCGCAGCCCGCGCAGTCGGGCCAGTCGGGTGCCTGAGTCCACCCCGGGTAGCCGCCGACTTTGCTCTGCTGCGTGGTGGCCACCTCGAAGTAGCCGTAGCCCCGTTCCTCCTGCATAGCCTCGAACCGCTCACTGAGCAGCAGGCCGAGTCCCTCCAAGTCCCAGTTCGGGTATTCCACAGCCGGAGTGGGGGAGATCATGCACGGGCGGGGCAGGAAGTCCTCGTCCGCTGTATGCGGACGCGGGGGATCCTCGGTAACCGCGCCGGCGGCCGTCAGCGCCGCGCTGCGCCAGTACAGCCGAGGGCTGGCCGCGTACTGACCGTCCTCATGAACAAGCGGGCACCACAGAACCTGCAACAGATCGGTGCCGGCGGGGAAGACGAGGCCCGGCACGTCCCGTGCGTACAACTGAACGACCGGGACCATCGCGACCGGCTCCGGACCAACGGGCAGGTCGAGCGGCTTGTAATGGTCCGGCTCAGCGCACATCGGCCAGGGCTCGTAGGCCGGCCATTGCAACGGCCCGCCGATGGAGCTATCACCCGGCCCTGGCTGCCCTGCCCGAGGGTAGAGGAGGGTGACCGCACGGGAAGTGCCGGTCAGCTCCGGAAAGGCTGCCTCGACATCGAAGGGAATCGGTGCCAACGACCGGGGCCCGGTCGTTCGGGCCCGGGCGGCGTCCTGCTGGGTGTGCCCTGACGGCATGGGGTCTCCCACTCCTGGTGGACGTACGCCGCGACCCTAGCCCCCGCCCCTGACAGCCGACGCTTGCCCCTCGTCGTGCAGGGCACAACCACGACCCCGGCGCTCGAAGCCGCCGCCCAGACCGACGAGGAAGCCGCACAGACACTCGCCGCTGCAGACGACGGCTCAACCGCCCCGAAGGCGTCCCCACCCGATGAGAAGCCCTCGAAGCTCTCATGAGCGACGCCGCCCACTGGCGGGTGGCTTCGTTGATCTTTAGGGACAGCGGTCATATCGACCGCTCCTGCGACCGAACACCGGTGACGTCCACGTGAGTATCGGCGACCTGGCTGCGACGAGCCGATCCGCACTACCCAAGTGCTCTCACCCGACCGGACGAACAAGGTCCGTAGTGATGAGCAAGTAACGCGGAGCTGTCGCACATTCCCGGCTCCGAGGGAGCCGGTGAGGGGGAGTTGCCCGCACTCGAGCGCGGCTAGGGAAGGGTGCTGAGGTAGTCGCTGAGGGTCTGGTCCAGGAAGCGGGCGTTGGCCTCGATGTCGTGAGTGAGGGTCAGTCCCTGGTGCAGGTGGGCACTGAGTTCGGCAGTGACGAGGTCGCGCGCGAGGTCGGTGCCGCCGAGGGGGACGCGGGCGAGTTCGAAGATGTCGGGGTAGCGGTCCTCGGTCTTCCCGGCGAGCCAGTCGGTGTCCTCGACGGGCCGGGCGGCGGCCGGGTTGGAGTGGGGCGCCCCTTCGTAGGTGAGGGTGGGGAAGAGCAGTGCGGTGACGGCACCGCGTTGGGAGAGGTCGATGCCGAACCAGTCGCTGAGCTGGTGGGGCCAGATCTGCGCCTTGAGTTCCCGCTTGCCGTCCCAGAGAGGTTCCCTGTCGCCGGCGCGCAGGGCTCGCGTGACGCGCGAGTCCTGGGTGGGGTGGAGCTGATCGCCGGCGTCGAGGCGCCCGCGCACGACATCGGTCCAGCCGAGTGCCCGAAGCAGCCCCAGGCCGACAGCGACTGCGGCCGGCCAGGGCAGCACCTGAAGGTGTCCAGAGTGGTGGTCGGGTCGGATGAAGACGCGGTCATTCGCCAGGAGTTGCCAGTGGGGTTGGCCGGCCAGGGCCAGGGCGGTGGTGGTCTTGCCGGCGCCCTTGTCGCCGAGGGTGAGGAAGGCACGGCCGTCGCGGGTGACGGCCGAGGCGTGCAGGAGACACCAGCCGGCGCGCAGGAGTCGGCCGCGGACGGTCTCGCGGGCGAGGCGTGCGGTCGCCGTGGCGACGGGCTCGGTGGCGCAGCCGATGATGTTCAGGGTCCTGCCGTGTTCCGAGGAGCGGTAGGCACGGTAGGCGAGGCGTTGGCCGGGTGAGACGGCGAGGATCGTGCCGTCGGTCTGGTGGGTGACCAGCATCGGTTCCCGCGCGTACGAGGCGGTGTGGTGGGGCTCCAGGCCGACGCGGTCGGCCAGCTCCTGGTACTGGGCGGTGTCGATGTGTGCGGTGACGGCGAGTTCTTCTCTGAACTAACGAGAGCGTCCCGTGATCAGGTGACGGGACGATCAGTCCTGAGGGAACCGGTGTGGGGCCGGAGAACGGTGGCGAACGGCGCGGGTGTTAGTTTCCTTCCCGTGTTAGGACACCAGGAGGAGACGAGGGCGGCCTATGACGGGGTCGTCGATCTGTACGCGTCGATGTTCGCCAATGGGCTGGAGACGCACCCGTTCGCGCGGAACATGATCAGCACTTTCGCCGAGCTCGTGCGTGGCACGGGGAACCTGCGGGTAGCCGACGTCGGGTGCGGCCCCGGTCATGTGACGGCGATGCTGCATGACTTGGGGCTGGACGCCTTCGGGCTCGACCTCTCCCCGGCGATGGTCGCCCACGCCCGGCGGGCCCATCCGGCGCTGCGGTTCGATGAGGCGCGGATGGAGGCCCTGCCGGTTGAGGACGGTGCGCTCGGCGGAGTGCTGGCCCACTACTCGATGATCCATACCCCACCTGGAGAATTGCCCGCGCTGCTCGCCGAGCAGGTGCGTGTCCTGGCACCAGGGGGTCTGCTCTTGGTGTCCTTCTTCGGGACCGAGGGACCGGAGCCCGTCCGCTTCGACCACAAGGTGACGCCCGCCTATAGCTGGCCGGCGGACCGGTTCGCCGAGCTGCTCGCCGAGGCCGGACTCGTCACGTTCGCCCGGCTGCTCCACGACCCAGCGTCCGAGCGGGGCTTCCTCGACACCCATTTGCTGGCCCGCCGCCCGTAGGGCGTGGCTCGTGGCCTGGATCGGGGTGGTGTAGATCATCCGCGTGGATGAGGCTCGACTAACTTGAAGGTCCTCTTGCTGTACTGATTCGTGTCGCGATCTGGCTGAAGCGCGGCATGCCGAGATCGATCACTTGGCGTTGACGGACTTGCTCTGCATCGAGCTGGGTGAGCTTCTCCTCTGCGCTGGCGAGGCTGACTTGGAGTCCTTCGATCTCACCGAGCCATCCCTCCTGTTCGGCTTCGGTGATTCGGGCGATCAGGTTGTCGCGAATCTCGACGAGGCGGTGTCTCTGAGCCGGATCCGGTCGGAGCATGGAGCATCGAATACAAGCTTCTCTGAACTAGCTAGTGCCGTGTCAGGCGACGTTCGTCCTGGTGACGATCCCGCGTAGGCGCTCGTCGGCGACGTGTACTACAGACGTATCAGCCCAGATGTCGGGTGAAGAACCGCAGCGAGTCGTCCATCTCGAACCGCGGCAGATCTCCGTGCTTGCCGGGGTTGGCGTGCAGTGTCTTCTCGGCTGAACCGATGGCCTCGAACAACGCCAGGCTCTGTGCACGGGGCATCCGCTCATCGTCCCACTGGACCAGAAATTGCACCGGCATGGTGATCTGCGCGGCGGTCCCGACCAGCGCGGGCGCCCCTTGCAGGCCCAGCACCGCGGCGCGGACTCGAGGTTCTGCGGCGACGAACGGTATACCGAGCGCGCAGCCCAGCGACACGCCCCAATAGCCCACCGGTCCGCCGCCGATATGGTCGAGTCGCTGGAGTGCGGTCAAGGCCGCCTGCCATTCCGCGACGGTCTGCCCGGCCACGAGCGTGTACATGGCGGTGTCCAGCGCAGCCGTATCCTCTCCGGCGGCCATACGCGCCCGGTACTCGGTCGCGATCCGGTCGAACTCCTCGTCCGTCGGGCGCTCGCCGTGGTTGGGCACGTCGAGCGCGGCGACCGCGAACCCGCCCTCGGCGGCGAAGCGATGCGCGCGGGCCAGAATGCCGGGGGCCTTCTTGTGTTGCCCGCCGCCGTGTCCCATCAGGATCAGGGGGCGGGTGCCGTGGGCGTCTTCCGGCGTCCACAGCACGCCGGGGATCTCATCGAGGATGAAGAGCTGCTCGGTCACGCCGCCCAACGACGTTTTGGAGATGAAGCGCATAGAGTTTCAAGCCTTTCGGGGCACTTCTTTGAACACGTTCTCGATGCCAGTTGAGGGCCATGCGGCAGCCCATCTTCGTGGATTCATCGATCACCACGCATGGTGGGGATGCCAAGGTCCACGGCCGTATGCTGCCCGTGGCCCCGATCGAGCTGGCTGAGCTTCTCCTCGGCGCCAGCCAGGCTGACCTGGAGACCCTCGACCTCTCCGAGCCAGCCTTCGCGCTCGGCCTCGGCGATGCGGGCGACGAGGTTGTCGCGGATCTCCTCCAACCGGCCGCGCTGGGCCGGGTCCGGCCGGAGAAGCGAGCAACGAACGCAAGCGTGTTCATGAACACAGGGGCTTGAAAAGGCGCGACCGCAGGTGCCGATGGAGACCTTGCGCTTCTCGAAGTGCGCGAGGAAAGCGTCCCATTCCTCCTCGGTCGGCGTCCGATACTCTTCGCTGGGCCGGCTGGCCCGGCGACGGGCGATGAAGGCGCGGTGGGCCTCGATGGTCTCGGCCGGGTAGATCGCCTTGTAGCCCATCGTCGTATCAAGACTCCGATGCCCGCAGAGCACTTGGGCGATGTGCGGTGGCAGACCGTTCATGATGGCGTCGGTCACGAAGATCCTGCGGAAGTCGTGCGGGGAGAAGACGAGCGGTTCTCCGTCGGCATCGGTCAGGCCCGTGGCGGCCAGCGCGTTGATCAGAAGCTTGCGGAGCGCGGTCGGAGTGAAAGCGCGGTGCTCGGTGCCGATATCGCGCTGGAACAGCAGTGGCATCGGCGGGTTCCAGACCCGCTCGTGGACATCGTAGGAGGTCACCAGCGGGATCGCACGGCTGCTTCCTCGCAGGCGGCGGACGATGGTGGAAAGGACGTCCGCCAGTTCCGGGCTAACCAGCAGGAGCCGTTCGCTGTCGGTCTTGGACGGGGCGACCTGCAGCAGGGGCACGACTTCGCCGGTGCTCGGGAGCCGGTATTCGGTGATGCTGTGGTGGGTCAGCTCCAGGAGCTCCTCGTTGCGAATGCCGGTCAGGCGTAGGACCTCGATCGCGGCGAAGGCCCAGAAGGCTTCAGTCTCCTCGTAGGTGAGGTTCCGCCGCCGCCCGGTCGAGGTCTCCTCGGCCCAGGTCATGTGCCCAGCGGCCTTGGACGTGACGGCTCTGCGCAAGGCTCCGGCGGTGTCGGGGATAAGGTCCCCGGGCCGGGTGTGCTCGGCGGCGGCAAGTAGTTCGGCTGCGGCGCGTCGCCTGCGGTCGACGGCGTCGGCCAGCACCGGCAGGACGGGAAGCCGTTCGCGGGTGCGCTGGTCCATCCGCGCCTTGCGGTGTTTGCGGTCCTTGGCCTTGCTGATCTCGTCGTCGCTGATCGGGCAGGGCACCACCCACGGCGCCCAGCGGGCCGGTTCTTCCGCCGCCCAATGGGCGATGTCCAGATAGAAGGCGCGGACGCGGATGAGTTCGTCCTTGGCGTTCAGCCTGGGGCTGGCGACCTCGACGGCGGTGCCGTCCGGACCGATCGTGGTGCGTTTCTTGGTGGCGATGTCTGTCTTCCAGGCGCGGGCCAGTGCCGGTGGCAGCCGCAGGGAGTCGATGTCCGGTGAGAGCGCTTCGATTCGGGTCCAGAACAGCCCGGCCAGGGTCCGCGACACCGCGTCCAGGCTGGTGTAGTCCAACGACGGCTGCCGTTCGCGCAGGTAGTCCACGATCAGGTCGCGCACCGGGCGGCACCGGATCGGATAGCGATCCACGAGTTCTTCGATGCTCAGTCGGCCGGCGGCAAGCCCGAAGGCCCGGATCGTGGCCGGGGCGTCCTCAGGGAAGACATCCAGGGCCCGCAGTCGAAGGTAGAAGTCAACTTTCCGCTGCCCCCCGCGGACATGGACCCGGCGCAAGGTGTCGACCAGCTCCACGCAGTCGCCGACGGTGATGTCCGCGATCGACCCGCCCTTGCAGGCCAGAATCATGGCGATCCGGGTCGCCGCGATGGTGGCCTCGCCTCGGGCGCTGGCCGGCCCGGATTCGGCCAGCTCTGCCAGCCCTGCGAACCCCTCGGGGTCGCGGACCTCGGCCATGACCGGAGCCAGGTGCTTGTGCGTGCGGGTGAGCATCCAGGCCAGGTCGGGACGAATGACATCGCCGCAGACCAGCATCAGCAGCCCGGAGGTCAGGTCAACGCGCTCATACGACGGCGACAGCCCACTCTGGCGCAAGAAGCGCAGCGGGAGATCCGTCCAGTCCGCGCCGGGGATCTCCTCGGCGCGGCCGGCCTTCCACCGCTGCTGCCAGGTATCCCCCGGGAGGCTGGACAGCCAGCGCAGAAGTTTGGCGACCCCGCGCCGCGGCCCGGCCCGGGTGGCGTTCGCGGCAGCCAAGAAGGGTGGTGCCGTCAGCCGACGCAGCACCTCATCCGCTGACTGCTCTGTCGCCGGCCACCACGCCTCCGCGGAGCGGGGCGGGAAGCGTTCCCGCAGTACGTTGTTCTGCGCCCTGGCCTTTTCAACTGTTGCATTCGCGGTCTGCAGCTGGCGGCGCGTCGAGTGCTTCGTGGTGCTGGTCATGAAGACCGCCCGAACAGGACGTCCAAGGCTTCCGGGTCGTAGCCGGGTGCCGGAGGCGGCGGCACCGGCTCGGCGAGCCGGTCTGCCCGCCGGGCGTGGTGGGCCAGCACCTCGGCCACAACCTCGTCCTGGCGCGGCGCAAGGTAGATCTCGGTCGTGGTCAGATGCGCATGCCCGAGGACCCACTGCACGTCAGTCAGCGTCAGCGCTGGGTCGCGCACCATCCGGGCGGCGGCGCTGTGACGAAGGTCGTGAAGCGTCCAGTCCGCACCGAAGGTGGCGTTCACCCGCTCGAACATGCGGTGAGCGCCGTGGTAGGTCAGCGGCTGAAACGGACGCCGCAGCGTCCACCACACTGGCTGCGTCCGGCCCCGCGGCACCAGCCCGTGCAGCTCCTGCTGGTAGAGCCGCAGCCACACGAACGCATCTGCCGAGGCCGGCACCTGCTGCCGGGCCCGGGAGCCCTTCCGCACAACGCTGATCAGCTGCTGCCCCGGGTCGACATCGCACTGCCGGACGCCGATCAACTCTGAGGCCCGGACTCCGCTGGAGATCCAAAGTGCGATCATGGCCCGGTCCCGGTTCGACCGCAGCGCCGCGAACAACGTGTTGAACCACTCGTCCGGGATCGAGCGCGGAATCCGGCGCGGAACCGTGGGCCGGTAGCGGCCGGTCCGCTCTGGCGCCCAGGCTTCCATCGGGTTGTGGTGTGCGTGCGCGCGGCCGGTACGACGAGCCAGGTCCAGCGGGAACGGGTTGAGAAGCGGCCCGGATCCGGCATCACGGTGCAGGTCGTAGAACCTGCGCAGTACCGTCTCGCTGTGGGCGACGGTCGACGGGGCATAGCCGAGCCCAGGGCCCGTTTTCCCGGTCACCGGGTTCGGGGCGCCGACTGTACGGTCCGACCGCCGCCTGGCTGCGGTCGCTCGCGGCTTGACCGCCAGCTGGATCCAACAGCTGAAATCCCGAGCGTCCACGCGTGTCGCTTGATCCCACGGCACCTTGACCGCGTGCAGGAACCGCCACCACCGCAGCAGGTCCATGCCATAGGAGCGGACGGTCGCCGCCGTCTTCCCGGCTGCGAGCAGCTCCTGGAAGAACATTACGGCAGGGATCACGGCCGCGCCGTCGGCGTCGACGAGCCGGTAGGGCTCGTACCGGTCGCCGGTCTCCACCAGCCGACCCCACCGAGGAACGGCCAACCTCGACAGATCGCGCTCGGGCACACCATCGTTCATCACGACCGCAGACCGTACTGGGCGACAACCTCACCCGTGCCCTGAACTGCACAATCAACGTGGTTCGTTCAGTCAACGGGGCGTGTTCGTGGATGCATGGAGTGCCGAATGCGCGAGCGCAGATCCCGATGGACAGTTTGCGTCGCTCGAAATGCCCGAGGAAGGCGTCCCACTCCTCGTTGGTTGGGGTTCGGTACTCCTCGCTGGGACGCAGCGCTCGGCGCCGCGCGATGAACGCGCGATGCGCCTCGATCGCCTCGCTGGGGTAGATGGCGTTGTACCCCATGGTCGTGTTGATGTTGGTGTGCCCGGCGATGACCTGCGCGATGTGCGGGGGAAGGCCGCTGCGGATGGCGTCGGTGATGAAGATCCGCCGGAAGTCATGGGGCGAGAAATCCAAGGGCTGTCCGGCCGAGTCGGTGAGGTTCGTGGACGCCAGTACTTCTTGGAGCGCTTCGCGCAAGAACTTCGGGGAGAGGCGGGAGCTCTCGCCGCTGCGGCGCCACTGGAAGAGCAGTGGCATCTGCGGGTTCCAGGTCTTCTCAGCCATGTCATAGCTGGAGACGTAGGGGACGGCACCGGTGCGCGGGTCGCGAATACGGGCGATGATCGCGCTCAGTACGTCGGCGAGTTCTGGGCTGACCAGGATGACTCGTTCCTCGTCGGTTTTGGAGGGCGCGATCTGCAGGAGGGGGACGATCTCGCCGGTCGTGGGCAGCCTGTATTGGATCAGGCTGTGATGGCTGGCCTCCAGCATTTCCTCGATGCGGACCCCGGTGTGCTGAAGAAACTCGACCATTGCCCAGGCCCAGAACGCGCGGCTTTCCGCGAGGGCCAGGTCGATGCGCCGGCCGGTGGCCATGTTCACCGCCCAGGTCGTTCCGTCCCTCGCTGCTCGCGCGAAGGTGTCGCCCGCGAAGGTGAAATGGTCGCCTGGCGGGGTGTCCATCAGCGCCTGGAGTCGGGCTTTGGCCTCGTTCAGGCATGATGAAGCCGCTCGGGCGACGGCAGGCAGAGCCGGGAGCCGTTCCCGCGTCCGGTGGTCCATCCGGGCTTTGCGCCGCTTGTTGTCCTTCACGACGGCGACATCCGCGTCCTTGATCGGGCTCGGCACCGCCCAGGGCCCCCAGCGCGCCGGCTCGTCGATGGCCCACTGGGCGATGTCGAGATAGAACGCCCGCACAGAGATCATGATGCTGGCGACGTTGACGCGCGCGGTCACCACTTCACGCACTGTGCCGTCTGGCTGGCGGCGCCGTTCGATGCGGGTCCGGCATCTCTGCTTCCAGGCCGCGCTCACCTCGGGTGCCAGGTGGAGAGAGTCGATTCCCGGATGATGCTGTTCCAGGTCGCCCCAGAAGTTGCTGGCCAAGTGCCGCGATAAATTGTTCAGGGACGTGTAGTCGAGACCGGGTTGCCGCTCTTTGAGATAGTCCACCAAAAGATCCCTGATGGGGCGGCAGCGGACGCCGAACCGGTCGATGAGCTGTTCCATCGATACCTGCCCACTGGTGTTGGCCAGGTAGCGCAGCGAGCTGGGTGCTTCTGCAGGGAGGGTGCCCAACTCCCTCAGCCAGGCATAGAAGAGGGTGTAGCCGCGGGATTTGTCGTTCGCTGCTTTGAGCGCGGCGAGATACTCCACGGCGTCGCCGACGGTGATGTCGGCCAAGGTGCCGCCCTTGGCGGCAACGATCTTGACCAGCGCGTGCAGGGCATGGCGCCCGACGTTGGAGGACCATGTAGCAGGTTCGATCATCGCTTCAAGCTGGGAGAATCCTTCCGGATCACGGGTAGGGATGAGCCCGATCCGCAGGCTGGTCATGTTGGCCGAGGTTCGCGAAAGCAGCCAGGGGAGGGCTGGCCTGATGACGTCTGCACAGATCAAACTCAGTAGCCCGCCGGACAAGGTCTGCCGTTGCGAGGGGCCCGCGGCGGTTCCGATCCAGCCGGGTGCCAACCGCGCCCAGTCGTTGCCAGGACGTGTGCTGGCGGGGCTGGCGTTCCACCGCTGCTGCCAGGTGGCCCCGGGGAAGGTGTCCAGCCACTGCAAGATTTGGCGAGCTCCGCGGATCCGGGCTCGGTGGTGCCTCACGTCCGCCGGCCGCAAGGGAGGCTGCTGCAGACGAGCCAGGATGTCGGCCTGCGTGCCTGCCGTGGCCGCCCAGTCGTCCTCGGCAGGTCTGGGCGGGAAGCGCAGGGCGACGGCCCTCAATGCTTCTCCGGCCAGGCTCAGGGACGTGGGAGGTGCGACATGCGTCGCGACGGACATCGTCTCTGCAGGTGTCACCAGGCAGTCCCGAAGAGGTTGTTGAGGGATTCAGGGTTGTAACCGGCCGCCGGTGGCGGTGGAACCCGCTCGGCGGACTTGGCCCGTCGGGCATGGTGTGCTCGAACGTGTTCGATCACTTCGTCCCGGTCGGCCGGAAGATAGAGCTGTGTCGTCGACAGGTGTGCATGGCCGAGCACCCACTGCACGTCGGTCAGTGGCATCTTCGGATCCCTCGCCAGCCGATAGGCGGCGGTGTGTCGAAGATCGTGGAGAGTCCAGTTTGTACCGAGCAAGCTGTTGGCCCGGTTGAACATCGCACGGGCCGCCGGATAGTTCAGGGGACGCCACGGGCGGCGTAACGTCCACCACAGCCCCTCGTTCTGTCCGCGGGGGACCCCCGCCCGCCAGGCGCTCTCCTGATAGAGCCGCAGCCAGACGAAAGCGTCGGCTGAGCAAGGGAGTTGTTGATAGGCCCGGCTCCCCTTGCGGACCACCCCCAGGACCTGTTGGCCGGGCAGCGCGTCGCGTTGCCGACTGGTGAGCAGTTCCTCAGCACGAGCCCCGTTGGAGACCCAAAACGCCAGCAGAGCTCGATCACGGTCGTGCTTCAGCGCGGCGAAGAGCGCGTTGAACATCGCGTCGGGGATCCGCCGAGGCGCTCGCTTGGGGATGGCCGGCCGGTAGCGGCCCTGTCGTTCGTGGCGAAACCGCTCGTCAGGGTTGTGGTGAGCGTGTGCCCTGCCATGGCGCCGGGAGCGATCCAGTGGAAACGGGTTCAGGATCGGGCCGGTTCCCTCGGAGAGGTGGAAGTCGTAGAAGGCCCGCAGGACGGTCTCGCAGTGCGCTCGCGTTGTCGGCGCGTATCTCGGCCCTGGGGACGACTTTCCTGTGATCGGATTGGGGGCTCCGGGCGGCAGCTGCTCTCGTACTGGCTTTGGTGTTGTCTCCGTCTGGATGGCCCGTCGGTGGCGCCAGTGCAGCGGTGCGGACTTGTTCGCGATCTGCATCCAGCGGGCGAAGTCCCGAGCGTCCGACCGGCCTGCACGATCCCAGGCAATCCCCCAGCCCCACAGGAAGCGCCACCAACGCAGCAGATCCATTCCGTATGACCGGATCGTGGCTGCTGACTTGTCACAAGCCAGCAGCTCCGCGAAGAAGGCGGCCACAGGTTCGATCTCGACACCGTCCGCGTCCAGGAGGACAAACGGTCTCCATCGATCTCCTGTCTCCGCCAGCTGTCCGGCCTCGGGCAGCACGAAGCTTGCTAACTCCCTCTCGGGTTCACGTCCAAGCATCCACGGAAGCTAGCAGAAAGGCTATCTGACCTGCGAAAATGCTGGAGTTAGTTCAGTCAACGGTTCGCTGTCGCCGGGGTCATCGGCGTCGATGTCGGCCGTGGGCCACCAGGGGCCGAAGTAGCGCTGCGTCCACGCGGTGACGGGTCGGGGACCGACGACGGTCACCGTGGCCTCGGCGACCTGGGTGCGGATCGCGGTGGGAGTGTTCACAGGGGATCTCCGATCTGGTGGCCGTGAGGTGCGATGGACAGATAGGCGGCGGACAGCTTGGCCGCCGCCGCGTCGAGTTGGAGAGCTTCGGCGGCGGACAGGGCTGGCAGGCGGACCAGGGGCTCGCGGCCGCGGCGGAAGGTGAGGGGAAGGCCGAGCCACACGCCGTCGTGCCACGGCCGGGACAGTTCGAGGACGCCTCCGTCGACCTGGCCGAGCACGTGTCGCAGGGCGGCGAGCACGGCGCCGGCAGGGCCGGTGCGGGTGCGACCGATGCCGGCGCGGATCCGGCCGGGCCGACGAACCAGCGCGGCCCGGATCTCGGCGAGCGACAACGGCGTGGGCAGGGGCTCGCCGGCGACGGTGGTGGTCGTCGCGCAGACCACAGCCGCGTCGCCGTGCTCGCCGATGACATGGCCGGCGACCTGTCCGACGGGGACGCCGAGGCGGTCGGCCAACAGGATCCGGTAGCGGGCGGTGTCCAGGCTGGAGCCGACACCGTAAACGCGGCGGTGGCCGGAGGTCTCGGCCAGCAGCCGGGCCATCAGGTCGACCGGGTTGGTGACGACGAGCACCGAGCCGGCGTAGCCGGTGACCAGGTCCCGGCCGAGGGCGCGGATCAGCGCGCTGTTGGCCGTCGCGCCGCCCATGCGGACATCGACCTGGTGGTGGTTGCTGAAGCGGGCTCGGACGGCGACCACCAGGGCGTCGCAGCCCCCGAGATCGGTGCGCTGGGCTGCTCGGGGGCGGGCGGGTGAGCCCAAGCTCACCCGCATGTCGTCCAGGTCCTCGGCGAGGGCGATGGCCTGGTCCATGGTGCGTGAGGCGACGAGCAGTTCACCACACAGCCGAGAGGCGACGAGGGCGCCGGCGACGGTCTGGCCCACGGCCCCGGCGCCGAGAATCCCGATGGCGGGCAGGTCGGTCATGGTCGCGCCATCTCCCGCACGCGTGCCAGCGCGCGGTCCCACACTCCGGCCGGCGGGCTGTTCCTCGCCAGTTCGGCGGCCACGCGCTGGACGAGCGCGACGACCGGCACGGCACGGTCGATCAGGGCCGTGGCCTGGGTGGGCAGAGGCAGCCCCGGAGGTGCTGTCAGACAGGTCGAGGGATGTTGAGGGTGTCCATCATCCACAGCGCCATCAGGTCGCGTAGCCACCGGTCGACGTCCGGTCGGCCCATCGGCCGCATTCGGTGCTCGATCAGGGTGTTCACCCCGTCGACGACTCGGCTGGTCGCGTGCGGGCCGAGTTGGGTACCGGCCAGCAGCAGGGTCCTGCCGACCAGCCGGGCGAGGTCCTCCAGCTCGCCGGCCCGCCGCAGCCCCGGATCGACCAACACCGGGTGGCTCGTCGGGCCTCCGGGCCACAGCACGTGTTCCGGCTTGAGGTCGCCGTAGACCGGCACCGACAGCGCTCGGTACCGCCACGTGTGTGTCGACAGGTCACGGACGGCTGGAACCAGAAACCTGCCGAGGGTTCGGTGCCGCGCCGGTGTGCACAGTCGGGCGCCGATCGCGCCGAGGTAGGCGGTGCGTCCGGGACCATCGAACTTGCGCGTGAAAGTGCCGACGATGGATCGTTCCGGCGTCTCCATGTCGCCGAGGCCGGCTGGGTCATGGCGCCGCAGCGGCTCCAGTTCCTCGAGGAGGGCCGCGAGCAGCCCGGCCGTCTGCGCCGGCTGCCTGGCCAGCAGTTCGGAGAGGGATGGACCGGGGACCGGCTCGGTGAAGAGCACGGCTCCGTGCGCGCCGACCAGCCGGCACGACGTGGGCCGGCCAAGGGAGGCCAGCCAGTCGAGCTGGGCCGCTTCCCGGAGTGACAGGCGATCGTCTCGGGCCGCGTAGGCACGTTGTGTCTCGCGGATCTGGTCGAGGTCGCCGTGGGCACCGCGCAGGAGGGAGACCAGCGAGGTGCCGAGCACGGACGTCTTGGCGTACAGCCGCTGGCCGTCGACCTCCGTGAGGCGGACGTAGGCGGTGACGGAGGGGACGGCCTCCAGCAGCTTCACTCGTCGTCCCGGCCAGAGGGCGACCGCGGCCTGGAAGATCTGGTCGGTGGCGTGGTCGAGCAGTTCGTCGACGCTCGGCGCGCGGAGGACGGAGGGGGATGGATGGAACACGGCACCTCCTGGTCGTGAGTCAGGGTGTGGGCGACCTCGATGCGGCGGGCGAAGGAGCAGACGAAGCACAGCGAGGCGAGGAGGACGGTCGAAGGCACCAGCACGGTGCACAGCACGAGGGGGACGGTCACGGCGGAGCCTCCGTGCCGGCGTGAGCGAACGCCGCTCGGTACAGCCGATCCAGCGCCCGCACGCAGCCGGCGCAGCAGTACAGCGGCGCCACACCCAACTCGCCAGTCACCTCACCGCTGTTGAACAGCGGCGCCTCGCGCTCGCCGCAACGCCAGCACTGGAGGCTCGCGCGCAGGGCGGTGCCCACCCGCCGCATCGTCTCCGGCCCGTTGTCCGCCACGGTCCGTCCTTCGAACGAGGAGGGCGTGGCGTCGTCCGGCGTCTTCCCGGAGCCGACGGGCTGTTGTCGCCGGGGCGGGTGATGACCCGGGCTCGTCACGACGGCGGTGGCGGCGTCGCCTCAGCCGCCGTCCCGACTCCGTCTCGTGCGGCGCAGACGTGCGCGTCGCCGCGTAGAACGAGTTCACCGCAGGTGCACTTGAGCAACGCGCGCACGGGCGGCAGGGACGAGGCGTCGTGGGCGCCACCGGCACTCGTCGGCGGCTCCGCCGTGGTTGCCTCGGCAGGTCGCTGGCGGGCGCTCACCGGAGTCGTCCCAAGATGCGTGCGGCCAGGGGCTGGTCGCGGATGGCGGCCGGAGACGTCGTCCACTCTCGCCCGCCGTTGAGCGGGGCGAGCCAGGCCATCATCTGCTCGCGGAGGTCGGGTGCGCCGCCGTCCGGCAACTCGGGGCAGAGCGCTCGCAGGATGCCGGTGCGGTTCGTCTCGGTGTCCAACACGACGTGGCCGAGCAGCGGGTGATCGCGGTGGCCGAGGCCGATGTCTCTTCCGAGGGTGCGCTGCGGGAGGTTGGGGTGGGGGTCGGGCATCGCGGTGGTCCTCGTCGTCGAGGGGGGAGAGGGGCCAGGTGCGCTCGCCAGTGCCTCGGCGGTGACCGGCTGCCCTCGGTTCCGACGATCGGGAGTCTTGCAGTGGCCCGCTCGCCATGTAACTCTCATCAAGGAAGTGTCCGCATGGGCGGCTCACGCATATGCCGCCGGCGCTGCCGACGATGCCGTTCCACCATGTAACTTCCTTGTGGTTGCCGAGCGTCGGCGATCACACTGGCGGTACTCGTCCAAGGAGCGCACCGATGACGGACAGACCCGCTGAGATCGCCGACGAGGCCGGACCGACCGCCCGCCGTCGCCAACTCGGCATCCGTCTGCTGGCCCTCCGGGAAGCCGCCGGACTCACGGCCGAGGAGGCGGGCGACGCGGCCGGCGTCTCGAAGGCCACGGTCAGCAGGTACGAGCGTGCCAAGGGCAACGTGCGCTGGAACCAGGTCGATCAGCTCTGTCGCGTCTACGGCGCCCCGGACGAGGAGCGGGCGGCCATGGTCGAGCTGGCGAAGAACTCCAAGGTCACCGACGGCTGGTGGGTACCGCTTGCCGGCAAACTCCCGAGCCCCATGCGGTTGTTGCTGGCCATGGAGAACGAGACGCCGCGGATCAGCCAGTACACGGTGGGGGTGATTCCCGGGTTGTTGCAGACCCTGGACTACGCCCGTGCCATCAGGGAGACGCCCGACAGCGCCCTCCCACCCCAGGACGTCGACGAGTACCTGGCCATGCGGATGCGGCGGCAGCAGATCCTCGACCGGCCGGCGCCGCCCACCTATCACCTCGTGCTCGACGAGTCCGTGATCCGGCGCAGGGTCGGCGGACCAGGCGTGATGGCCGCCCAGCTCGACCACCTGCTGAAGCGGGGCCGGGAGCCGCACATCAGCATCCAGGTGTTGCCCTTCGCCGCCGGCGCGTACAGCGCGGCCCTCAACAGCTTCATCGTCTACGGCGGCCCGGACCCGTCGCTGGACGTCATCTTCATAGAGACCGTCGCCGGCTCCCTCATCCTTGAGGAGCCCGAGGCCCGCGAGCGGTACGCCGGCGCCATCGCGTTCCTGCGCCGGGAGGCGCTGGACCCCGACGCCTCGGCCGACCTGATCGCCGAGGTCAGCACGTCGCATCCGCGAGACGAGAAGTAGCGAGGAAGACCCCCGTGGCCGAACACCCCCAGCTCGACTGGTTCAAGAGCTCCTACAGCGGCACGCCCAACAACGAGTGCGTGGAATGCGCGGCCACTCCACGGGCCGTCCTCGTGCGTGACTCGAAGAGCCATCACAGCGGTGTGACGCTCAGCGTGCCGCGGCCGGCCTGGGGCGAGTTCGCCAGGGCGGTGGCGGACGGCCGCCTCGAACGCGGCTGACCTCGTCCGATCACGCCCCCGAGCAGGGCGTGTCCCGTGACGGTCGGCTTCATCCGTTGTCGGCCGCCGGGAGCGGGTAGGACCTCTGCGGTCCGGACCGGAAACCGCCGGCCCCGGTGGCGATGCGGACCCGCCTCCCGCCGCGTCGGTTGTCCGCATCGGAACGCCAGAAGAGGACGCATGCCACAGAAGCCGAAGCCGCTCGACGACACGGTTCGATGGCCGCCTGGTTCGGGGTGGAACTACGGAACTGGCGGAATCTCCGCCGCCTCTCCTCGGCCGCCCTGGGCGCGATAGTGCACCTCAGCAGCACCTCCGTTGAGCGCATCGAGAAGGCCGAGCGCTCGTGCAACGCGGAGCTGGCCGCCAGGTTCGACGACGCCCTGGACGCGGGCGGGGCGCTGATCCGGCTCTGGCGTCGGGTGGAAGAGGATGCGGACAGCCAGCGCGCCGATGCGGACCGCGTGCGGGGCACGTCCGACGCGGGTGACGTGACGGCCGCCGTGGGGCGGCGGGCGTTCCTCGCCGTCGGCGGTCTCGCCGCGCTCGACCAGACATCGATCCACGAGGTCCTGCCCCGCATCGTCCCGCATGAGCTGCCCCGAACGGTCCGGCCCGACGACCTCGACCAGGTGCGGGCCGCGGCCAGGAACCACGCGAGCTGGGACAACCAGTACGGCGGCGCCGGCATGGTCCGCACCGCGGCGATCGGCCAACTCGCCTGGGCCGCGAGCCTCCTGGATGTCAGATGCCCGCCGACGCTGGAGGCCGAGCTGTTCACGGCCGTCGGCCAGTTGGCCATCGTGATGGGCGCCAGCGCCTTCGACGCCTACGAACACGCCCACGCCGCACGCTTACTGGAGTTCGGCAGCGAGTGCGCCGACCGGGCGGGCAACTGGCACCTGCGCGCCACCGCCTACAGCTGGCGCTCCCGCCAGGCCACCTGGTGCGGCTCCCCCGACGCCGGCCTGACACTCGCCGAGACCGGTCTCGTCCGGGCCGACCGACTCACCCCGCGCGAACGCGGCATGCTGCACGTCGCACGCGCCAGGGCCTTGGCCAAGATGGGCGCGCGCCAGGAGACGCTGGCCGCCATCGGCCACGCCGACGACACCTTCGCCCACGCCGACGAGGCCGAGGACCCGGCGTGGATGGCGTACTACGACTACGCCCAGCACCACGGCGACACCGGGCACGCTGCCTTCGACATCGCGCTGCTCCCCGGCCAGTCCCCAGCGCTCGCCGCCGCGCGCCTCCGCACCGCGATCGCGCACCACACCGACGCGTACGTCCGCTCCCGCGCGCTCTCCGGCACCAAGCTCGCCACCCTGACCATGACCACCGGCGACCCGCAGGAAGCCACGGTCATCGCCAACCGCGCCCTCGACGAGATCGGCCAACTACGCTCCAAGCGTGCCGTGTCGGACGTGCGCGACCTGCTCGCGGCGTCGGCGCGCCACGCCCGCCGACCGTACGTGGCCGAGCTCCGTGAGCGCATCAGGAACACGGTGCTCACATGACCGACTCCCGCCAGGCCGCGTCCCTCGCCGTACTGCGAGAAATCACCGCTGCCGTGGGCCTGTCCGCCGCCGGCGCCGAACCCATCCGACTTGCGGAGAACGACCTCTGGCGCCTCCCCGGCAACATCGTCGTCCGCATATCCCGCGGCGGCCAGGAGGCCGCCGCGGCCCGCGAGGTCGCCGTGACCCGCTGGCTCGCGGACCACGACGTCCCCGCCGTCCGCCCACTGCCGATGGACCAACCGATCGTCGCCGGCGGCCGCCCCGCGACGTTCTGGGAGGAGCTCCCGCCGCACCGCCCCGGCACCGCGGTCGACCTCGCCCCGCTGCTTCGACGGCTACACGACCTCCCGCCGCCAGACTTCCCGCTGGGCACGTGGGATCCCTTCGTACGACTCGACACCCGGATCGCGGCGGCCCGATCCATCTCCGACGACGACCGCGGCTGGCTGCTGCGCCGACTCGAGACTCTGCGGCGGGAATGGCTCAACCTCCCACCGGGCCAACCCGAGTGCGTCATCCACGGAGACGCCTGGGGCGGCAACTGCGCACTCACCGCCGACGGCCCAGTGCTCCTGGACTTCGAACGCACTTCGCTGGGCCGCCCCGAATGGGACCTGACGGCCGTCGCGGTCGAGCACGACACTCTCGCCGAACTGTCCGAGGCCGAGTACCGTCGTTTCTGCGACGCATATGGCACCGACGTCATGACCTGGCCCGGCTATCCCACACTCCGCGGCATCCGCGAACTGCGCAAGGTCACATTCGCCTTTCAGATCGCCGACCAAGATCCAAACGCCATGCCTCTGGCCCACTACCGCATCGCCTGCCTTCAAGGGCATCACGGGCCCCGCCCCTGGACCTGGACAGCGGTCGCATAACTCCCGCCGGCGCCTACCTCGGTTCTCCGCGCCGCTGACTCAGGATTGCCAGGAGAGGCCCACGCGCTAAACGGCACCGTTCACGGCTCAACCGGTGACGACACGAGTCACCGGTTCGGTGTCCCAGAGGCTCTGGTCGGGTTAGGAATTCTCAGCACGCGTGCCCGGTCATGGGTCACGGCCGATGTCGGAGTGCGAGTGACCGAATAGACGCCACCAGACGTGCCAGCGCGGGATCTCGCTTCCCGGCCCCTACAGCGGCAGCGCCCCTACCCAGGGATGGGTGGCATGAGACGGCCAACCTCAGCAGCGCCGAAGAGTTCTCCTCTGTGGGGATCGAACTGGCGACAGGTGAATAGGCAAACCACCAGTGACTAGGGCGCTGGCGACGTGCGGCGCAGCGTGTACTGGTCGAGCGAATCCGGGTCGCCGATCCAGTAGTAGAGGGTGGGCTGTTCTTCGGTGCCGCCGAACTGCCAGCCGCTGACCTTCGTGCATCCGCTGACACTGAGATCGAGCTGCGGCGTTCCGGACAGCGATGCATTCTGCGCCCACGAGCCGGAGCCACTGCACCGCTCGGGCCTGTCTCCGCCGTACGCGGCCTCCGCGGTATCAACGCCCAGATCGTCGGCAACCGCAGTGCCATCAGCCCGTAGCGTGAGGGTGCCGCCCTGGTCGTCGGTCCAGGTACCGACGAGCTGCGCGTCGGTGAGCCGTGGCGGCTCGTATGCCTGGATCAATCCAGTCCCGTAGGCCACCAGGCCACCGACGAGAACCACCCCTGACAGCGTCAGTCCGCCGAGGAACACCACCCCGGCCAGCCCGAACCGGGTACCGGTGCCGCGCAGGACCGTCACGGCCCGCGTGCACAGGACGGCGGGGACCAAGCCAAGGATCGTGACGAGAAGAACCAGCGGGAGCACGGTCCACCCGCCGCCGAGAAGCGCTGCCGGCACCCCGGCGCACAGGGCGACCGCTACGGCGAACGCCCCGCAGACAGCCAGGCACCAGCACACCGTCTCCGCCCGCCCGGTCCTGCGGGCCGACCAGCGCGACAGCTGCACGACCGGCAGCACGGCCGCCGCCGAGCCGATCAACCCCGCCAAGCCGAGCGTGACCGCGATGAGCACGGCCGCGACGAGATACCCGACGAAGACCGGGGCGCCGGCGGCGAAATAATGCTCATTCCGCAAACCCACCAGGAAGGAGACGACCAGCGCGAGCGTGCCCTCCGCCGCCAGCGTCACTGCCCCCGTCAGCCACGCGGCCGTCCAGCCTGGGCCGCCGACACGCTCCGGCGCCGGAAGAGTCGCTTCCTGTCTTTCCACCGCCCAGTGCGCCATTCCCGCCCCTTCTCTCCCCTATCGCTTCATCATGCGCCCTGACCGGCACTGCCACCGCAGCGGGGGCGCCATGCTCAAGCCGACGGGTGCCGACTCGCACCTGCGGCCAACTGGTTCGGGTCGACCAGGGTTACCTCCAGGCCGAGCGGCTTCCGATTCCTCACGATGTCCTTGTACCGCCGCGTGAGCGGACTCCTTCTTCATGTCGAGCCGCACGCCGATGCCCGGTCGGGGTCGTAGCGGCGACCGCAGGCGCAGCGCGGCCAGCCCAGGCAGCCGGGACAGCGGGCTTGACCGGGGGGCGACGGGCAGACGGCAGGATCCGTCTCGGCCGGTCGCATTCCCTTTAGCCGGGCCTACCGGCATCGGCCTGATCAATCAGCAAGGCCCGGCGGTGCACGACGCACCACCTGGCTCATCGCGCGGATCGACTGCCAGCCTCACCTCGCGTCTGGCTCGCGGCGACTGGTCACCGTCGACTCCCTCAGGGGAGGGACGCCGGCTTTGCGGGCGATCTTGGCTACGTAGTTGCGATCCCAGGGCACATGAGCGTCGACCTGCGTAGGACGCAGGGTGCGACTGCGTAGGTGTCGAATCACCCCTTGGGCCAACCGGTCTCGCGCGTCTTCGAGGCGGCTCAGGGCCTCGGCGTAGTCGGCCGAGAGCTGGTCCAGCTCGTCCATCGCGGCCTGCTGCTCTGCGGTCGGCTCATCGGTCACACCGACATGGTGCCAGCGGGCGCGCCCTCCGACGTTGCGCTCCCCCGTAAGTGTGATCCCCCGGCAGATCACTTGCCCGCACGAAGCTATCCCTGTTTGCATCATCGATATGCAATCTCTGATTGCATATCGAGGGCCGACGCGCCATCACATGGAGCAGCCCCTCGGCCAGCGTCGCGACCGCCGGCCGAAGGGCCTGGCCCTCACCTCACCAACACTGAGGAGAGAGGCCATGCGCGAGATTAGCGCCGCCGACGACCAACAGCCCCACAACCACCCGCCAGGCGAAGCCGAGTCCGCCACCGCGCCAACCGCGCAGCAGGCGCCCACGCAGAAGAGCACGGCGACGACGGCGAGGTCCCGTCGGAGCAAGAAGGCCGTGCGCACGGTGCCGACCAGCGATCAGGGAAGGGCAGCCTGCTCGGAGCACACGGAGCTCTTCGAACTCGTGGAAGACGGCGGCAGCAGCGTCACCTACGAGGACCGCCTGGACGCCGCCGCGGTCTGCGATGGTTGTCCGCTAAGCCCTCGCTGCGGGTTCCGCGTCTGGCCGTCGGGCAACCGTCCCAAGGAGGGCCAGTGATGTCGCCACGCGGCTACGGAACGGAAGACACCGCCGCGACCGCCTCCTCGGCGACTACTCCGCCGGTGCAGGCGCGCGTGCACACCCAGATGACCCTCATCGCCACCTACGCGTTCACGGTTCTCCTGCCACTGGTACTTGTCGTCCTGGTCCTCACCTCGGCCTGGACGGGATGGGTGACCGTCATGGCGATGCACACCTACCTCGACCAGCCAAGCTCGCTGCCTGGAGCCATGTGGGCGGTGCCCGTCGCCGTCCAGGCCTTCGTCATCGTGGGCGAGGCGACCATGGTGCTGAACTCGGTCCTGCGGCGGCGATGGATCATGGCCAGCGGCGCCGCGGCCACGGCCGCCGGGTACGGGGCCGAGGTCGGGGCCCACGTCTACTACGGGGAAGGCATCGACACCGTCATCACGATGATCGTGGCCGCCGTAGCGTGCGGCGGCGGATGGGCGTTGGTGGCCGGCTTGATGGACCGAGGGGTCGAGATCGCCGACCGCGAGACAGCGAGCGCCGAATGGTCACCCTTGTTCGGGGCCGACTCCGCGAGGGCGCCGGGATCCGTTGGTCCCACCCCGACCACCGTCGCACCGACGAAGGTAGGTCGGGGAGCCGACGCCACCCCGACCTCTGTGGTGTCCCTCCCCAAAGCAGCATCGGCCACCATCGAAACGCCGAGCAGCGCTGCCGACGATAGTCCGGGTGAGACCCCGACCAAGGTGAAATCGGGAGCCCGACGGAACCGACGGGAGCTGCTCCGACAAGTCGAGGCCCTGGCACCCGGGCAACCGACCCTCAGTCCAAACTTTGTCGCCAATCGCGTGGGCGTCTCGTGGTCGAGCGCGAGGAGTCTGCTGGCCGAACTGGGACGGCTGGCAGATGCTGATCCCCGTTCCCAGGAGCGCGCCGACCGCTCGGAACCCGCCCGCTCGACACTGTCACCAGGCCGGCCGCCATGGTCACCCCCGCCACCCCCTCGGCATGCATGGGGCACGACCAGTCCAGCGCCGCAGAGTCGCACCTGGAATCCATAAACGAACGTTAAGAGAAACTGCCGCCTGAATAGGCAGACTCGGTGAATCGCCGACATGGGCGACAGCGCGGCTACCGCCGCAATGCACCAATCCACAAACAATTGTGAATGCGACGCACGCTCTGCGGCATCGCGAACCAACCGAATCTCAGCAGGCCGGCGGAAGAAAGCCGCCGGTCGGCCCCGCAGGGCGGCGCTGATACCGCCAAGCATCCGCCGCCCGGCGGGGCCTCTCCTCACCCGAACCGCGTCGATTCGAGAAGGAAGCCCCCATCATGCCCGAGTCCAACTGCGAACGACCACCGTGCACGAACTGCGGCGGCTTCCACGCCGTCGCCATCACCACCGGGCAACGCCTTCCGGACCACTCACGGGAGACCGTCGTCGTCCACTGCGCAGCACATCACCCCGACCAGCCCCCGACGCCATGCACCGATGACACGTCAGGAGCGCCTCTTCGCAACACCGCGGAGGCGCGGTGACAGAGCCTCAGACGAGTCGCCAGCTCGGCTCCGTGCCTGACGCCCCCGTTCTGTACCGGGTCTCGGACGCCGTTCTGCTGCTCAACCTCAGCCGGTCGGTCATCTACGACCTGATGCGTGCCGGTCGGCTGCGGACGGTCCACGAGGGGCGCTCCCGGCGGATCCCCGCGGCGGCGATCCAGGAGTACGTCGCGCTACTCGAGCGCGAGGCGGAGGGCGTGCGATGACGCAGCGCCGCAGTAAAGGCGACGGCGGACTCCACTGGGACGCCTCGCGGCAGCGCTGGATGGCGACGATCAGCCTCGGCTTCGACGAGGATGGCAAGCGCGTCAGGAAGCGTGCGAGCGGGCGGACCAAGACCGAGGCCAGGGCCAAGCTCAAGGAACTCCTCCGCCAGCACGAGGAGAACAAGACCGCCCCCGCCCCGCCACCTGACTACACCGTGGAGGAGGCGGTGCTCAACTGGCTGACCTACGGCCTGGCAGGCAAGGCCCCGAGCACGGTCAGGAACTACGAGATCCTCTGCCGCACGCACGTGATCCCGGCCCTGGGCAAGCGGAAGCTGCCAAGCCTGACGGCTGATCACGTCGACAGGTGGCTGGCCGGCAAGGCCAAGACCCTCAGCACCAGAACGCTGCAGGCGATCCACTCCTGCCTGAGCCGCTCGGTCCAGCGGGCCATACTGCGCGAGAAGGTGCACCGCAACGTCGTGGCCCTGTGCGAAGTGCCGACCGGGCGGCCGGGCCGCCCCTCCAAGGCACTGACGTTCGCCCAGGCCGAGGCGGTCCTCGGCGCCCTCGAAGGCGACCCGATGCACGCCTACGTCGTCGTCTCCCTCCTCACCGGCGCCCGCACCGAGGAACTACGACCGCTCACCTGGGACCACGTCGACATCAAAGGCCGTCCCGAGGCCAAACCGCCCGTGCCGCCCCACATCGCGGTCTGGCGCTCGGTCCGCGACGGAGGCGACACCAAGACCAGGAAGTCCCGCCGCACGCTCGCCCTCCCGGAGCGCGCCGTCGCGGCGCTCCGGGTACAGCGCCGCCGACAGCAACGGCAGCGCGAGGCGGCCGGCGACGACTGGAAGGAGAACGGGCTCGTCTTCACCTCCGAGGTCGGGACCCCGATGGACGCGGCCAACGTGAGGCGGGCCTTCCGGCGCGCGCTCGGCAAGGCCGAGGGCATCGATCCGGAGGAGTGGATCCCTCGGGAGCTGCGGCACAGCTTCGTGTCCCTGCTCTCCGACCACGACGTCCCCGTCGAGGAGATCGCGAAGCTCGTCGGACACTCAGCCACGGCCACGACGGAGAAGGTCTATCGAAAACAGATCCGCCCGGTCATCCAGACGGGGGCGAAGGCCATGGACCGGATCTTCGGAGGCTGACCCCGGATCGGGATCGGATCCATAGGCACTCAGATAGGCACTCAGAGGCCCCCTCCCTTGCGGGAGGGGGCCTCTGACCTGTGGAGCTAAGGAGAATTGAACTCCTGACCTCTTGCATGCCATGCAAGCGCTCTACCAACTGAGCTATAGCCCCTTGCCTGGTCCGCCTCGGGTTTTCCCTTCCGGGCTTCCCCTCGGCGGCGATGCCTACTTTACACACCCTCCCCGGTGGATTGCCAAATCGGTTTCGGCGGGGGCGGGGAGAGGCC
>NZ_SMKC01000299.1 GCF_004348315.1 Streptomyces sp. 8K308 | reverse complement strand
GCCCGACACACCCCTGACGCGACCAGGAGCCGCGACGGCTCCCACCGACTCACCATCCCCCTCCGGCCCCGACTGACCGCCGCCGAACTCACCCAGGTCCTACTCAGCTCCCCGCTACCCGACTACGACGCCGCCAGCCCTGACCAGATCCGCCAGGCCGTCGAAGGTCAACTCCTCCTCCACGGCTACGCGGCGCTCCGCCCGGTTCTCGACATCGACTCGCAGGACGACCGGCACGACGCCGCCCGCGCCGCCGTCCACCGCGCGTACGGAGCCCGTTTCCACGACGGCGAGTCCACCGACTTCTTCGCCGCCGGGAGCCTGCTCAAGCTCGTCCTCGACTGGCGAGACGAGGAGCAGCAGCCGTGAACTCAACCGCCGACCCGGTCGAGCCTCGCGGAGCCGTCGAACGGCAGCACCGGTACTGGCGCATCCGCAACGCCCGGACGCGCGCCCTGCAGGCTCTCCTGCCCGCTGGCCGCGCATGGCACATCGCCCCCGGCCACCCGGGCGGCGCGTACTCCGACCTCGGCACCGGCCCAGGCGTCAGGGACCGTCACCTGCCGACGCTGCTGACCCGCGACGTGGACGACCGCCGCCAGGAGATCTACCGAGGCGGCTGTCTCGGATGCGCGTGGGAGGGCAGCGAGCACGGCGGACGCGGCTGGCGGGAAGGGGCCAACCAGGCCGTCGAGGACGCCCACGATCACGCCTTCCCCAGCTGGCGCTCCCTGCCCGTCCTCGACCTCCGAACCGCCGCTTCTCCGCACCGTGCCGAGCGGCTCTGGCGGGGCATCACGACGCGCTATCCCTCCGGATGGGTCGACGCCGGCGCTCCCGCGCTCTGCACGCGCCCCGGCGCCGACGCACTTCACCTTCCCCCGTCGGGCAGGTACCCGCGCTACCGCCTGTTCGTCAAAAAGCCGCCCCACCGCGGAACTACGACGACCACACGGGGCGAGCCCGACCTGCTCTTCTGACACTTCCCGATCACCAGTGCCCGCCCGCCGCATTCACGCGGCGGGCGGGCACCTCGGTTTGATTCGCCGACGTGATCCGCGATTCCATGGAAGCGCACCGACAGCGATCACACATGAGCGAGGCCCCAGGGTGATTCCCGCCGGACGTACCCCCGCGGACTCAGCCCGCGCCGCGCAACTCCTCGGCATCGCGCTCGGCACCTTCCGCAACCGCAAGGCCTGGCAGAAGCTGCCGCCCACCCTCAGCAGACCGGAAACCCGCCAACGGATCTGGGACGAGGAACAACTCCTCGCCGCCGTCGAAGACCGCCCCATCCCACCACTTCCCACCGAGCCCCACCCCAGGGACCTGCTCGACCTCGAAGAAGCACGCCTCACCATCCCCGAGGAACAGCGCCCCACGGCGGAGACCTGGGCCAGCTACATCTCTGACGGAATCGGCCCGAGCCCCGATGAGAGGGTGTTCGGCGTTCCGCACTTCTACCGCGCGACCATCCCCGCCTGGCTCGCCGCCCGCCCAGGACGCGGAGCCGGCGGCGGCCGCCCCATCGGAGCGACCGACACCCGCCCACGCGACCACTCCAACGACCCCCGCCACCACCGCGCCCAGCAACGCATCGCACACGTCCGCCGCCTCCTGGCCGCCGACGCCGAGACGCCAGCCGAGCAGGTGGCCGCCGAACTGTCGATCTCCAAACGCCACGCCGAACGGCTGATCGCCCAAGTCCGCGCCGAAGGCTGACCCCTACCCGGTTGGCACAGTCACCGGCTCGGCCTCGCCGGAAGCCTGCTGCGGCACCTGCTCGGCCGTGACCGGCCGGCGCTGTGCGCCCTGCTGCTCACGCCGGTGCCGGCGCTCGTAAGCGCGGATCTCCTTCGCGTCGAACGCGGTCACCTCGGCCAGGGCCTCGACGGACGGAAACACCTGGACCGCGTTCGCCAACGCCGCCGCCACGGCGGCGCGCGCCGCCTCGAACCGTTCCACCGCGCCGTCGATCTCGTGCAGCGCCGCCATCTGCGCCTGCTGACGCCGGCGGAATTCCTTTCGTTCGTTCTCCTGTCTCTCCCGCAGCCGACGCCGTCTTTCCTGCGTCGCCCGGTCATGTCGCGATGCCATGCCCGGAATGCTGCTGCGATTCGAGCCGGCATCGCAACGAGCCGCGCCCGGGCGGGCGCGGCGGCCCGCCCGGATGGCGGCCACCCCAACACGCGCATTCCACGAGCAGCAGCAAAAATCAATGAGAGCCAGCGAGAGCACAAGACCGACCACACAACAGCACAGCGAACAGCGATGCACAGTACAGCTCCAAAGGAGCTGAAATTCGAAGAGCTCTTTCAGGCACACCGTTTGCACTCCGGCGCCATTGCCGATCAGCCGCCTATGCTGCCGATCATGATCAGCCACCTTCTCGATGCCGCCGGGCGGCGCGGATCGGGCGGTGGCTTGTGATCACGCTTCATCCGATCAGTGCCGGCTCGGGCATCGACTATCTGCTGCGCACCGTCGCCTCCGGTGACGTGACGATCGGTCGGAGCGAGGCCGCCGCGTACTGGGCCTCGGGCGGTGACACCCCGGGGTGGTGGTTGGGGAGTCAGGCCGCGGCGCTGGGACTGCGGGGGCAGGTCTCTCAGGAGGCGGCCGACGCCTTGTTCAAGGACGGCGTCGACCCCACCACCGGCCGGCCGTTGGGCCGGGTCTGGCCGAGGTATCCGACGGTGGACGAGCACCTGGCAGCGCTGCTGGAGGCCGAGCCGAACGCCTCCGCGGCGCGACGCGAGCAGCTACGTGAGCAGGCCGAGAAGGTCGGCAACCGCACGGCGCGCTCGGGGTGGGAGATGGTGTTCTCGCCGGTCAAGAGTTTCGCCGTGCTGTGGGGTACCGCGAACGATGCCACGCGCGCCCGGCTCGAAGAGGTCGAGCGGGCCGCGTTCCAGAAGGCGTTCGCTCGGGTCGAGCGGGAGGCGTGCTGGACCAGGAGCGGCCCTGGCGGAGTCGTACAGCTTCGCGGCGAGGGCCTAATCGCGGCCGGCTTCGAGCACCGTTCCAGCCGGGCCGGGGACCCCGACTGGCATCGGCACGTGGCGATCTCGACAAAGGTGCGCACGGAGGATGGCCGCTGGCTCGCCCTGGACGCTCGGCACCTGCACCGGCTCGTCGTCTCGCTGTCCGCCCAGTACACGGCCGAGATCGAGCGCGGCATGTTCGAGGAGTTCGGGGTCCTGGCCGCGCCCCGCACGGACACGATCCGGCAGGACAAGCGGCCGGTGCGGGAGTTCCTCGGCGTCTCGGACGCCGTGATTCGGGCGTTCTCCGCGCGGCGCGCGCAGACCGAGCGGAATCTGACGGCGCTGCTGCACGAGTTCCGCCAGCTGCATGGCCGTGAGCCGTCCCGGCCGGAGGAGTACGAGCTGGCCCAACGGGCGGCGCTGACCGCGCGCCCGGACAAGCAGGCGCACGACCTTGAGGAGGAGCGCGAACAGTGGCGGGCCCGCGCACGAAAGCTGGGCGTGCGCCGGCCGCACCGCTGGCTCGTCCGGGCCCGGCGCGCGTCGCGGGCTGCCGCCCGTCGGCACGAGATCACGCCGCTGCCGGAGGTCGTCGAGCGGGTCCTCGCGACGTTGGAGGGCGATCGGGAGTCCTGGACGCGGGCGAACGCGGAGGCGGAGACCTACCGCCAGCTGGTCGCCGCCGGCTGGCACCTGCGACCCGACTGGGACGGGCTGGTCGACCGGGTCGTCGAGCGGGTGCTGCACCCCGACCGGTGCGAGCTGGTCTCGCCCCCGGAGCCGGTGCCCGTGCCCGCTCGCTACCGCCGGCCGGACGGCACTCCGGTCTTCGTCCAGCACGGCGCCGCCCGCTACACCAGCCACCGTCTCAAGGCCACCGAGATGGACCTCGTCGAGGCCGCGCGGCGCCCCGCCCCGGTGCTTCGCCTGACCACCGAACAGGTCGACGCGGCGCTCGCGACCGGCGACGTGGCCCGCGGCTTCGTGCCCTCCGCCGAGCAGCGGGACATCGTCCGCGCCGTGTTCACCGGCGACACCCGCGTCCAGGCCGTCACCGGCGGCGCCGGCACCGGCAAGACGACCATCATGGCCCTGGTTCGCGAGGTCGCCGACGCCCACAGCATCCCCGTCCTCGGACTGGCCGGCGGCCAGGTGCAGGCCGACAACCTCGCGGAGAAGGCGGACATCCGCGCCGAGAACCTGGCCCGCTGGCGTTTCATGTCCGAGGTCTACGCCCCCGGCGCCCCGGAGTGGACGCTGCCGGCCGGCGCGATCGTCATCGTCGACGAGGCCGGCCAAGCCGCGACCGGCGACCTGCACGCCGTGCTGGGCCAGGTCGCGGACGCCGGCGGACGGTTGCTGCCGATCGGTGATCCCCGCCAGCTCGGTGCCCCGGGCGCCGGCGGCGCGCTCGACCTCATCGCCAGCGACGCCGGCGCCCTGCGCCTCACCGAGGTCCGCCGCTTCCGCAACGCCGACGGCACGCCCCGGCGCTGGGAAGTGGAAGCCGCCCGGGCCCTGTCGGCAGGTGACGGCGACGCCGCCTGGACCGCCTACGCGTCCCGCGGACGTCTCCACGAAGGCGCACTCGACGCGCTGCTGGAGCAGGCATACGCGGCCTGGCACAGAGACACCGCGGAAGGGCTGACCAGCATCCTGCTCACCCCCACCAACGTGCTCGCCGCCAAGCTCTCCCACGTCGCCCGCACCGCCCGCGTCCAGGCCGGACTCGTCGACGACACGACCACGATCGAGCTCGCCGACGGCAACCGCGCCGGAGCCGGCGACCAGCTCGTCACCCGCGCCAACGACCGCCGCCTCACCTGTCACAACCGAACACGCCAGTACGTGCGCAACGGCGACATCTGGACCATCGTCGCCGTCACCGAACACGGCGCCCTCGACGTCCGCCACAGCCTCACCGGAGGCCGCGTCACCCTGCCGAGCGCATACTGCGCCACCAGCACCGAACTCGGCTACGCCATCACCCACACCCGAGCCCAGGGCGTCACCGTGCACACCGGCCACGCCCTCATCGTGCCGAGCATGGACCGCAACAGCGCCTACCCCGCCCTCACCCGAGGCGCGCTGGAGAACCACGGCTACCTCGTCTGCCGCGACCAGGTCGACATCGAGAGCAGCGAACCGGCGCCCGACCGCACCGGCCGTCAGCTCTGGGCCGCCGTCGTCGCGGCCAACGGCACCCAGCTCTCGGCCACGGCCCAGCAACGTGCGGCGCTCGACGAGGCCGAGTCCCTCCGCACCCACGAGCCCCGCCTCCGGCAGGTCCTGCGCGACATCGCCGAGGCCGAGACCATCGACGCCATCGCCCGCCTCCTCGGCCCCGCCGCCGCACGCCAGCTCTCCAGCGCGCCGGCCTGGCCCGCCCTGCACGCACAGCTCCTCCAACTCGCCGAAGCCGGCATCGACACCGACCGGCTGCTGAGGCACACCTACTTCGCCCGCGACTTCCTCACCCCCGACGGAACGCCGGTCGACGACGCCGCGGCCATCGTCCACGCCCGCAACCGCCGGGCCCTCGACCCGGCCAAAGGCGGCAACCCCGGCGCCTTCCGCCACGAGCCGGACGCCCCCACGCCCACCACCGCCGCCGGCTACGAAACCGACCCGGCTGCCGACCCCACCGACGTGCTCGCGGCGGTCGGCCTCCGGCTCCCCGACCCGGCTCCGCACGACGACCGCCGCACCTACGCACACGCCCTCGCTCGCCAGCTCCGCGAACGAGCCGCCGTTCTCGCCGAACAAGCCCAACGCGACGCCAACGCCGGCACCGGCTGGGCCGCCGCCTTCGGCCCCGAACCGACCACCGTCCCCGAGGCCGTCGCCTGGCGCGAACGTCTCACCGCAGCCGCCGCCTACCGCGACCTGGCCAACTACCAGGGCGCGGACCCCACAGGGCCAGCGCCCCTCGCCGAGGACGGCCACCTCCGTGGCCTCTGGCGCGCCGCCCAACGCCCCACCGACGAGCCCGCGCCGCTGCTCGCTGCCCGGCTGGCCGCGCGGGCACCCGCCTGGCTCGACGCCCTCGGCCCGCGCCCCGGCCCCGGCGACCGGCTCCGCCCCGTGTGGGACGAAGCCGCGCACGCCATCGCCACCTACCGCGCCCTCTGGAACCATGCCGCCGAGCACGTCGCCCTCGGCACGCACCCGACCGAACCCGTCCAAGCCGCCGACTACCGCAGGGCCTCCCGCGCCATCGCCCGCTGGCGCCTGGCGACACCGCCCACCATCGTCCGCCCCGACCTCACCGTCGCACGCGGCCAGGCCGGCGCGCCCC
The DNA here is from genome assembly GCF_004348315.1 of Streptomyces sp. 8K308. Classification (GTDB taxonomy): domain Bacteria; phylum Actinomycetota; class Actinomycetes; order Streptomycetales; family Streptomycetaceae; genus Streptomyces. Next base: position 2,551 of record NZ_SMKC01000299.1, on the reverse strand, counting down.
ACATCGCCGCCGCGCAGGAGGCTGCGGATCGCTGGCATGCCGCCGACCAGACCGCCACCCGCGCCCTCCAACGAGCCGAGGACGCCACCAACCGCGCCGCTGCCGCTGCGGCATCGGCCAACACCGCCAGCGCCCATGCCGACGCCGCCGAACTGCTGCGACGCGCGGCCCGGGCCCGCAACCAGGCCGATGTCGCCGTGGCCGAACGCGACGCCGCCCGACGCCACGTGGAACGACTTGCCCCCGGCCTTCTCACGGCACGCGCCGACGCCCGCCGCGCCGCCGACCTCCGCCGGCGCCAGGCCCAACGCTCAGCCGCCGACGCCCGCCTCCGCGACGCCTACGACCGCCGCCCCTCCGTCCCGGACATCGGCCGTGACCCGCACCAGCCCGAGCTTCCCGGCCTCTGACGCCGCGACAGCCGGATTTCACCCTTACCAGCGACGTGCCGATCACCCCCCTCAAGCCCGTTCACGCAGGAAAATGAATCCTGATTCCTTCTCCCCGATCGACCTGCGAGACGTTTATGAGCGCACCCGCTCCCCTGGCCGAACTGCACGAGGCGCTGCGAAGCGACCGGCCCATCGAAGTCCTGGACGCCAGCTGGGAAGCCTTCGACCTTGGTGCGCAGGCAGCCGACGCGGTCGCCTGGACCGACGGGTTCGACGAGCTCCAGTCCCTCGTCGCCGCCCAGATCTGCACCGCCGGCAGAGACATGTTCTTCCCTCCGCGGACCGGCAGCCCGCCGTCCCTTCCACAATCGCGTGACGAAGCCCTGGACGGCTGCGCGGAGTTGCTGAGGCACGTCCACCGCGCGCTGATCGGGCTCAGCGACCATCCCCAGGTCCCCACCGATTCCGTGCTCAACGCCGCCGCCCTGGCCGAGAGGGCCGCGGTGTCGCTCGAGTCGATCCGGATGTCCTGACGCATGCCGGTCACGCTCGGCTCCACGTTCGACGCCTCCGTCGAGGCGCTGGGGACCGCGACACGCTCCGTCCCGGCGATTCCCGAAGCGGGGCAGATCCGCAGCCTGGTGTTCCAGACGCAGGAGTTCTTCGCCGCCCTCCGCGCCTACCCGGACACCTTCGCGCGAGACGCGGCACGAGCGCCCGGGTCGGTCACGGTGATGAGCCGGGCGCTCACCGACATCCGCGCCCACTTCGCCATTGCCGACCACCACCTGGCAGAGGCCCTGCGACGATCAGCGGTCGTCAGCGGACCGGCCGGCGAACCCGCCGGACACCTCCAGACCGCGGCAACCCACCTCGGCATCTCCCGCGACCTGATCAGAAGCCACCGCGGCCCCGACGGCGACCCGCTCACTCCCTACCTCCACCTCCTGGCCTCCGCCGGCGCGCAGCGCTACATCTTCTACCGTGTCACCGACGTGGCCTGGGAGCTCGGATTCTTCATCGAACGCCTGGCACAGGTGACCAACAGCCCCAGCGTTCGGTCGGCCCTGCGCCAGGCACGGCAGGCGCTGCGCCAGGCCGTGGTCCTCAGCCGGCAGGCCAACGCCGACCGCATGGTGGAGTTCGCCGAGCTGACGCCCGCCCCGGCGCTCGTCATCGACCACGCATTCCAGCCCGACCTCCCCGGCACGCTCGCCCGCGTCGGCGAGGAGTGCGACCGCGTGATCCGCGCCATCTTCCAGGCCAACCGAGGCCCGGCGGGACCGTTGAGCGGCTCCGACCTGCCACGGATCGCCCGAAGCCTCGCCCTCGGCCACCTGCTGACCGGCCGCATCCTGCTCCACCTCGCCGAACATCAGCCGCCCGAACTCGGCGACCAGCTGCGCGCCGCCGCCGACGGTCTCCGCACCACGGCCCAGAGCTGGCGAGACGTGGACGGCACGTTCCGCAGAATCGTCGACATCACCGACCCCCGCGAACACCCGGCCCTGCCGCGCTACAACTACGTCGACGTCCAAGCCGGCCGAGTCGCCCTCATGCCCAGGACCAGCCCGCACCCAGCCGCCATCAGCGTCCAGACCCTGAGCGTCCGCATCGGCCAACTCCTCTACGGCACGCAGTGGACCCCCACCACGCCACGCCCACAGCCCCGACACGCCTCCGACATCCTCAACGACACCGGCGGCATCGGCCCGCTCCTCCGCGACCTCCACCGACTGCCAGCCCTCGGCCAACACCTCGCCCAGGCCGGGCCCCACCTGCTCCACGCCATCAAGCACAACCTCGTCACGGACTCCGTCGAGCACCGCCCCTTCCGCGCCAAGAGCCGAACCCGCTGGTTCCCCGTCTCACCCCGCCAACTCGACCACCTCCTCGGCGTCTTCCACACTGCGGCCGACCACGCGAAGACGGCGGCCCGCGCGATGGTGAGCGGCGCCACCGCGGCCGGAGTGGACACGCCTCGAGCCCGCCTCGACGCGGTCGTCCCACGGCTCGCCGCACCGCAACCGTCCACCCCACCCAAGGTCCCCGGCATCAACGCCCCGGCCGTCGAGAAGACCCCCGAGCCCTGGGTGCCGGCCTACCGCATGCCCGCAGCCCGCCGGGACATCGAACGCAGCCTGCGCTTGGCCTACGAA
>NZ_SMKC01000298.1 GCF_004348315.1 Streptomyces sp. 8K308 | reverse complement strand
GGGTGGGGGGAAAGCCCGGTCGGGCCGCTGGTAGGCGGCGTCGGCAGGGCCGGAGGCGCTGGTCGGCGGCGACGGGGCCGGGCCCCGTCCTCGCGGAGCGGGAAGCGCAGCACGTCACGTACACCCCGTGACGCCCCGGCCCGTATCGAGTGGAGATACCTTCGGGGCGCTCAGGCCGCCAGGCCGGCTAGCAGGGACGCTTCCGCAGCTCCATCACGTAGTCGTGCGGCGCGCCCGCCGACTCGGCCGCGTCGGCGAGCTCGCCGAGGTAGCGCGCGGACGGCAGGCCGCCCTCGTAGCCGTTGAGCACGTAGCCCCAGGCCGCCACGTCGCCGTCCAGGGTGTGGACGCGGAGCCGGGTGCGGCGGTAGATGCCGAGGCCGACGCCCTCCCAGCGGTCGAGCGCCTCCTCGTCCATCGGCGCGATGTCGTAGAGGGCGACGAAGACGTCCGAGATCGGGTCCTCAACGATGGTGGCCAGGGCGCCCTCCCAGCCCATCTCCTCACCGCCGAAGGTGAGCCGCCAGCCGGTCAGCCAGCCGGTGACGCGCAGGGGCGAGTGCGGGGCGCGGCGGGACATCAGCCGGGGGTCAAGGTTTCCGGCGTATGCGGCGTAGAGCGACATGGGACTGAGCGTACGGGAGAGGCGGGGGTGACCGGCCGAAGCGGTGGCACGACCGACCGCGGGGCCGGGCGGGAGATTCGACCGGTCGTACGAGACACTGGAGACGTGACTCGGATCGTGATCATTGGTGGCGGACCCGGCGGCTACGAGGCGGCGCTCGTGGCGGCGCAGCTCGGGGCCGAAGTGACCATTGTCGACCGGGCGGGCCTCGGCGGTGCCTCGGTGCTGACCGACTGCGTGCCGTCCAAGACGCTGATCGCCACGGCCGAGGTGATGACGAGCTTCGACTCCTCGCACGAGGAGCTCGGCATCGAGATAGACCACGACGGGGACGGCGTCGGGGACGAGGTGCGCGGCATCGGCGTCGACCTGGGCCGGGTCAACCGCCGGGTGAAGCGGCTCGCGCTCGCCCAGTCGCACGACATCACGGCCTCGGTGACGCGGGCCGGCGTGCGGGTGGTGCGGGGGCGCGGCCGGCTCGAGCCGCACCAGGGGCCCAACGGCTCACGCCGGGTCACGGTGCTCGACACGGAGGACGGCGCGCCGCTCGACCTCGAGGCGGACTGCGTGCTGATCGCCACCGGCGGCCAGCCGCGCGAGCTGCCGGACGCGCGTCCGGACGGTGAACGGATCCTGACCTGGACGCAGGTCTATGACCTGAAGGAGCTGCCCGAGGAGCTGATCGTGGTCGGCTCCGGGGTGACGGGCGCCGAGTTCGCCGGCGCCTACCAGGCGCTCGGCTCCCGGGTGACGCTGGTCTCCTCGCGGGACCGGGTGCTGCCCGGCGAGGACCCGGACGCGGCGGCCGTGCTCGAGGACGTGTTCCGGCGCCGCGGGATGAACGTGATGGCGCGCTCGCGCGCCGCCGCCGCGAAGCGGGTGGGGAACCGGGTGGAGATCACCCTCCAGGACGGCCGGACGATCTCCGGCACGCACTGCCTGATGGCGGTGGGCGCGGTGCCGAACACCTCGGACATGGGTCTGGTGGAGGCCGGGGTCAGGCTGAAGGAGTCCGGGCACATCTGGACGGACAAGGTGTCGCGGACGACGGCGCCCGGCGTGTACGCGGCGGGGGACTGCACGGGTGTGCTGGCGCTCGCCTCGGTGGCGGCGATGCAGGGCCGGATCGCGATGTACCACTTCCTGGGCGACGCGGTGGCGCCGCTCGACCTGAACACGGTCTCGGGGAACATCTTCACGGACCCGGAGATCGCCACCGTCGGCTACACGCAGGCCGACGTCGACGAGGGCCGGATCGACGCGCGGACGGTGAAGCTGCCGCTGCTGCGCAACCCGCGGGCCAAGATGCAGGGCGTGCGGGACGGCTTCGTGAAGCTGTTCTGCCGTCCGGGGACGGGGATCGTGGTGGGCGGCGTGGTCGTCGCGCCGCGGGCGAGCGAGCTCATTCATCCGATTTCGATCGCGGTCGACAACAGTCTGACGGTGGAACAGATCGCAAAGGCGTTCACTGTGTACCCGTCTCTGTCCGGCTCGATCGCCGAGGCGGCCCGGCAGCTGCACACCCGCAGGGCGAGCGAGGAACAGTAGGCACTGGTCAGCGCGTGGATCGCGCGGGCGGGCGCATGGGTGCATAGCACGCCGGGGGCGTGCGCACAGACAACTTCGGAAAATCCCCGCAACCTGCTGAAAGCAGACGGTCGTTCAGGTTACTGTCAGTTCCGTGTTCGCTGCTGAACGTCGTCAGATGATTCTCGAAATGGTGCGGGCCAACGGGGCGGTCTCGCTCCGGGAGCTCGCCCGGGTTGTCCAGACCTCCGAGGTGACCGTGCGGCGCGATGTGCGCGCTCTGGAGGCCGAAGGACTGCTGGACCGCAGGCACGGTGGCGCGGTCCTCCCCGGTGGCTTCACCCGGGAGTCGGGTTTTCCCCAGCGGGCGATGGCCGCGACGGCGGAGAAGACCGCCATCGCGGAGTACGCGGCCGGCCTGGTGCGGGAGGGGGAGGCCATCGTGGTGGGCGCCGGCACCACCACCCAGGAGCTGGCGCGCCGGTTGGCGCGGGTCCCGGGGCTCACGGTGGTCACCAACTCGCTGCTGGTGGCGCAGGCGCTGGCACACGCCAACCGGGTCGAAGTGGTCATGACCGGCGGCACGTTGCGCGGCTCGCACTACGCGCTGGTCGGCAGCGGCGCCGAGCAGTCGCTGCTCGGTCTGCGGGTGAGCCGGGCGTTCCTCTCCGGCTCGGGGCTCACCGCCGACCGTGGCCTCTCGACGTCCAACATGCTGGCCGCCAGCGTGGACCGGGCGTTGGTGCGGGCGGCGGCCGAGGTGGTGGTGCTCGCCGACCACACCAAGCTCGGCCTGGACACGGCCTTCCAGACCGTGCCCTCGGACCACATCGCGCAGTTGGTGACGGACCAGCCGCCACCGGGCGACGGCGACAAAGCGGCGACCGTGCTCGAGGCGCTGGCCGCGCAGGGCGTCCGCATCGCCCTGGCGGGTGGCGTCGCCAAGCAGCCCGGCGAGCCGCCGGGCGGCGTGGGGCGCCGCGAGGTGCCGCTGCCGGTGCCGCGCGGCCCTCGGATGCTGCGCAGGTTGGACGGCTGACGGCGCGCGGGGTGGCTCACGCGGTGGCTCAGAGGGTGGTGAGGAATGCCTGCCAGGAGCGGTGCGGAAAGACCAGCACGGGCTTGCCGGGACCCTTGCTGTCCCGCACGGGGAGCGCCCCGGCGAGCCCTCTGGCCACCTCGACGCACTCACCGCCGTCCCCGTTGCTGTAGCTGGACTTGCGCCAGGAAGCGGTCCGCAGTTCCCACTCCAGCGGTAAACGCATCGCCGATCGTCCTCCATGCCCTTGGAAAACACGCCGGTTGACGCCCCGTCCGAGGCGCCGCGTCACGACACGGTCACGACGCGAGAGCAGATCGTAGCGAAAATGCGTTCGGCATATGTGTTCGGGCGGATCAGCCGGGCGGATCTGTAATCCAGGTGTACGGTATGTCGGCTACATATCCCATCGCGGAAGCGCGAGGCAGGCTCGGCGATCTGGCGCGTCGAGCCGCCCAACACGAGCACATCACACTGACCGATCGCGGCGTTCCCACGGCCGTCCTCATCTCTCCGGCCGAGTTGGAAGACCTGGAGGACGCTCTGGCTCTCGCTCGTCTTGAGCGAGATCGCGCCCTCGGCCGCACCGAGACGCCGGTGCCGCACAGCGAGGCGCGCCGGGCTCTGCTCGACGCGGCCGGGAGAAACGAGTGACCTGGCGGGTCCAGTGGGAGCCGGCGGCGCTCAATGCCGCCGCCGGTCACCTCAAGGAGGACCCACTCGGGGTCGACACCCTGCTGCGGGCCACGGACCAGCCGGTCGAGGACCCTCGACCGGCAGGCTCTCACCCGTGGGGCACGGACCACCGCCGCCTGCGGCACGGCTCCTGGCGCATCCTGTACCGCCTCGAGGCGCGCGTTCCTCACATCGAACACGTCGGCCGAGTGCCCGGCTGACCCCGGTCCGCACGGCCCGTGCCGCGCGGACCGCCTCCACTTCTCAGTCCTTGATCTCGCAGATCACCGCACCCGAGGAGAGGGATGCGCCGACCTCGGCCTTCAGGGCCGTCACGGTGCCGGTGCGGTGCGCGTTGATCGGCTGTTCCATCTTCATCGCCTCCAGGACGATCACCAGCTCGCCCTCGGAGACCTGCTGGCCCTCCTCCACGGCGACCTTGACGACCGTGCCCTGCATCGGGGAGGCCAGCGCGTCGCCCGTCGCGCCGGAGGCGGCGCGCTTGCTCTGCTTGCGGCGGGCCGGGCGGGCGCCGCCCGCCACCGCCGCACGGGCCAGCGGCATCGCCAGCGTGGCCGGCAGCGACACCTCGAGCCGCTTGCCGGCGACCTCGACCACCACCGTCTCGCGGACCGTGCCCTCCGCCGCCTCCACGTCGACGGCCGCGCCGTCGTAGGCGGCGAGACCGTTCACGAACTCGGTCTCGATCCACCGGGTGTGGACGTGAAACGGCTCGCCCTCCCGGCCGGTGACCTCGGGAGCGAACGCCGGGTCCTTCACCACCGTGCGGTGGAACGGGATCACCGTCGCCATGCCCTCGACCCGGAACTCGGCCAGCGCCCGCGCCGCCCGCTCCAGGGCCTGGCGCCGGGTCGCGCCGGTGACGATCAGCTTGGCCAGCATCGAGTCCCACGCCGGGCCGATGACCGAGCCCGACTCGACGCCCGTGTCCACCCGCACGCCGGGGCCGAGCGGCGGCACGAACGTCGTCACCGTGCCGGGCGCCGGCAGGAAGTTGCGGCCCGGGTCCTCGCCATTGATGCGGAACTCGATGGAGTGACCGCGCAGTTCGGGATCGTCGTACCCCAGCTCCTCGCCCTCGGCGACGCGCAGCTGCTCCCGCACCAGGTCGATGCCGGTGATCTCCTCGGAGACCGGGTGCTCCACCTGCAGGCGGGTGTTGACCTCCAGGAAGGAGATCGTGCCGTCCTGGCCGACGAGGAACTCGCAGGTGCCGGCGCCGACATAGCCGGCCTCGCGGAGGATGGCCTTGGAGGCGCGGTAGAGCTCCGCGTTCTGCTCGTCGCTCAGGTACGGCGCCGGGGCCTCCTCGACCAGCTTCTGGTGGCGGCGCTGGAGCGAGCAGTCGCGGGTGGAGACCACCACCACGTTGCCGTGCCGGTCGGCCAGGCACTGGGTCTCAACGTGCCGCGGCCGGTCCAGGTAGCGCTCGACGAAGCACTCGCCGCGGCCGAAGGCGGCCACCGCCTCGCGCACCGCCGAGTCGTAGAGCTCGGGGATCTCCTCGATCGTGCGGGCCACCTTGAGCCCGCGGCCGCCACCGCCGAAGGCGGCCTTGATGGCCACCGGCAGGCCGTGCTCCCGCGCGAACGCGACCACCTCGTCGGCGCCGGAGACCGGGTCGGTGGTGCCGGCGACCAGCGGCGCGCCGGCGCGCTGCGCGATGTGGCGGGCGGCGACCTTGTCGCCCAGCGAGCGGATGGCGGCCGGCGGCGGGCCGATCCAGGTGAGGCCGGCGTCGATCACGGCCTGCGCGAACTCCGCGTTCTCTGACAGGAACCCATAGCCGGGGTGGATGGCGTCGGCGCCGGCGTCGGCCGCCGCCTTGAGCACCTTCTCGATGTCCAGATAGCTGGCCGCCGGGGTGTCACCGCCCAGCGCGAACGCCTCGTCGGTTGCGCGGACATGCACCGCGTCCCGGTCCGGCTCGGCGTAGACGGCCACGCTGGCGATGCCGGCGTCCCGGCATGCCCGGGCGACCCGGACGGCGATTTCGCCGCGGTTGGCGATGAGCACCTTGCGCACGATGGCTCCCTCCTCGGAACAAGGGGATTTTAGGTACTGGCGACACCTCGCAACGAGTCGCCCACAGGAGTGACCTTGCCCACACGACTGGTGAGCGCGGTGCCCCCGTCCGACGAAAATCCTTGCTGTCCCAAGGTACGCGCCTTGCTGAGCTTTGCGTTCTGATTCCGGCGGCGGACTGAAACTCGGGTGGTCCGAGACATCAAGGACGGCCTCGTTTTGTGGAAAGCGCACAAGGCTCGGCGGGATTCTTTGCCGCCCGGTCGAGGGGGGTTGCCGTCGGCTTTACCCGGCAGTAGCGTGCGCGGCGTGAACCGGGGCAGACGAGGCGTGGCCGCGGTGGCGGCGGTGGTGGTCTTCGGTGCGGCGGCGGTCCTCGGGCTGCTGCAGTGGATTCTCGGCCTGGTGGCCGACCGGCAGGAGATGTCCGTGGGCGGGGTTTCGGCCACGACGATCAGCGTGTCGGCGTGGGTGGGCGGCGCGGTGCTCGCCGCCTTCCTGCTGCTGTGCGGCGTGCTGCTGGCCCGGGTCTCCGTGACGGACCGGCCGCCGCGCCGGCTCGCCCGGGTGGTGCTCGTCGGCGGCGCGGTGGTGCACGCGGTGTTCGGCGCGTTGGCCGTGGGGCTCGTGGGGTGGTCGGCGTTCGCGGGTCTGATGGTCGTCTTCGCGCTGATCGTGCTGACGTTGACGCTCTATCCCGATCTATCCCGATCCCGCGTACCCGGGCCTGCCCGGGGCGGCCGCCGCCTCAGGCCCAGAGGTCGGTGATGGGGATCCCGGGGCCGTCGCGTAGCAGGTCGCGCAGCAGCGGCAGGGAGAGCCCGATCACGTTGCCGGCGTCGCCCTCGATGTGGTGGACGAACGGCGCGGAGCGACCGTCGAGGGTGAACGCGCCCGCGACGTACAGGGGTTCGCCCGAGGCGACGTAGGCGGCGATCTCGTCGTCGGTCGGCTCGCCGAAGTGCACGGTGGTGGACGCCACGCCGCTCGCCCGCCGCCCGTCGACGGTGTCGATCAGGCAGTGCCCGGTGCGGAGCACGCCGGCCCGGCCGCGCATGGACTTCCAGCGCGCGACGGCCTCCTCGGCGTCGGCCGGCTTGCCCAGCGGGCGGCCGTCGAGCTCGAGCAGGGAGTCGCAGCCGACGACCAGCGCGCCGGCCGCCTTGGGGCGGGCGGCGACGGCCTCGGCCTTGGCGTTGGCGAGCACCTGCGCGAGTCGCTCCGGGGTCTCGGCGGTGAGGGCGTCCTCGTCGACGCCGCTGACGATCACCTCAGGGGCGAGACCCGCCTGCCGCAGCAGACCGAGCCGGGCGGGGGACTGCGAGGCCAGTACCAGTCGTCTCTTCGGCGTCATGGTCGCCAGCGTAACGGGCACCCCAGTCCCACAGCGCCTGGAGTACCGGCCCGAGACCGCGCCCGCGCTTGGTGAGGCGGTAGCACACGCGGGGCGGCCAGCCGGGGACGCGGTCCCGGTCGAGCACGGCCGCCTCGGTGAGGTGCCGCAGCCGGTCGGCGAGCACCTTGTCGGAGAGCGTCGGCAGGGCGGCCGAGAGCTGGCTGAACGTGCGCGGCCCGGCGAGGAGTTCGCGCACGACCAGGGTCGTCCACCGGCCGCGCAGCGCGTCGAGCGCGAGCTCCACAGGGCAGCCGGGCGCGGGCGCCGTGACCCGGGCACGCGGGTCGTCGGGCAGCCCGGGCGCGTGGCCAACCGTTGGGTGAGTCACGGGGGCGCCTCCTAACGTTGGGGGCCGGACAGAGCCTTCCACGATAGGAGAAGCCGCCGTGGCGCCGACCCTTCCCGCCGCTCCGGACGAGGTGCCCGCCGCGTTCGCCGCGCGCTTCAACAGCGGCGACCGGGACGCCGTGCTCGACCTGTACGCGGCGGACGCCGTGTTCGTGCCGCGGTCGGGCCCCGTCGCCCGGGGCAGGGCCGAGATCGAACGGGCCAACGACAAGTTCCTCGGGCTCGGCGAGCCGATCACGGTGCGGCCGCGCTCGGTCAGCGTCGCGGGGGACGTCGCGCTGCTGGTCGTCGACTGGGAGATCCCGGCCGCCGGGATCCGCGCCACCGCCACGGACGTGGCGCGGCGCGGCGCCGACGGGCGCTGGCGCTACGTCATCGACAGCCCCTTCGGCGGCAGCTGATCCGTCGGCTCCGCGTCCGCGCGCTCGCTGACGTTCTCGCTGACGTTCTCGCTGACCTTCTCGATGACCTCGATCCGGCCGTCGGCGATGCGGGCCACCCGGTCGGCGCGGCGGGCCAGCGCGCTGTCGTGCGTGACCATGACGAAGGTCAGGCCGAGCTCGCGCCACCGGCTCTCCAGCATGTCCATGACCTCGTCGCGGGTGGACTCGTCGAGGTTGCCGGTAGGCTCGTCGGCGAGCAGCACCTGGGGGCGCTTGGCCAACGCCCGGGCGATGGCGACGCGTTGCTGCTGGCCGCCGGAGAGCTCGCTCGGGAGGTGGTTGGCCCGCTCGGCGAGGCCGACGGACTCCAGGGCCGCGGCGGCCTGGCGACGCCGTTCCGCGGCGCGGAGCCCGAGGGGGACGAGGGCCGTCTCGACGTTCTCCTGGGCGGAGAGGGTCGAGATGAGGTGGAAGCCCTGGAACACGAAGCCGATCCGCTGGGCGCGGAGCCGGGTGAGTTTCGCCTCGGACAGCCGGCCGAGGTCGGTCCCGTCCAGGACGACGCTGCCGCGCGTGGCCCGGTCGAGCCCGCCGAGCAGCTGCAACAACGTGGACTTGCCGCCGCCGGTCGGCCCCTGGATGACCAACCGACTCCCGCTCGGCACGGTCAGCGCCACGCGGTCCAGCGCGGTGACGGCCCCACGGCCTGCGCCGCGTGCGCCGCCTTGGCGGCGGTACTCCTTGGTCACGTCGGTGAGTTCATACATGTCACGTGCGTCCTTCTGTCGTCTTGGTGTCTGCGATTCCCCCCACCCACC
>NZ_SMKC01000297.1 GCF_004348315.1 Streptomyces sp. 8K308 | reverse complement strand
GCGGGTGGGTGGGCGCGGCACGGCCGCAGGCCGGCACGACGGGCGGCGGAGCCGCCGTCAGGGCCCCTGCGGGCCGCGCGTCCGCGCCGCGGCCTACGCCAAGCGCGCAGCGGGTCCGCGGCTCCGTGGGGGAAAAACGAACACGCCGTCGCGCGCCGGGTTACCGGTGAGTAGCATGGAGCCGGACAGGAATCTCTCGGCGTGGAGGAGAACCATCGTGCCGCGTACCGTCAGGGACGTCGTCTTCGTCGACGGCGTCCGCACCCCGTTCGGCAAGGCGGGTCCCAAGGGGATCTACCACGAGACCCGCGCCGACGACCTGGTCATCAAGTGCGTGCGCGAGCTGCTGCGCCGCAACCCCCAACTGCCGCCCGAGCGGGTCGACGACGTGGCCATCGCGGCGACCACGCAGATCGGCGACCAGGGTCTGACCATCGGCCGCACCGCGGCCATCCTCGCCGGCCTGCCGAAGTCCGTGCCCGGCTACTCCATCGACCGGATGTGCGCGGGCGCGCTCACGGCCGTCACGACGACCGCCGGGGCCATCGCCTTCGGCGCCGCCGACATCGCCGTCGCCGGCGGCGTCGAGCACATGGGCCGGCACCCGATGGGCGAGGGCGTGGACCCCAACCCGCGTTTCGTCTCCGAGAAGTTGGTCGACGAGTCCGCGCTGTTCATGGGGATGACCGCGGAGAACCTGCACGACCGGTTCCCCGGCCTCACCAAGGCCCGCGCCGACGAGTACGCGGTGCGCAGCCAGGAGAAGGCCGCCAAGGCGTACGCGGACGGTAGGATCCAGGCCGATCTGGTGCCGATCGCGGTGCGCCGCACCTCGGACGAGGGCGGCGGCGAGCAGGGCTGGGGTCTGGCCACCGCCGACGAGCCGATGCGGCCCGGCACCACGCTGGAGGCGCTCGCCACGCTCAAGACGCCGTTCCGGCCGCACGGCCGGGTCACCGCCGGCAACTCGGCCGGTCTCAACGACGGCGCGACGGCCTCCGTGATCGCCGCCGAGGACGTGGCGCGGGAGCTCGGGCTGCCGGTGAAGCTGCGCCTGGTGTCGTTCGCGTTCACCGGGGTCGAGCCCGAGGTGATGGGGTACGGGCCGGTGCCGGCGACCGAGAGGGCGCTGGCCAAGGCGGGGCTCTCGATCGGCGACATCGGCCTGTTCGAGATCAACGAGGCGTTCGCCGTTCAGGTGCTCGCGTTCCTCGAGCACTTCGGCATCGCCGACGACGATCCGCGCGTCAACCAGTACGGCGGCGCGATCGCGTTCGGTCATCCGCTGGCCTCCTCCGGGGTGCGGCTGATGACACAGCTGGCCCGGCAGTTCGAGGACCAGCCGCACGTCAGGTACGGCCTGACGACGATGTGCGTGGGCTTCGGCATGGGCGCCACGGTCATCTGGGAGAACCCGCGCTGGGAGGGTCGGTGAGCGACGCACGCGCGGCCGCCGGGCTGCGGCTGACCACATTGTCGGACCTTCGCCGTGCGGGCGGAGAAGCGAACGGAGAGATGCAGTGAGCGGCACAGCCGAGACGTTGCAGGGCGCGGCCGAGCGTTTTCCGGACGAGGTGGTCACCGGCGCCTCGGTGCGGCATCTCGATCTGCCGGCGAACGGCGGCCGGTTCGCGCTGATCACCCTGGACAACGGCTTCGACCACACCAAGCCGACGACCTTCGGGCCGCGGTCGCTGGCCAACCTGGAGGCGGCGATCGACCAGGTGCAGGCGGAGGCCGACGCGGGTGAGATCGTCGGCGTGGGGCTCACCGGCAAGCCGTTCGTCTTCGCGGTCGGCGCCGACCTCAAGGGCGTCGAGGTGCTGCGCGAGCGGGACGAGGCGCTGGCCATCGGGCGCGGCGGGCACGACGTGTTCGTGCGGCTCGCCGGCCTCGCGGTGCCGACGTTCGCGTACTACAACGGCGCGGCGCTCGGCGGCGGCGTCGAGGTCGGGCTGCACTGCGCCTACCGCACGGTCTCGCGCGCGGTCACCGCGTTCGCGCTGCCCGAGGTCTTCCTGGGCCTGGTGCCGGGCTGGGGCGGCTGCACGCTGCTGCCGAACCTGATCGGCGCCGACCGTGCCGTCACCGTGATCATCGAGAACGCGCTCAGCCAGAACCGCATGCTGAACGGCACGAAGGTCTACGAACTCGGCATCGCCGACGCGCTCTTCGACGGCGCCGACTTCCTGGAGCAGTCGCTCGCGTGGACCTCGGCCGTGCTGCGGGGCGAGGTCGAGGTGGTGCGGCAGGAGCCGGACCGCGGAGCGGCCTGGGACGAGGCGGTGGCCAGGGGCCGGTCGATCGCGGACGACAAGGTGCACGGCGCGGCGCCGGCCGCCTACCGGGCGCTGGAGATCCTCGCCCAGGCCAAGGACGGCGACGTCCGGGCCGGCTTCGCGGCCGAGGACGAGGCGCTGGCCGACCTGATCATGGGCGAGGAGTTGCGCAGCGGGCTCTACGCGTTCAACCTGGTGCAGCGGCGGGCCAAGCGGCCGGTGGGCGCGCCGGACAAGTCGCTGGCCAGGCCGGTCACCAAGGTCGGCGTGGTGGGCGCTGGCCTGATGGCCTCGCAGCTGGCGCTGCTGTTCGCGCGGCGGCTCGAGGTGCCGGTGGTGCTGACGGACATCGACCAGGAGCGGGTGGATAAGGGCGTCGGCTGGGTGCACGAGCAGGTCGACATGCTGCTGTTGAAGGGGCGGATCGGCCAGGACAAGGCCAACCGGCTCAAGGCGGCGGTGACCGGCTCGCTCGACCGGGCGGCGGCCTTCGCCGACGCGGACTTCGTGATCGAGGCCGTGTTCGAGGAGATGTCGGTCAAGCGGCAGGTGTTCGCCGAGCTGGAGGCCGTGGTGGCGCCGGAGGCGATCCTGGCGACCAACACCTCCTCGCTCTCGGTGAGCGAGATGGCGGCCGAACTGAAGCACCCGGAGCGGGTGGTCGGCTTCCACTTCTTCAACCCGGTGGCGGTGCTGCCGCTGTTGGAGATCGTGCGGGCCGAGCACACCGACGAGGCCTCGTTGGCCACCGCGTTCACGGTGGCCAAGAAGCTCAGGAAGTCGGCGGTGCTGGTCAAGGACGCGCCAGCGTTCGTCGTGAACCGGATCCTGACCCGGTTCATGGGCGAGGTGCTCGGCGCGATCGACGAGGGCACCCCGGTCGAGGTCGCGGATCGGGCGCTCGATCCGCTGGGCCTGCCGATGTCGCCGATCACGCTGCTCGAACTGGTGGGGCCCGCGGTCGCGCACCATGTGGCGGGCACGCTGCACGGGGCGTTCCCCGACCGGTTCGGGGTGTCGGAGAACCTGGGCCGGGTGGTGGCGGCCGGCAAGCGCGGCCTGTACACGCACGACTCGGGCAAGCCGGAGCTCGACCCCGAGGTGCTCGCGCTGTTCGAGGTGGGCGACCGGGTGCTGACCGAGGAGCAGGTGCGGGCGCGGGCGCTGGACGCGATCGCCGAGGAGGTCGGGCTGATGCTCGACGAGGGCGTGGTGGCGGAGGCGCAGGACATCGACCTGTGCCTGCTCACCGGCGCCGGCTGGCCGTTCCACCTGGGCGGGATCACGCCGTACCTGGACCGCGCCGGGATCTCGGAGCGGGTGCTCGGGCGGCGACTGCTGCCGCGCGGAGTGGCGAGCGTTCCGGAGTGACGGACGGGTGACGGACGAGGAGTCGCCGGCGGCACCCGGCCCGCCCCGGGCGGGCCGGGTGCCGCTGGTCGTGGTGGACGGGGCCAACGTGGTGGGCTCGGTGCCGGACGGCTGGTGGCGGGACCGGCGGGGGGCCGCCGAGCGGCTGCGAGACCGGCTGGTCGGCTACCCGGGGCCGGCCGAGGTGGTGTTGGTCGTGGAGGGCGCGGCGCGCGGCGTGGGCTCGGTGCCCGGGGTGCGGGTCGAGTCGGCGCTGGGCAGCGGCGACGACCTGGTGGTGCGCCTGGTGCGCGCGGAGGGCGCGGGCCGGCGGTGCCTGGTGGTGACGGCCGACCGAGGGCTGCGGGCGCGGGTGGCGGAGTTTGGCGCCGAGACGATCGGTCCGCGCGAGGCGATGAGTTTCTGACGGGCCCGGAGTCTTCCCTGTCGGACGGCCACCGCCCGGGTGGCCGCTGAGCGAGAGGCGCCCGTCATGGCGACCAAGATCTTCGTGAACCTGCCGGTCAAGGACCTGGAGCGCGCCAAGGAGTTCTACGTCGGCCTCGGCTACGCGGTCAATCCGCAGTTCAGCGACGAGAACGCGGCCTGTCTCGTGATCAGCGACGAGATCTTCGTGATGCTCCTGGTGGAGCCCTTCTTCAAGAACTTCACCAGGAAGGACATCGCGGACGCCACCGCGAGCACCGAGGCGATCGTGGCGCTCAGCGCGGACAGCCGCGCGGAGGTCGACGAGCTGGTGGACCGGGCGCTCGCCGCCGGCGGCAGGCCGACGATGGACCCGATGGAGATGGACGGCATGTACGGCCGCAGCTTCCAGGACCCGGACGGGCACCAGTGGGAGGTCATCTGGATGGACCCGTCCGCGGTCCAGGGCTGCTGAAGCGCGGCAGCGGCCCCGCGCCGGCTCAGGCGCGGGTGGCGTCCAGCGGTCCCTCGAGGCGGGCGACCAGGCCGGTGACCTGGCGGGCGATGTCCGGGGCCGTCAGGCCGGCCGCGGCCAGCACCTCCTCGCGGGTGCCGTGCTCAAGGAACCGGTCGGGGATGCCGAAGTCGCGCAGCGGCACGTCCACGTCGGCGTCGCGCAGCGCCTGGGCGATCGCGGAACCGACGCCGCCGGCGCGGCTGTTGTCCTCCACGGTGACCACCACGCGGTGCTCGGCGGCGAGCCCCGGCAGGGCCGGGTCCACGGGCTTGACCCAGCGCGGGTCGACGACGGTGGTGCTGATGCCCTGCCGGCGCAGCAGCTCGGCGGCCTCAAGGCAGACGGGGGCCAGCGCGCCGACGGAGACCAGCAGCACGTCGGGCCGGTCCGTGGCCGCGTCCGGTCCGAAGTCCGGGCGCAGCAGCACGTCCATGCCGCCGATGGTGCCGACGGCCGGCACGGCAGGGCCGACCTTGCCGCGCGAGTAACGGACGACGGTCGGCGCGTCGTCGACCTCGACGGCCTCGCGCAGCTGGGCGCGCAGCTGGTCGGCGTCGCGCGGGGCAGCAAGCCGAAGACCCGGCACGCACTGCAGGATGGACATGTCCCAAACGCCGTGGTGGGAAGCGCCGTCGGGCCCGGTGACGCCGGCCCGGTCGAGAACGAACGTTACGCCACAGCGGTGCAGGGCGACGTCCATCAGCAGCTGGTCGAAGGCCCGGTTGAGGAAGGTGGCGTAGACCGCGAAGACCGGGTGCAGCCCGCCGGTGGCCAGGCCGGCGGCCGAGACGGCGGCGTGCTGCTCGGCGATGCCGACGTCGTAGACCCGGTCGGGGAACTCGTCGGCGAAGTCGGCGAGGCCCACCGGGCGGAGCATGGCGGCGGTGATGGCGACGACGTCCTCGCGCTCCCGGCCGAGCTTGACGATCTCCTCGCCGAAGACCGAGGTCCAGTCCGCGCTCGACTGGGAGACCGGGAGGCCGGTGTCGGGGTGGATGACGCCGACCGCGTGGAACTGGTCGGCCTCGTCGTCCCTGGCGGGCTGGTAGCCGCGGCCCTTCTCGGTGATGCAGTGCACGATGACCGGGCCGCCGAACCGCTTGGCGCGCTGCAGCGCCGACTCGAGCGCCTGGATGTCGTGGCCGTCGATGGGGCCCAGGTATTTCAGGCCCAGGTCCTCGAACATGCCCTGCGGCGCGATGACGTCCTTCAGGCCCTTCTTGGCGCCGTGCAGGGTGCCGTAGAGCGGCCGACCGACGACCGGGGTGCGACTGAGCACCTGCTTGCCGCGGGCCAGCCAGCGCTCGTAGCCGTCGGTGGTGCGCAGCGTGGCCAGGTGGTTGGCGAGGCCGCCGATGGTCGGCGCGTAGGAACGCTCGTTGTCGTTGACGACGATGACCAGCGGGCGGTCCTTGGCGGCGGCGATGTTGTTCATCGCCTCCCAGGCCATGCCGCCGGTCAGCGCGCCGTCGCCGGTGACGGCCACCACGTGGTGCGGGTCGCCGCGCAGCTCGTTGGCCTTGGCCAGGCCGTCGGCCCAGCCGAGGACGGTCGAGGCGTGGCTGTTCTCGATCACGTCGTGCTCGGACTCGGCGCGGGACGGGTAGCCGGAGATGCCGTCCTTGGCGCGCAGCCGCGAGAAGTCCTGCCGGCCGGTGAGCAGCTTGTGGACGTAGCTCTGGTGGCCGGTGTCCCAGAGGATGCGGTCACGCGGCGAGTCGAACACCCGGTGCAGGGCGATGGCGAGCTCGACGACGCCGAGGTTGGGGCCGAGGTGGCCGCCGGTTCTGGCGACGGCGCTGATGAGGAAGGAGCGGATCTCGCCGGCCAGCTCGTCCAGCTGCTCGGGGCTCAGCCGGTCGAGATCGCGCGGTCCCGAGATACGGGTCAGCAACGGCACCGTTCCTCCTTGCGTCGGGCTGTCTCATGACCGTCCGACGAAGTTTAGTGTGACGAGCCGCCCGGCGGGCCCGCAGGATGACGGATCCCACGGGCCCGCGCGGGCGGCGGTCAGGTTCGTCCGGCGCTTCGCCTGGTCTGCCGGGAGACGGAGTCGACGACGACGGCGAGCAGCAGCACCGAGCCCGTGATCATGTACTGGATCTCGCTGGACATGCCCATGAGGTTGAGCCCGGTGGTGATGGACTGGATGACCAGCGTGCCGAGGAGCGCCGACCAGATCCAGCCGCGGCCCCCGAACAGGCTGGTACCGCCGATGACGGCCGCCGCGATCACGTTCATCAGCAGGTTCCCGGAGCCCAGGCTCTTGGAGGCGCCGCCGGCCTGGGCGGCGACGAAGAGACCGCCGAAGGCCGCGAGGGCGCTGCCGAGGGTGAAGACGGTGAGCCGCACGAACTCCACGTTGATGCCGGCCCGCCGGGCCGCCTCCGCGTTGCCGCCGACGGCGAAGATCTGCCGTCCGTAGGTGGTGCGGCGCACCATGAAGTCGGCGAGCAGCAGGATCACCAGGAAGATGACGAGGGCCAGCGGCAGCCCGCGGTGCTGGTTGAGGGTGTAGGCGGTGAGGAACGCGGCCACGGCGACGAGGGCGCCGCGCAGCACGATCTCGCTCAGCTGCCTGGTGGGCAGTTCGGCCGCCTGCCGGCGGCGCTCCTGCCGCCACAGCGCGAACACGTAGCCCGCGGTGACGAGGGTGGCCAGCGAGTAGGCGGCGGAGATGTCGCTGAAGTAGAAGCTGTAGAAGTCGCGGACCATGCTGTCGGACGGCACGTTGATGGTGCCCTCGTCGCCCATCACCCAGATCTGCAGGCCGCTCCAGCCGAGGAAGCCGGCCAAGGTGACGACGAAGGCCGGTACGCCGACTCTGGCGAAGAAGAAGCCGTGGACCGTCCCGACGACGGCGCCGGCGCCCACGGCGAGGGCGATGGCCAGCAGGTCGTTGACGCCGTGGCTGACCGAGAGCACCGCCCACAGCGCGGCGGACAGGCCGGCCATGGAGCCGACGGAGAGGTCGATCTCGCCGAGAAGCAGCACGAGGACGATGCCGACCGCCATGATGCCGGGGCCCGCGATGTAGACGGTGATGTTGCTCAGGTTGCGCGGGGAGAGGAAGTTCCCGGTCTGGCTCTCGAACACGATGGCGATGACGATCATGCCGACGATGACGGGGATGGAGCCGAGTTCACCGCCGCGTATCCGACGTCGGAACGCCTCCATGTAGCCGGCGAGCCCCCGCTCCCTGACCAGGAGCCGGGGGTCGGGCGCGAGGTCGTCACTCATGGCACTCCCTGGGTGCTTCTTCCTGCCGGGTTTCCCGCCGGGTTTCGCCGGTCCCGCGGCCCGCCCGGCGGGAGACGGCGTTGTCCGCGGCTCCGGTGATGGCGGCGATGATCTCCTCGCCCGAGGTCTCGGCGACCCTGAAGTCCCCGTTGTTCCTGCCGAGGCGCAGCACGACGACGCGGTCGGCGACGGCCTGGACGTCCGCCATGTTGTGGCTGATCAGGATGACCGCGAGACCGCGTTCCCGCAGCCGCTCGATGAGGTCGAGCACCTGGGCGGTCTGCTCGACGCCGAGCGCGGCGGTCGGCTCGTCCAGGATGACCACCTCGGGTGAGCCGACGAGCGCGCGGGCGATGGCCACGACCTGCCGCTGACCGCCGGAGAGCGAGGCGACCGGGATGCGGACGCTGGGGATCCTGATCGACAGGGTGTCGAGCAGCTCCCGGGAGCGGCTCTCCATCGTCACCTGGTCGAGCACGCTGCGGCGGCGCACCTCGCGGCCGAGGAAGAGATTGGCGACGACGTCGAGGTTGTCGCAGAGCGCGAGGTCCTGGTAGACGGTGGCGATGCCGAGTTCCTGGGCGTCGTGCGGCTTGGCGATGCGGACCGGCGCGCCCTTCCAGGAGATCACGCCCGTGTCGATGGCGTGCACGCCGGCGATCGTCTTGACGAGGGTGGACTTCCCCGCGCCGTTGTCCCCGACGAGCGCGGTGACCTCGCCGGTCCTGATCTCCAACTCCACGTCGGTGAGCGCCTGTACCGCGCCGAACCGCTTGGACACGCCGCGCAGGGTGAGGATGGGGGGTGGTGCGGTGGTGGCTGTCATGGATCAGCTCTCCTCCGAGCGACAGTTCTTTCCCCGCGCCTTCGCCTCCGGTGGGGACAGGACACGGACGGCCAGGCAGACAACACGACGGCCAGCCCTCGGGCCGCAGGCTCGCTCCGCGGCGCCGCCCCCGCCGCAGGCGGACAACGGCGCACGAAGACCCACGCGGCGCCAGCCTCGTAGCGGGCCCCCGGCAGGCAACCGCGCAGGTGCGAGCCGACACGACCCCGCCAGGGGGAGGGGCGGGTG